>JAEZAF010000005.1 GCA_023430545.1 Chloroflexota bacterium
ATTAACGGTATGATTGGCCTGAAATCAAATGATGAATAGATTACGGGGATTTTTGAAATGAATGATGTTGTCATTATTGAAGCGGTTCGCACGGCATCAGGACGGCGCAATGGCTGGCTGCGTGAAGTCCATCCGGTGCGCATGGGATCTTATGTACTGTGTGAAGCACTGGCACGCGCTAACCTCAACCCGGAGCTGATCGACCATGTCATTATGGGCTGCGTTAGCCAGGTTGGAGAGCAAACGTTCAATATCGCACGTAATATCGTGATCGATGCGCAGCTTCCGATTGAAATCCCGGCGACCACGATTGACTTTCAGTGTGGGTCCAGCCAGAACGCAGTGCATCTCGCGGCGGCGATGGTTGCCTCTGGTCAGGCGGACATCGTGGTGGCGGGTGGTGTCGAGAATATGTCCCGCGTGCCGATGGGTTCCAGCCTGGCGGGTGGACAGCCTTTTACGGATCGCATGATGGCGGATCACAACCTGATTCCACAGGGAATCGCAGCAGACGAAATCGCGCAGAAGTGGGGCATTTCCCGTGAGGAAGTCGATCAGATCGGCTTTGACAGCCACCGCAAGGCAGCACATGCGACTCAGCAGGGCTGGTTCTCGCGTGAGATCCTGCCGATTGAAGGTCTGGATGAGAACGGCGAGAAACTGATGGTCGAGACCGATCAGGGCATTCGTCCGAACGGCAGCCTGGAAAAGATGGCCTCGCTTCAGCCGGTCTTCACCGATGGCGGCGTCACTACAGCAGGCAACAGCAGCCAGATCAGTGACGGTGCGGCGGCGCTGATCGTCACAACGGCAGCCAAAGCGCAGGCACTCGGCCTGAAGCCGCGTGCGCGGATTGTCGCGACGACTACCGTCGGCAGTGATCCCCATCTGATGCTGACCGGGCCGGTTCCGGCGACACGCAAGGTGCTGGAACGCGCTGGCCTGTCGCTGGATCAGATCGACCTGTTCGAAGTCAATGAAGCGTTCGCCGCCGTAATTGCCATGTGGCAGCGTGAGCTTCAGCCTGATATGTCAAAGGTCAACGTGCACGGCGGCGCAATTGCCCTCGGTCACCCGTTAGGTGCATCCGGCGCACGGCTGATGACCACCCTGATCCATGCCCTCGAAACACATGATAAGCGCTATGGCCTTCAGACCATGTGCTGCGGCGGCGGGATGGGTACCGGCACGATCATCGAGCGTCTGAGCTAGAAGATAGAAGCCCTCGAACATGCTCCGGTAAATCGCCGGAAACAAAACGGGAAACCATGCGGTGGTTTCCCGTTTTTTTCTTAGATATGCCAGTGATTTACGGCACGGTTTGCGTCGGATACGATGACTGGTAGCGATAGAGATCACCACGAATAAACGGTCGGACCTGATCCTCCTGCACTGATGTATGCTGAGCAATCACGACATATTCGTAATTCGCCATCGGCTGCGATGCGGTGATGACGGCTGTGCCGCGTCCCTGATCGTTAATCCAGACATCACCGGCTTCCTCGCGCTGGTCCCCGTACCAGAGCCAGACCTTCAGATCCTGACGCTGCGCGTCGGCGGGCAGATTTTCCGCCCGGACCACCGCGACCTTGTTATCAGGATTGCACCAGACCGTCCCCCTAGCATCGGGTGAGGACTGATCGACGGAACCGAGATCAAAGCGGATAAGCTGATCTTCGCCGAGGGTCTTTAAGAGGTTCTGGGTCTCTTCAATCGCGGTTTCACGTTCACGCATCTGCGTTGACCAGAAGATGTTGGCCCCGATGAACAGAATCACCGCAGCAGCGGCGGCAACGGTCGAAATCACGGCACGCAGTCGCCACGGGTTATTATTGGTCAGCCGCGCCTGATCAGGCAATTCAGGGCGTTCAAATGGCAGATCCCTAAGACGAGAGGTCTTCAGCGTCGGCGCAGAGGACGGCTGCATGGTGCCGTGCATGGTGCCGTGCACGGTGCCGTTTGTGTACTGAGCGGGGTCGTCCGGCTGAGATGCCGAGAGGGTATGAGTCGGTGCACCAGAGGCATCACTGGCCGCCGCATTCAGAATTCGTGTCAGAAGCTGTGGGGGCGCAGACCGGGACTCGGCGGTGTAGGGCATATGCGCGGCTAACTGGCGATACTCTTCGAGTTCGCTCTGCATTTCCGGGCACTGCTTCAGCAGCCCTTCGACTTCAAGCGCCTCGTCCGGATCGCACAAGCCCATGCCATAGGCTGGAAGCAGATCCTCCAGTTGTGAACATGGGTCATCAGACTGATATAAATCGTGAGATTCCATAGCTTCTCTTGCTAAAACACCTACTCTATATTACGTTCAAAAAATGAAGATCAGATGTTTTCCTGAATTTATTTTATGGATTTCAATCGAATCCATCATAATTCTTTAACCATGCATACTTCAGTTTACGTAAACCCATGCGCACCCGCGCCTTGACCGTCCCCAGGGGAAGGTTGAGGCGTTCGGCAAGCTGAGAGTGACTGAGGCCGTGGAAAAAGGCAAGCTCAATCGCCTGCGACTGCTCCGGCGGCAAATCGTCCATCAGTGTGCGCAGGGCCTGGACATCGAAATGCAGTTGTTCATCGGTGGTATTCGGGGACACCAGCGGCTGAAGTTCGTCATCCAGCTCGACTTCGGTGCCGTGTTCCTGACGCTGCTCCTGACGCAGACGATCAATGGCGCAGTTACGGGCGACCGTCAGCAGCCAGCTCGAAAATTTGCCACGATCCGCGTCCCAGCGTTCTGCCTGCCGCCAGACCTTGAGGAAAGCATCCTGCGTGGCTTCTTCCGCCAGCATCGCATTTTGCAGGACGCGGTAGGTCAGGCCGTAGACACGATCCCCATAGCGGGCATACAGCAGCGCCAGCGCGGTCTGATCCTGCTGCGCGATCCGTTGTATGAGCAGATTGTCGTCGGGTATCAATGAATCCATACTAAATGAGCTTCTCGATGACGAACGACGTTTTTGAGAGATGGCAGTCCCAGCGCTGCCCTGCCACCCATATCATACTGAACATTCCCTGTTTCGGATACCTGTTTCTGTTACGGAATGGGTTGCAGGCAGGTTGCAGGCAGGCTACGCACAGGTTTCTGTGTATGCGACCCGGCAAACGCACATGAAATATGCTACCCTTCGCAGGCGTTGTTGTAGGTGATCTGTCTGACACTGGAGCTGCCTGTGAATCGCTATGTGACGCTGGTCTCAAATCAAGATTATGTCCTCGGAGCAAAGGCGCTGGCCCGATCCCTGCAGATGTGCCAGTCGCAGTGGCCGCTGACGGTCATGGCGGCGTATCCGTTTGACGAACTCTCTGAACTGGAAGCGTTCGGCTGCGAGATCCTGCATGTCGAACCGCTGGCAGTGTCGGAAGACTTCCCCAGACGGCATTCCCGTGAACAGCAGCACAGTGCGGCTCCATTTACCAAAGGCAACAAGCCGCAGTTTCATAATCCGCTGGATAACTTCCTCAAGCTGCGTTTATGGGAAATGGATCAGTACGAGAAGATCATCTTTCTGGATGCTGACACGCTGGTGATTCAGAATATCGATCACCTGTTTGGTTATCCTGAATTCAGCGCCGCGCCTAATCTGTATGAAACACTGGCGGACTTCCACCGGATGAACGCCGGCGTGTTCGTCGCGCAGCCAGTGCGGGACAAATTCGACCGGATGCTGGCGGCACTGGATCAGCCGGACGTATTCTGGCGGCGCACCGATCAGACCTTTCTGGAAACCTACTTCCCCAGATGGCACGGCCTGCCTTACATCTACAACACGCTGCAATATGTGTGGTTCAACCTGCCGCAGCTCTGGCAGTGGTCGAGCATCCATGTGATCCACTATCAGTACGAGAAGCCGTGGGAAACCGACCATCCGAAGCGCGACCTGCTTCAACCACTGATCGACCTGTGGTGGCAGGTGCTGGAACACGGCCAGATGCCTGAAACCCTCGCCGCACCACTGACACAGGAAGCCTGAGATGACATCGTCTGTGACAAGCCACGAACGCCATATGCTGATTCTGGATTTCGACGGTGTGGTCGTCGACTCCGAACCCGTCAACTTTGAATGCTGGAACCGCGCCTTCGATGAACTGCTTGGTATCCGGCTGGAAGATAATCCGCATGCGCTGGTGGGGCTGGGGCTGGAAGGGATCTATCAGCTCTGGTCCTGCACACGGGATGGGCTGGAACTCTCCGCCGATATCAAGGAACAGCTTCTGAAGCGCAAGAACGAATGGTATTTCAGGCTCGGACGGGATCGCCTGCTGCCGATTCCGGGAAGTGTGGAACTGGTCCGACGCGCACATCAGGCGGGATGGTACGTCGCCATTGCCTCGCGTTCCCGGCGGGACCGGCTGCTGCGCACACTCGATGTGATGGGACTGCCAGCGGTGTTTGATGTCATCCTCGGCGCGGAAGACGTGGTTGATCCGGTCAGTGACCACAAGATCCATGCACGGGCTGCGCAGATGTTCGGTATTGATCCAGCGGCGTGCATTGTGATCGAGGACAGCGCATCCGGCGTGCGCGATGCGTGCGCATCCGGCATTGGTTATGTAATCGGCCTGACCAGTTCACTGGATCGGATGGTGCTGCTTCACGCGGGTGCACATCAGGTGGTGGATCATCACGACGAAGTGGATCTCGAAGCCGTATCTGTGCAGGGTGATGGTGAACAGTCATGACAGGCACGATTGCTGTCACCGGTGTGACCGGTTATGTCGGACGGTTTGTGGCGGACGAACTTCAGCGGCGGGGGTTCGCTATCCGTGCGCTGCTACGGCCTGACTCCAACCGAGATGGGCTGCGTGATATCGAATGGATCACTGGCGATCTGAGTGATCCAGTGGCACGACAGGCGCTGGTGAGCGGCGTTGATGCGGTTGTGCATCTGGCTTATGCGCACATCCCCGGACGCTATCGCGGCGGCGAAGGGGATAATCTGCGGGGATGGCTGGATGTCAATCTGAACAGCTCGCTTCAGCTTCTGTTCGATACGTGTGATGCTGGTGTCGAACGGTTTCTGTTTCTCTCCAGCCGTGCGGTCTTCTCGCATACCGAACCGGGCCGTGTGCTGGATGAAACGCATCCGATCTCACCGGACAGTCACTATGGGGCGTATAAGGCCGCCGTTGAAGCCTTCATGCACAGCACAGCGCATGTCAGCGGACTTCAGACCTGTTCGATCCGTACGACCGGCGTTTACGGGATCACGTATCCGCTGGAGCGCACCAAGTGGTGGAACCTGATCACGGCGGTGCTGAACGGCCAACCGATTACTTCAAGCGGCGGCGGGACCGAAGTCTACGGCGGGGATGTCGCACGCGCTGTCGCTGCCCTGCTGGAACAGCCTAAGATACCCTGTCACACCCTGCACCTGAGCGATCTGTATGTCAGCCACCGCGAGGTTGTCAGAATCGCACGGGAATTCAGCGGCAAAGCTGGTGAGCTTCCACCTGCCCCTGATAAGCCGCCATCGAATATCCTTGTCTCACGCTATCTGCCGGAACTGGGGATTAGTCTGGGGGGTCAGGCACAGCTCGAAGCGACAATTGCAGACATGATTCAGAAGGCAGAAGGCTTGATCTGATCGTAATGCGATCTTTAAGAAATTGTTATGTCTGTCATGTTTATGAAACTTTTCTCTCGCAGGACTGTTGTAGTTAGCGTGTGGAAAATCGAAAGGGAGACACAATGCGTATCTTGATCCTGGGCGGTGACGGTTATCTTGGATGGCCGCAGGCGCTCTATCTGTCGCAAAAAGGGCATGAAGTCGCAGTTTTTGATAACCTCGCCAGACGTCAGTTCGACCTGAAAAACGGATTTGACAGCCTGATACCGATCGCCACCATGCACCGGCGCATCGACACCTGGAAGCAGATCACCAGCAAAAACATCGTTCACTATCACGGGGATACCACCGACTACGGGGTCCTCACGCGTGCATTTCAGGAATTTCAGCCGGAAGCGGTCGTCCACTTTGCCGAGCAGCGGGCTGCCCCATACTCGATGATCGACCGTGAACACGCGGTCTTTACCCAGTATACCAACGTGGTCGGCACCCTGAACGTGCTGTACGCGATCAAGGAATTCGCGCCGGAAGCTCACCTTGTGAAATTGGGCACAATGGGTGAATACGGCACACCGAACATCGATATTGAAGAAGGCTTTATCGAGATCAATCACAAGGGGCGCACCGATGTCCTGCCCTTCCCCAAACAGCCCGGCTCCTTCTATCATCTGAGCAAGGTCCACGACTCGCATAACATCATGTTCTGCTGCCGCATCTGGGGCCTGCGCTCCACAGACCTGAATCAGGGTGTGGTTTATGGGGCAGACACCAATGAGACCGCGCTTGATCCGGCGCTGGCGACCCGCTTCGACTATGACCAGATCTACGGGACCGCGCTGAACCGCTTCTGCGCACAGGCGGCCATTGGCTATCCGCTGACGGTTTATGGCAGCGGCGGCCAGACTCGCGGCTATATCAATGTCCGTGATACCGTGCGCTGTATCGAACTGGCGATTGAAGCCGACCCTGCACCGGGTGAATTCCGCGTTTACAATCAGATCACCGAATGGTTCTCGGTCCGGGAACTGGCGGAACGGGTGCAGCGTGTGGGTAACAGCATGGGCCTGAATGTCGATATTCAGACGGTTGAGAACCCGCGTGTGGAAAAAGAAGATCATTACTATAATGTCGTCCACAGCAAGCTGCTGGATCTCGGACTCGAACCGCATCTGCTGGATGATGCCGAAGTCGAGCGGATGATCACCGTTTCGCTGGAACACCGCGACCGCATCGACCCGCGCCTGATCATCCCAACCGTCAGTTGGCGTCAGGCGGAAAACCGGATTGAACAGACGCAGGCGACGCCCGTCCTCTGATCCTGACGCGTCTTTAGAGTGTGCTTTTGTGAAAGAGGATGCCTGTGGGTATCCTCTTTTTGATTGTCCCGATTTGGCACATCCTGATCCTGATACAGAAGGCGGACTCATTGATGCAGGTGTTTAAACCATTCAGAACCGGTGTTACAGGCGGTCTCGTGCTGTTCATCCTATTGGGGACGGCCTTTTGGCTGACTCAGCCTCTACAGACGCTCAGACTGCAACCCTCCGCAGAAAGGGTGACGATTTCGGCCTCGGATGGGCTGACGATGGTCGGGGATTTTTACCGTGTGCCAGACGCAGATACACCGATGGCGGCGGTGCTGCTGCTGCATGGACAGGGGTCAGAGCGCAGCGAATGGGTGCCGCTGATTCAGCCGCTGCTGGACGCAGGTTTTCACGTTCTGAGTGTCGATCAGCGCAGCTTCGGCGAGACTGGGGGAATCCGCAATCTGGGTACGATGATTGACGATGCACAGCAGTGGCTGGAATGGCTGAGCGCGCAACCGCAGGTCAAGGCTGATGCGCTGGCGACTGTCGGCAGTAGTATGGGGGCGGTTCCAGCACTTGGAGGCTGCGCCGCTGCCTCTCAATGCCAGACGAGCATTCTGATCTCTCCCGGAGATTTCCCGCTGCTGGATGAGCCGATGTACGAGTCGCTGCGTGAACGGTCCGCCCTGTTCATTGTGGCACAGCGGGACACGGTGATTTATGACACAAGGCGCATGTTTGAGCGCATGGTCGGTGACGCGGCAATGCATGTTTATGAGGGTGCCAATCACGGAAGCGGCTTTTTCACCTCACGCAGCCCTGATCGTGATCGTGTGCTGAATCTGCTGCTCTACTGGCTCGACGATCATCTGTACATGTCGTAGCTCATGCTTTCATTCTGCCGTTTTACGGTTAGCACGCGTGCTATAATTCACCCAATCTGACAAACATTTGACGAATGAGATGACACAGGAAGCAATCAACCGCGCCGCCCGGATGCTGCTTGAGGCGAAACGCATCACCGTGCTGACGGGTGCAGGCGTGAGTAAGGAATCAGGCGTGCCGACCTTTCGTGATGCCGTCGATGGGCTGTGGGCAAAATATGACCCGATGCAGCTTGCCACACCGCAGGCCTTCGAGCGCGATCCCAAACTGGTCTGGGACTGGTACGAGTATCGGCGTGAGATCGTCCGTCCGGCGCGGCCTAATGCGGGACATATCGCGCTGGCGCAGATCGAAGCACGCACACCGGAATTTCTGCTGATCACACAGAATATCGATGTCCTGCACGAAGCCGCAGGCAGCCAGCGTGTGATCCACCTGCACGGCAAGCTGGCCGAGAACAAGTGCTTCGCGGACTGTCAGGGGAAGCCAACACTGATCCCGGACAAGGCACTGAACCGAACCGAAAGCCCGCCGCACTGTCCGCACTGCGGTGCGTATGCCCGTCCAAATGTCGTCTGGTTCGGTGAGACACTGCCGCAGCAGGAACTGCATCAGGCCATCGACTTCTGCCAGACCTGCGACGTGATACTGGTCGTCGGCACATCGGGTGTGGTGCAGCCTGCCGCCAGTCTTTCGACGGTTGCAAAACGTGCAGGGGCCGCCGTGATCGAGGTCAACCCTGATCCTGAATCCTTCTCGTCATGGGCGGATGTCAGGCTGGCCTATCCTTCCGGTGAGGTCCTGCCGCTGGTCGCCGCGCAGATGCAGCGTCTGTCGGAGGATGCATCGTGAGCAGAACCAACTTATACTGCACACGTGTGATGCTCTGTCTGGTGCTCGGCCTCCTGTTTTTCGGAAGGTTTACGCCGGAATTCACACAGGCGCAGGATGCCCCTGTACAGGATGCACCTGATGCCAGCGATGTCCATCCGGTGTACGTCTTCCTGCGGACCGATCCAGCCGATGCCAGCCGAACCGAACTGCTGTTTATCAATGCGCTGACAGGTGAACAGCATACCACCTCTGTGACTGGCCGCCGCTTCACAGTGCTCGGACGCTCGATTCTGTACTTCGATCCCTCCAACCGCCGCATCAACGTTGTCTCATCCAGCGGCCAGATTGCCCCGCACCCGTTTTTGCAGCTTCCGGCGGACGCCCTGCGCATCGACTGGGTGGTTTCCAGCGACGGCAAGCAGATTGCATGGACGATTGTCTCTCGCGACGATCAGGGGGGACTGCGGACACAGCTTTATGTCTCGCACGCCGATGGCAGCGATCAGCGTCTGCTGCGGGAAGAGAGTCGCAAGGACGCGCTGCGCATGCTGCCGGTCTCCTTCGATCACACCCAGACACGGCTTTATCTCGATTATCAGCCGGACGGAATCGAAGGGCTGACGGCTTATACCCAGTATGCCGGACTGTTTATGCTGGAACTGGGAGAAGAAGCACCGCAGCCGCTGTTCCTGCCGGGTGAACCGGGAAGTTTCACAGGGGCTGGTTTCGGTGGGGAATACTTTCTCCGGCTGGCACTGGCATCCGGACAGCAGGGTTTCGACCTGCGCGTGTATAATCTGGCGGCTGATACCAGCGGTGTCGTCTCGGCGCTGGATTTACGCGGGACCTTCTCACAGGCCGGTGATGTGCTGATCGCGCCGGACAGCCGACAGGCGCTGTATGCGCTGTCCCAGATTGAAGCCTTTGGCACGCCACAGCAGTCCACCCGTACGGTGCTGGTCCATGTCGATCTCATAACCATGACACAGCGCATCCTCACCGAAGTCACCTCGATTGCGCATCCGCTGGCATGGACTGAAGACAACACCGCCGTGATCTTCACCAGTCCACAGCAGCCGGGGACATGGAAGATCAGCATTGCCGAAGGCGTGACCGACAAAATCGCCGAGCAGACCTATCTGGGGATGCTTCAGGCCCGGCATTGATCGATCAGCGCCGATGAACGCCTTCTGCGCCGACATCGTCCATAACGTCAATATCTGTCACACGGGATTTGCTGTAAAATCAGGTAAGCACGGGTACAGCCCCTTTTTGCTTTTCATGGTTCAACATGAGCATTGAAGTCGGAACGCCAGCCGGCCACTCACCAGCAGACGTTCTGAGAGTATGTCATCGTTCATGTGTCTGCCTCAGCCCACCGTCTGAGGACGTGGGTTGAGCAGACCTTTCTGTAAGTTAAGGTTTGGGAAGACGATGGTTGATCTTGAACAGGTTCGGGCTACAACGCCTGATTTTGAACGACGTGCGGCCAAATATCCCCCCATCGCTGTCGCCCTGCGTGAAGTCTACGGGCCGCTGGAGTGGACTTATGGCGAAGATCCGGTCGATGAACTGATTAGCTGTGTGCTGAGCCAGAATACCAGCGATACCAATCGCGATCGCGGCTTCTACTCACTGAAGAGCCGCTTTGCATCATGGCAGGATGTCATCGACGCGCCGACCGAAGAAGTCGTGGACGCGATCCGTGCTGCTGGACTTTCCAATCAGAAGGGGCCGCGCATCCAGCAGATCCTGCGGCGCATTCAGGATGAGCGCGGCGCGTTTAACCTCGACTTTCTGCGTGACCTGCCAAACGATGAAGCGCGTGCATGGCTGACGTCTCTGGGCGGTGTTGGGCCAAAGACAGCGGCGATTGTGATGTGCTTTGCCTTCGGGCTGCCTTCTTTCCCGGTTGATACCCATATTCACCGCGTGGGGATGCGCACCGGCATGCTGCCGCCCAAAATCAGCGCGGACAAGGCACACGATGTGATGGAAGCGATTGTCCCGCCGGAAGCACACTACGAGTTTCACATCCACGTCATCCGGCATGGGCGCACCACCTGCAAGGCACGCCGTCCGCTGTGTGAGCGCTGCCCGATCACCGCCTACTGTGATTATTATCAGACAGTGGTGCAGAACGGGTTAAGCCCTGTGGATGAAGAAGCAGCATCCATGGATTCGGCAGAAGCCATGAATACCGAATAACAGGAAATCAGAGAGCCTGAGCTATGACTTTAAGACCGCAATATGCATCGCACCCACTCAACGTCGAGCTTCAGCAGATTCGGCAGCAGCTTTTCCTGCTCAAAAGCCAGGTTCAGATCGGCAAACTGGAACCGAGGGCCATCGTCCGGCAGCTTGAGCAGATCGAGAACGCGATGGAGAAACTCGAACTGAATCAGCCAATTGTCACACCGCAGGATGACACCCTGTACCGCGTGACGCAGGCCATCGGCTCGTCACTGGATCTGCAAACGGTGATGGATCAGGTGATGGATGCCATTATCCGGCTGACCGGCGCTGAACGCTGTCTGATGCTGCTTTACGGCGACGATGGAACGCTGCAAATCCATGCGGCGCGCAACTTTGAGCAGGAAACGCTGGATCACTGGGATCAGCATTACAGCCGCACAGTCGTCGATTATGTACTGAAAAACAATACATCGTTTCTGGTCGCCAATGCCTCCGAAGACCCTGATCTCGCAAAGGCCAGCAGCATCGCACGGCACTCGATGCGCAGCATCATGGCCGTCCCACTGCGGGCGCGGGGACGAGTGCTGGGCGTAGCCTATGTCGATACACTGGTGGCAGTCAGCACCTTTCAGGCAGCCGATCTTCAGGCGCTGGAGACGCTGGCAATTCAGGCAGCAGTCGCGATTGAAAATGCGCGGCTGTTCGATATGACAGATCGTGCGCTCAAGGAACGGGTAGACGAACTGAGCCTGCTGCGTCATATCGACCTGCGTCTGAGCGAGACCCTGGAAACCGAGCGCATTCAGCAGTATCTGCTGGAATGGCTGGTACGCCTGACAGGTACAGACAGTGGTCACTTTATCCCGCCCAGCACAGCGCTGTTTCTGAACTATCCCCAGCAGGCCGCCCTGCCCGAAAAGGTGGCACACGACGCCATGCGCATCGCCGAGACCGTCGAAGCAACGGACGCCGTGATCCATCAGTATGACAGCGTTGTGCAGGGCGATCAGGGAACAGCGCTGATCTTCCCGCTGCGGATCGACGCTCACAGCCTCGGCACAGTGGTGCTGTGGCGCACCGACCGCAACTTCACACAGCAGGAACACGAACGCGTAACGCATGTGATCGCACGGGCTGCCCTTGCGCTGGATAATGCGCGGCTTTATGCCAATGTCCGCAATGCCGATCTCGCCAAAAGCCAGTTTGTCGAGATGGTGGCACATGACCTGCGGACGCCGCTAAGCAGCATCGACAATTACGCCGAACTGCTTGAGATTCAGGACACACTGACCGATCAGCAGCGGGACTACCTCGAACGGATGCAGGGTACTATCAAGCGGACACTGATTCTGGTCTCCGATCTGGCCGACATCAACCAGTTTGAAACAGAGCGTTTCATACTGGAATACACCGAGTTCGAAGTGGACAGCCTGCTGGAAGCGCTGCGCGAGTCAGTTTTGCCGCATATCGAGAAACGGCGTCAGCGGTGGGTGGAAGAAGTCACGCCGCACCTGCCCCGGCTGTATACTGACTTCTATCGACTGCTTCAGGTGCTGATCAATCTGGTGAGCAATGCCTACAAGTACACGCCGGAAGAGGGCATGATCACGCTGAAAATCACACCGGCCAGTCATGGCGGCATCCACTTCAGTGTGTCGGATACCGGCATTGGTATCAGCGTCGAGAATCTGAAGCTGCTCGGCACCCGCTTCTGGCGTGCACCTGATCCGTTTACCCGGTCGCAGGTGGGTTCCGGCCTCGGATTTGCCATCACCCGCAAACTGATCGAACAGATGGGAAGCCAGATCGAGATTCACAGTGTTTTAGGCCAGGGCAGCACTTTTACTTTTGATTTACCCATAACAAAGTCGTGATACTATGCATCTTTTTCTTTCACCTCATGCCGACGACGCACCGCTAAGCTGCGGAGTCACCCTGCACCAGCTCATCGCCAATGGCGAACGCTGTATCGTCTATACGTTTTGTGATGGTGATGCGCCTAATCCACCACCCGACACACCGATTGTCAATCACCTGCACGCCGAATGGGAAGCCGGAGCCGAGCCGATGCGCCTCCGCCGGATCGAAGACGAAGACGCCCTGCGAGTTTTGGGCGTGACTGAAATCTATCACGGGCTGCTGCTGGACTGCATCTACCGGACGGACAGCGAAGGCACACCGTTGTACACCGCGGTCGATTCGTTCAAGGGTACGGTGCATCCACGCGACCGCGAACTTCAGCTCGAACGGCTGGATGCGCTGCCGCTGCCTTTCGGTGATGAGATCACCCATCTGCACGCCCCTGCTGCCGTCGGGATGCATGTCGATCATCAGATCGTGCGTGACTGGGCACTGCGTCTCAAGGCACGCTATCCATCGGTGGTTCTGAGCTTTTATGAAGATTATCCCTATGCCGAACGCGCCGAAGCGATTGACGCCGCGCTGGACATCCTGAACCAGCAGGTAAGTGCATTGACACTCAATGCCTATCCCGCCAGTGGAGCAGACCTCTCGGCCAAACTGATGTCGCTGCGGGAATACGTTTCTCAGATCGGCATGTTCTGGGACAGCACCGACGAGATGGATACTGCGATCACACGCTTTATGACGCTCAGCGGCCAGCGTGCCGGACTCGAAGGCCCCGCCGAACGGGAATGGATCGCGACGGTCTGATGCTCACGCATGACCGTCACAGACGCATAACGCCAGCAGCGAACAATCAGGACCTGTAGACCTGTAAACTTAACAAGGAAAAGGACAGCAGCATGGCTGATGAGAAAACAAACGTCGGAGACACTCCACAGGCAGATAAGACTCCTGTGACAGGTGAAACACCCGCAATAAATGCAAGTCAGACGGCCGGCGAAACGCCGAAGGCCAGCGAAGCGCCGAAGGCCAGCGGAGCGCCGAAAGCTGTCGAAACACCCAGGATCAGCGAGACACCCAAAGCTGACGACAAGCCGTTGGAGTCAGCCCCCGCTGCGACGACTGCGACCGTTTCTGCTGCTGCCCCCAGCGCGCTCGAACAGGCGCAGGAACAACTGAAGACACTGATTGAAAACGCCAAAACGGGTGCGATCATCCCTGTGCGCCTGCCCGGTCAACTGGAAGCCATCGCCGATCTGCTTTCAAAAGCCGAGGATGACCATCAGGAAACGGTCAAACAGGTGAAGGCAGCACAGGCCAGCGCCGCCAGCGGTGATGGGGGTTCGTCGCTGGTGGACAATGCCGAGTTCTTCAAGACGGCAATCCATGAACTGCGTACACCGATGACCAGCATTCGCGGTTATTCCGACATGCTGGCAACCATGGCCGGTGACCTGACGGATATGCAGACCCAGCTTCTGACCGTCGTTCGCTCCAACTCCAAGCGCATGGAAAATCTGCTCTCGGATATGAGCTATATCAACAAGCTGCGAGCGGGCATCCTGTCGGTCTCAACCAAAATTGAAGCCTTCAAGAACATCGCACAGATGGTGGAGAAGAAAGCCACACCCGTCGCGCAGGAACTGAACCGTCAGATTGAATTCGACATCCCGGCGGGCCTGCCCATTCTGGATACGGACAGCGATCATCTGTCATTCGCGATGTACAAGCTGGTCGAAAACGGCCTGCGCTATTCAGCCGAAGGCACCGGCAAAGTGACGGTCAGCGCACGCGGTGAAGGGAATTACGTCGTCATCACCATACAGGATAACGGCATCGGCATCCCGCCGGAGGATCTGCCTAAAGTCGGGACGATGTTCTTCCGGTCTGACAATGACCTTGTACGGGCGCATAAGGGCAGTGGTCTGGGCGTCGCGATTGCTAACCGCGTGATTGAACTACTGGGCGGCACCATTTCGTTCCAGAGTGAACCGGACAAAGGCACGACCTTCACGATCCGGCTGAAAGGGATGATCTGATTAATATGCGCTTTGGTGCATAAGGGTTTTCTAGGGATTCCTCTCTTTACATAAAGGGCTTTCCGTGCTAATCTAGCAGCGTCATTGCAATATAGATGCCAGGTCGGACACAGCGAGAATATCCGCTGTGTCTTTTGTACTTTGGGTTCTGGAATACCCGAAACCGGAGGTTTTATTTCAATGGTTGAACAGCCGCAGTATCTCACCCCCGAAGGTTTAGTGAACCTTGAAAAGCGTTTAAAGTACTTAAAAGATGTCCGCCGTGCCGAAATTGCAGAGCGTCTGCGTCAGGCAATGGATGAAGGCGGTGATCTGAACGAGAACGCTGAATACGAAGACGCCAAAAATGAGCAGGCCTTCCTCGAAGGTGAAATCTCGCGACTGGAGATGATTATCAGCAGCGCAGAAATCATCGAGGATACCGGCAAGAAGGATCAGGTTGTAGTAGGTTCTCGTGTGACCGTGGTGGAAAAAGGCACCAAGGAACAGGAAGTCTATCATCTGGTCGGCTCTGCCGAGGCCAAGCCCAGCGAAGGCAAAATCTCAATTGAAAGCCCTCTCGGTAAGGCCCTGATGGGTGCGAAGCCGGGTCAGAAAGTGACCGTCAAGGCACCAGATGGTGACCTGGTCTTCACGATCAAGGGAATTGAGTAGTTCACAACCGTGATCGGTGAACATCACAACAGCGGGCAGTCGCGAAAGGCGCTGTCCGCTGTTTTTTTATACAGCACCTTTTCTGAAAGGCGCTGTAATATTTATGCGCCAGCGCAGATTCCGGCATTATGATTAGAATAGCTCTGTGACTCATTGGCGTTGTGCATTAAAACCTGTTTCAGATACACTTGAGACCTGAAGCGATTGCAAGGGAGTGCGCCCTGTATTCAGCACGACTGAGGCACGCTCATCTTCACCCACTGCGACAAAGGAGTCCAGATACAGACCTTATGGTATGGCAGCCCAATAAACTCGAACAGGAACGCCTTGAGAAAGCAGAAGCACTGAGCGCACGCGGCGTTGAGCTGTACCCCGCACGTGTTAGCCGCACCCACACGATTAAACAGGCTGTCGAAGCCTTTGAAGCACAGGAAATAAACGGTACTGACGCCACCGCCAGCGAGGGTGCAGAAGCCACCTCTGCCATTACCGTGACAGTGACCGGGCGCATCCGCCGCCTGAATATCAAGGGCAAGCTGACCTTCATGCACATCGAGGATGAGACGGGCCGCGTCCAGCTTTTCCTGCGCATCAACGACATGGACGAGAACGTCTACGAGATCGTCAAAGAGAAACTGATCGACGTGGACGATTTCGTGCAGGCCACCGGCACGATGACCCGCACCAAAGCCGGTGAAGTCAGCGTACAGGTGACCGATTTCCGCCTGATCAGCAAGGCACTCAGCCCGCTGCCTGTGATCAAGCAGCAGGTCAATGACGACGGCACGATCACCGAGTACGGCGGCTTTGTGGACAAGGAAGCCCGTTATCGTCAGCGCTATGCCGACCTTGCCGTCAACCATGATGTCCGGGAAGTGTTTGCAAAGCGCGCCAAAATCATCAGCGCCATGCGCCGCTTTCTGGACAACGAAGGCTTTCTGGAAGTCGAAACCCCGATTCTCCAGCCGATTTACGGTGGCGCGGCGGCCCGTCCCTTTGTGACGCATCACAACCAGCTCGATCAGGATCTGTATCTGCGCATCAGCTTTGAGCTGTACCTGAAGCGGCTGCTGGTCGGCGGTCTGGATGCTGTTTACGAGATCGGGCGCGACTTCCGCAACGAGGGCGTGAGCTTCAAGCACAATCCCGAATTCACACAGATGGAATTCTACAAAGCCTATATCGACTATCATGGTGTGATGGACATCGTCGAGCGTATGGTGGCCTATATCGCACAGGAAGTGAACGGCACCACCCAGATCAATTTTCAGGGCATGGATGTCAGCCTCGCAACACCGTGGAAGCGTATCACCCTGCGCGATGCCATCCGACAGGAAAGCGGCATCGACTATATGGATTACCGCGACGCCGAGTCGCTGATCGAAGCGCTGCACGGTATCGGTGACAACGTTTCGCCGGAACTGACATGGGGCCGCCTGCTGGATCATCTGCTGAGCAAGTACGTCGAGCCGAAGCTGATCCAGCCGACGTTCCTGCTCGATTACCCGCGCGACATTTCACCCTTTGCCAAGCGCGTGACGTATGATGATTTCCACGTCGAGCGCTTCGAGGTGTTCTGCGCCGGGATGGAGATGGGTAATGCTTTCACCGAACTGAACGATCCGCGTGATCAGGAAGCACGCTTTCTGGACATGAAGGCGCTGTACAAGGATGAGGATGACGAGGCCACACCCATTGACGAGGATTATCTGCGGGCCATGCGCTACGGTATGCCCCCCAATGGCGGCTTCGGCCTCGGTATAGACCGGCTGACGATGCTGCTCACCGATCAGCGCAGCATTCGCGATGTGCTGTTGTTCCCGCATCTGCGCCATGAAGCTTCGAATTCACGGGATGAGAAATAAAGCCATCCGCGCTGGATAAACACAAAAGGTACGGTTGATTCACCTATGGTTTCAGAGATCAAACTCGATTTGCAGGCGGCCCTTGATGGCCTGAACAACGCAGTGCTGCTGTTTTCAACACAGGCGCCTGGCAGCCTGCTGATGGAAAATCGCTCGGCACAGCGTCTGTTAGGTGAAGATCTGTTCAACCTGCGCGAGAAAGGCTGGCCCGCAGCAGCCAGACTGATCGACGCGCAGCAGCCACCAAAGCAGGGTAATGCCGATACACTGCGCGATCGGGCTTTGGAAGCAGATCAGCCGCACCGATTCCATCTCCGCCTCAAAGGGACCACGATGCCCGCCGCACTCTCCGCCGTGATGGGCGAAGGCGGGCAGACCTACCTGATGCTGTCGATTGAAACACCGGACTGGTCGGCCTTTGAAGATGAGCTGAAGCGTCTTCAGGACGAGATCCGCGAAGCGCTGGAAGCGACCACCGGCCACGTCGATCTGGTTCAGCAGACGCTGAAGACCCACAAGTCAACACAGACCGTTGAGGTACTGACAAAACGCATCGGCGGATTCAACCGTCTGATCACCATGCATATGCGGCGGGCCACCCGCTTTATGGATATGATGGGCCGCCTGCGCGACATCCGCACCGGAAACCTGTATGAGCGCGTCCACCTGACCCGCCGACGCATCGACCTCAGCAGCTTCCTTGAGGATTTTATCGAGGAACTGGACGAAATCAGCCTGCTGGACCCGGAGACGGATGTCACGGATTTACGCGCCCGTGTGATCGCATCAGTGCCTCGCGGGACGGTCGTTTCCGCCTCACCGTATTACCTGAGCCTCGTATTGCGGGACACCGTGCGTAATGCTATCATGTACAGCATGAAGGCGTCCCCGGTGATGCTGAATGTGCAGAAGAAAGCACAGTTCGTGCAGATCGACATCGTGGACCAGGGTTATGGCGTGCGGGAAAAAGAGCGTGAGCGCGTTTTCGAGCCGTTTTTACGGGCACGCCAACCACAGATCATCAGTGAATTTGGGTACGGTTTAAGTCTTTACCTGTGCAAGCAGGAGGTTGAAGCCATGAACGGCAAAATGTGGTTCGAAAGCGATGAAACCGCAGGCACGACATTTACGCTGACGCTGCCCATCTGGACGAACAACACTCCATCTTCTTCTGATTCCAGCCAGACATAAACGCGCACGCCCACCGCCATCACTGACAGTTACCCATGCATAGGTACGCTTCGTTCTGACGGTCAGGGCGAGGCGTTTTTATTTGCTGTATCAGCAGCACGCAAATCAAATCTGATACTTCAGAGAACTGGACATACGTTATGCCGTCGTTTCTGACACGTGAATTCTTTGACACGCTGATTATCGTGATCGTGGTGATTGGCACAGCACTGGCAGCGGTGCGGATCTATCGGGATTTCACGCGCCCACTTCCGCCGCCGCGACCTTTTCCGCCAGCACCACCGGCTGAAGTCAGCGCAGCAGAATCTGCCGAAGACCCGACGCCAACGTCAGCCCGTTCCTGAGCCATTCATTATCTCATCATCTGAAACTTTCGCTGACTTCATGCGGTGACGGAAATATCACCGCCGTGTACAAGGAGAACATACATCATGCTCGATATCTCACTGATCCGGGAAAAGCCGGACTGGGTGAAGGAACAATTGGTCAAATTACAGGACCCTGATGCCGCCGCCCGTGTCGATGCCATTCTGGAACTTGACCAGCGCCGCCGTACCCTGCTGACCGAGTCGGAAGCGATTCAGGCTAATCGCAACAAGCTGAATAAAAGCGTCGGCTTTCTGCGTGGCAATAAAAAGCTGGACGATGCCACCCGTCAGCAGATGGCACAGCAGGCTGTGACCGCACTCGAAAGCGGCGCATACGAGCAGGCCGCCGCCCTTCTCGAAGGTAAGGCAGACATCCAGCCAGCCGGTGAAGCGGATGCCAGCGCCATCGACCGCCTGACCGATGCCCTGCGCGGCCTCGGTGACCGCGTGAACGCACTCAACGATCAGATCCGCGAGGCGGAACATCTTCTGGAAGAACACATGCTCTGGCTGCCGAACATGCCGCATGAGAGCGTGCCGGTCGGCGCAAGCGATGAAGAGAACGTCGCGCATCCCATGCAGGGGATACTGCGCGAATTCGACTTCCAGCCGAAGCCCCACTGGGAAATCGGCCCCGCGCTGGACATCATCGACTTCGAAAGCGGCATCAAAATCGCCGGGTCACGCGGCTATGTGCTGAAGGGCTGGGGGGCAAGGTTACAGCGGGCGCTCATCAGCTTCTTCCTCGACAAGGCGCGGGAAAAAGGCTTCACCGAAGTCTATGTCCCCTACTTTGTTAAAGAGGAGATGCTGTACGGCTCGGCACAGTTCCCCAAATTCCGTGATGTCGTCTACTTTGATGGCGACGCCGAGGTCTACATGCTGCCGACCGCCGAGGTCGCCATTACCAATCTGTACCGTGATGAGATCGTCGATGAGGCCGAACTGCCGATTTATATGGTCGGGCATACACCCTGCTTCCGGCGGGAAAAGACCAGCGCGGGCCGTGATGTGCGCGGTATCAAGCGCGTGCATCAGTTCGAAAAGGTCGAGATGTACAAGTTCACCACGCCTGAAAAGAGCTACGAGGAACTTGAATCGCTGACCGAAGCCGCCAGCGACATCTGCCGTGCGCTGGAACTGCCCTTCCGCCGTCTGGAGATCGTCACCGGTGACCTGGGCTTCAGCGCGACCAAGAAATACGACATCGAGGTCTGGTCACCCGGCTGTGAGGAATGGCTGGAAGTCAGCTCATGCAGCAACACCGAGTCATTTCAGGCACGCCGTGCCAATATCCGCTATCGTCCTGAAGGCGGCAAGAAGCCGCAGTTCGTCCACACCCTGAACGGCAGCGGTCTGGCCGTCCCGCGTGTGATGATCGCGATCATGGAGAATTTCCAGCGTGCCGACGGCAGCGTCGAGATCCCGAAGGCCCTGCGCCCGTATCTGGGCGGGGTCGAGGTGATCGGACCGGCGGAGTAAATAGCGGTCGGCCTGTGCTACAATGTGACGGGATTAAAATCAGGATGAGAGACGATCTTTGCGCCGCCTGACTCTGCTTGTACTCTTGATACTGCTCGTCGTGGGCGCGGTGTATGCCAGCCGCGCCCTTGCTGACTGGCGTTTTATCGTGCCGGATGCGCCCGGAACCCTGCTCTATGCCACAGGCTTTGACTCCGATGACCGGAACGGCGACTGGGAACAGGCGCAGGGACGGCTGTCCGCACAAATCACCGACGGTGTAATGCGGGTGGATGTCGGCACGGCCAACGAAGGGGTCTTCGCGCCGCTGCGCTGGTACTTCACCGACTTCGATATTCGCGTCAATACCACAGCCATCGAAGGGCCGGAAAATAACAGCTACGGCCTGCTGTTTCGCCAGCGTGATCTGAATAATTACTACTACTTCATGATCAGCAGCGACGGTTACTACAGTGTCTACCGTGTGACCAATGGCAGCGGCAAACAGCTCTCCGAATGGATTCAGTCTGAAGTTATCGAAACCGGTATCGGTTCAGCCAATCAGATCCGCGTCACCGGTCAGGGCAATCAGTTTCAGTTTTTTATCAATGATCAGTCTGTCGAACTCTGCATCCCTGATAATCCCGAAGCCGAGAGCACCATTCACCCGCTGACGGGTGAGTGCATGGAAGGCCAGATGCTGACCACACTGATGGATGATGCCCACGCCTACGGGCGCGTCGGCGTGATCGTTGAAGCGCTGGATGAGCCGGATATTGTGGTGGATTTCGATCAGCTTGTGATTTACAGTCCACCAGACGCACCCGCCGCCCCCGACTCCGCCAGTGCCCACAGTCCCGCAAATGATTCAATGGGTTATGCTGCGATATTGCCATGAAAGTACATCTGAGAATGACCGGCTGCCGCCTGAACCAGAGCGAACTGGAACAGATGGCACGCCAGTTCGAACAGCAGGGCCACGAAATCACCACGCAGGCCGATGAAGCCGACTGGATGGTCGTCAACACCTGCGCGGTCACACAGCAGGCCACAGCCAGCAGTCGCAAACTGATCCGTGAGCTGCACCGCGCCAACGCCGACGCCCAGATCACGGTGACGGGCTGCTACGCGCAGATCGCACCGGACGAGATCACCGTGCTGCCGGGTGTCACGCGGATCATCGACAACATCGGCAAGGATTCACTGGTCGAGGAACTGACCGGCCAGCCTGCTGAAGCCTTTGATTTCGAACCCGTCAGCCGCACCACCCGCGAAGGCCGCACCCGCGCATTCGTCAAAGTACAGGACGGCTGTGACAACGCCTGTACCTTCTGCATCACGACGGTCGCACGCGGTCAGGGGCGCAGCCGCGCACTGGACGAAATCATCGCCGAAATCCGCTACCTGCACACACTCGGCTATCAGGAAGCGGTGCTGACGGGTGTACATCTCGGCAGCTACGGCCACGATCTCGGTGATCGTCATGGGCTGTCGCGGCTGGTGCAGACGATTCTTGACGAGACCGACATCCCGCGTGTGCGGCTGTCCTCACTCGAGCCGTGGGATCTGGACGAGGACTTCTTCAGCCTGTGGTACAATCCGCGCCTGTGCCGGCATCTGCATCTGCCACTTCAGAGCGGCTCTGACCAGACGCTGCGCCGCATGGCACGCCATACGAATCAGGCGAACTTCCGCGCACTGGTGGCCGCTGCACGGGACGCCGCACCGGAGATGTGCATCACCACGGATGTGATCGTCGGCTTTCCGGGTGAAACCGATGCCGAATTCGAGCAGAGTGCCACCTTTATCGAAGAGATGGCCTTTGCAGGGCTGCACGTCTTCCCGTACAGCAGACGAACTGGCACGCCTGCCGCACGCATGAAACATCATGTGCGGGATGAGATCAAAAAGCAGCGCAGTGCCCGCCTGCTGGAACTTTCGAAAACACTGGAAGCCCGCTATGCCCAGCAGTTCGTCGGGCAGACACGTGATGTACTGTGGGAACACATCGCTGGCGCATCAGAAGACGGTTTTATCAACGTTGGGTATACTGACAACTATATCCGGGTGCGCTGTATCCACCCACGCGTGCTGACCAATGCGATGACACCAGCAGAACTGCTCCATTACGATACCGGTATGCAGCAGATGCACGTCCAACCCTATATTGACCTGATCGACATTCACTCAATCCACGAAGGATAGACGCAATGGACGACCCGAAGAAGACCCTCAATGCCGCGCTGACCGATGCCATGAAGGCCAAGGACAACCTGCGCCGCGATGTCATCCGCATGACGCTGAGCGCGATCAAACAGGCTGAGGTTGATACCCAGAAGACTCTCTCGCCGCAGGAGATTAATGCTATCCTCCACAAGGAAGCGAAAACGCGCCGCGAGAGCATTGAAGACTTCAGAAAAGCAGGCCGCACCGATATTGTGGAAGAAGAACAGGCCAAGCTTCAGGTGCTGGAAGGCTTTCTGCCGCAGCAGTTGAGCTATGACGAGATCAGGGCCATCGCATCCGAGATCGTCGCGCAGACTGGGGCCAGCACGTCCAAGGATACGGGCAAGGTCATGGGGCCGCTGATGGCACGCTTACAGGGTCAGGCAGATGGCAAAATTGTCAATCAGGTGGTTCGCGAACTGCTGAACGGGTGATTTCCGATTTGATGATCTATAGGTTAGCGCGATGATTGTCTCACTTGCGCGGCTGCTGGAGCGGTACTTCAATCTATCGACTGAACAGACCATCCCGGCACTGAATCGGTCTGCGATTATCGCTGCCACGCTGCTGTTCCTCATCGCGGCAACGGGGATTGTCGCAGCAGAGTACATCTTTCCCGCCCAGCTTGGCAGTGCCAGTATGAATATCGGGGATGTCGCTGCGCGGGACATCTTCGCCCCCGAAGCCAGCACCTATATCAGCGCCATCCTGACCGACCAGCGTCGGCAGGATGCGCGTAATAACGTGCGTCCGGTCTACAATTCGCCGGACCTGAACGTCGCACGCACCCAGTCCCGTCTGGCAACACAGATCCTCGATTACATCGACAATGTCCGGCAGGACCCATTTTCCACCGGTGAGCAGCGTATCGCCGATGTGCAGCAGATCTCGATCCTCACGCTGGAGCCTTCCATCATCCAGCAGCTTGTCGCACTTGATGAAGAAACATGGAGCAGCGTCCGCAACGAAGTCAACCGGCTGCTGGAACAGGTGATGCAGGATCAGATCCGCGATATTGACCTCACCACCCTGCGCGAACGCCTTCCGAATCAGGTCAGCCTGCGCTTTGACGACATCCAGAACGCGGTGATCTCCGAGATCGTCAGCGACCTGATACGCCCCAACAGCAGCGAAGACAACGCGGCCACCGAACGGCTCCGGCAGGAAGCCGCCAACGCCATCCAGCCGGAACAGCGCACCTTCCAGCAGGGACAGCTCCTCGTCCGTGAAGGTACACAGATCGGGCCGCTGGAATATGAAGCGCTGGCACAGTTCGGGCTGTTACAGCCGGAAGATCGCCGTCTGGCGGGCATTACACAGGCCTTTATCGCCGTGCTGGTGGTCAGCGCACTTTTCGGGCTGTTTCTGGCGCGTTTCCGGCCTTCGCTGTTGTACGGAGAACCTCGCCTGCTCGTCCTGCTGGCGTCCATCTTCCTGCTGACGCTTTTCGGGCTGCGACTGGCGCTGGAAGGGGAAGTCTATCTTTATCCGGCGGCAGTGCTGGCACTGTTATACGTCGCCATTGTCAACCCACAGATCGCCCTGATGGGCAACTTCGGCTTCGCACTGCTGGCCGGCATTATGGCCGGCAATTCGATGGAAGTGACCATGCTCTTCGCCACCACCGGCGCGATTGCCGCGATGGTGCTGCGTCGTCCGGAACGGCTGAACAGCTACTTTATCGCCGGTCTGCTGGTGGCGCTGATGGCGATGACCGTCGCTACGATTTTCGCCATTGTCACGCCGTCCGATACCATCCTGACGACCCTGCCGCCGCTGCTGGGATATGGCCTGTTTAACGGCATCCTGGCGACAGCTGCCAGCGTTATCGGCCTGTATCTGATCGGCATTCTGTTCAATCTACCGACTGCCCTGCGCCTGATCGAACTCAGCCAGCCTGGACAGCCGCTGCTTCAGCGCCTGCTGCGCGAAGCCCCCGGCACCTATCAGCATTCCCTTCAGGTTGCCACCCTCGGAGAACAGGCCGCCAATGCCATCGGAGCCAATGCCACGCTGGTGCATGTGGCCGCCCTGTATCACGACATCGGCAAGATTCTGAACCCAGCCTTCTTCACCGAAAATCAGCGCGACATCGGCAATCCGCACGATACGCTGAACGATCCCTACCGCAGCGCTGATATTATCATCAGCCATGTGACCGAAGGCGACCGGCTGGCCTCGCAGCAGCGCCTGCCCAGACGCCTGCGCGACTTTATCATGGAGCATCACGGCACATCGCTGGTGTATGTCTTTTATCGGCAGGCGGTGATCCGCGCTGGAGATAACGAGGCCGCCGTCGATACCGCTGACTTCATGTATCCCGGCCCCAAACCGCAGACCCGCGAGACCGCCATCCTGATGCTGGCTGATAGCTGCGAAGCGACGATTCGCTCCATCCAGCCGAACAGCCGTCAGGAAATTGAGGACGCCGTCCGGCGCATCATTGATAACCGCCAGCAGGACGGGCAGCTTGACGCTTCCGGCCTCACGCTGAAAGATCTCAGCACGATCCGGCAGATTTTCGTCGATATTCTTCAGGCGACCTTCCATCCGCGCATCAATTACACCGAGGCCGTCGCCAAAGCACAGGGGACTGTGCCATCAGCGGCCAGTGCGCCTGCACGTCCGGCCAGGAGCACCACAGCCGCGCCAGCCGAGTCCACCGGCCGCCCTGCCGAGCCGGAAAAGCGCTCATCCGATGAACGCGGTGAGGCCCGTGCGCCGCAGAGTGTCGCTGAAGTTCCGACTGTCAGTCCCGGCACGACGCCCCCTTCTGCACCGTCACTGCCGACCGTCACCGCGACGACACCCACTGTGAAACTGCCGCCGCGCTCCAACGAAGATGACGACGATTCGCCGATGCCGCATGTCCCACCGCTGACGCGCACCAATGGCCGCGCACGCGAATCGACCGAGATGCCTGCCATCGATCCAGAACAGGCCGCAGCACCCCTTGACCCGACACCGACAGAGCCACCGTATGACGATGACACCATCGAACATTGAAATCAGTAACGAGCATGAATTTGCAGTCGATGAAGCGCGGCTTCAGCAGGCGGCGATGCAGGTCCTCGCCCAGCATGATTACGCAACCGATGCCGAGCTGACCATCGTCATCACCACTAACGATCAGGTGCAGGCGTTAAACGCGCAGTTTCGCGGCGTCGATACCCCGACCGATGTCTTGTCCTTCCCATCTGAAGAGGCTGATGAGGATGTAATGGAAGGCGAGGTGCTGTATCTCGGCGACATCCTGATCGCCTATCCCTATGCACTGGCACAGGCCGAACGCGAAGGCCATGATCCGATGGACAGCTTCGCGCTGCTGGTCGTGCATGGCGTCCTGCATCTGCTGGGCTATGACCATGACACGCCGGAAAACCGGGCGGAGATGTGGGAAGTTCAGGCCGAAGCACTTGAAGCACTGAACATCCCGACCGGGATTGTGCCGGTGCTGGAAGAAGCCTCGCACGGTGACGAACCCGCAGACACCGGAGCCGCTGACGATGACCAATAGCACCGGCCACGACTCCGGCCCTTCTGAAAACGGCGCACCGCAAACGGGTGGACAACGCAGCCCCCTGATGGACGCGCTCACCGGGACGATGAAGATCAACCCGGATGAATACAGCATGATCACCAGCAAAAACCGCGTCGTCAGCTTTGGCTATGCGCTGGCGGGATGGCTGTACATGCTCCGCTGGCAGAAGAACACCCGCCTGCAGGCCGTCGCCAGTATTTTAGTCCTGCTGCTGGCGCTCTGGCTTCAGATTGGCTTTGTCGAGATGGCGATCCTGATCCTGACGATTACAATCGTCTGGATGGCGGAGTTTCTGAACGCCGCTGTCGAAGCCGCCGTCAATCTCTCGACACAGACCTATCACCCGATGGCAAAAGTCGCCAAGGATGTGGCTGCCGCCGCCGTACTGCTGGGCGTAGTCGCTTCCATTCTGATCGGTCTGCTGCTGCTGGGACCACCCCTTTTTGCAAAATTAGGTTTCTGATGAGGTTATACGTTGGCTGGAATGCACAGCGATAGAGATGACGACTATCCGATGCGGTCATACCCGCCATCTGGTGACGATGAATTCGAAAGCGAAGTGCTGGACACAAGCGGCGCGTATGCTGATGACAGCACGTATGCTGATGACAGCGCTTACGATGACGGCATTTACGCGGACAGTGCCTACGACGATCCGGTTTACAGGGATCCGGCTTACGATGATCCTAATGCAGCGACGCCACCACAGGCCCCAGCCTATAACGTCTATGGCACTTACAACACCTATCAGGCTGATGATTTAGGCGACGACGCCGATCCTGATGCGGAGACCGAGGCGAAATTTGATCGCGTCGCACCGGATACCGGCGACCCCTACAGCCCATCATCAGACTGGTATGGCACCTCGACTGATCCGGTCTGGAATGCGACATCGGGTACTGGTGACAGCAGGCGCACCACCGATACCCAGCAGACACGGGCAGTCGATCCGGACAATGGGGATACCCGTCAGCACCCGCCGCTGACGGAAGATCCTACACGGACGCCGCTCAGCACTTACGCGTCGCGGACGCGGCCCTATAACACAGCCGTCACCGGCACGGAGTCCGGCACCAATGCATCCAGCGCGACCGAGACACCGGCCAGTGTGCCTGCCGTCGAACCGACGCGCCGTGGCCGCGCCAGAGATCGTGTCCAGCGTCGCAGGCAGGGACAGGGGCAGGCGGTCACGCCGCCGATCGTGGCGCGTGAAGGCAGTCGTGCCATCCCACGTGCTATCGCCACCCCTGGTAGAGCCGCCAGACCGTCACAGGTGGGGCGCGATACGCCGCGACTCGATCTTTCGGCCTTGCCGCTGAATACCCTTCGCATCGCTTTATACAGCATCGGCGCGGTGGTTCTGGTGGTTGGCGTGATCGCCGCACTATCACTTTTCTCGAATGACGCGCCGAGCGCTGGCCCCAATGCACTCTTTGTTGGGACGGAATGGACGTATGACACCCGCACCGATGCCGATGTCGAGGCAATGGTGGCACGCCTGCGCGACAACCAGATCGGCACGGTCTATGCATGGGTGGCGTGGGTTCCGGCCTCTGGCGAGTGGTCCGGCGGATCACGCCCGTATTCCGAACGCGAACCGAATATCATCCGGTTTGTCACCCAGTTCAAACGCGCCTATCCTGAAGCACGGCTTTTCGCATGGCTCGGTGTCCCTGTTGAAGACCTCGCCACCGGCATTCCCTACCGCCTGAACGACACCGCCTTTCACCAGAATGTCGCCAACTTCAGCGCCTACACTATTGATGATCTTGGTTTTGACGGTGTCTTCCTGAATGTTGAAATCGTCTGGGATCGCTACGGCAACGACTTTATCCAGCTCATCAACACCGTGCGTCTGGAGATCGGACAGGCCGAAATCGCCATCCCGGTCATCCCGGACTGGACACCGGTCGATGCCAGTATCCCCAAGCCGACCACCATTGTACCGGGGACCGTCCTCAGTCAGGACCTGAAGGAACGGCTGCTGCTGATTACCGATCAGGTCGTCGTCATGGCCTATAACAGCGCCCTCACCAGTCCGTTTGATTATATTGACTGGTACGCCTATCAGGTCGAGACCTATGCGCGGGCAGTGGAGGCGGTTGGGGGCGCGGGTGTCGAAATCCTGATCGGCATCCCGACCTACGGCAATGAACCCCCAGGCCACGATGTCAATGTCGAGAATATGTCCACCGCCCTTAACGGGCTGCGACAGGGAATTGAACTGGCAGGCAGCACAGGCCGCCATGTGACCGGCGCGGCGATCTATGGCTGGTGGGAAACTGATGATACCGAGTGGCTGCAATTCAATCAGGGATGGGTGAACCGCTAAACCAATGCCGACAACAATCCGCGTTCTCAGAGATGGAAAGCTGCATCCGGTCGATTACACCGCTGGCTCGCTGGCCGAAGCTGTACGCTATGAGCCGGAAGGTGTTTACACCGTCACCAATACCTATCACACCACACAGGTGCTGAAGTTCGACGCGCACCTCAACCGCATGGAAGATTCCGCTATGCGTGCGGACATTCCGCTGAAGATCGACCGCAAACGGCTGCGGCATGCGCTGCGTCAGATGGTCGAGGAGGCAGGCTATGGAGACGTGCGCTTCCGTATCACCGTGCCACGTGCAGCGCCAGACACGTATATCATCACGCTGGAGCCGTATACGCCGCCCTCACCCGAACTGCTCCAGACCGGTATCCGCGTCATCACCGCGCCGGACAGCGCCCGTGATAATCCCGCCGCCAAGACCACCGGCTGGATGCATGACCGTCAGGCGCTTCAGGCTGCGCTGCCAGCGGGTTACAGTGATATCATCCTGACGGATGCCGGCGGTAATCTGCTGGAGACCACTTCGGCGAACTTTTACGCCATCCTCGATGGTGAACTGCGCACCGCCGGAACCGGCGTGCTGCCCGGTATCGCCCAGCAGATCGTGTTCGAGATCGCGGTGGGCGAACTGCCGATTACGCGGGTTGCACCGAATCAGGCCGACATCCCGCGTATGAGTGAAGCGTTCATCACCAGCAGCAGCCGCGGGATTATCCCGGTCGTCGCGATTAATGACACTATTCTCGGTGACGGCACACCCGGCCCGAAAACACGTGCTCTGCGCCAGTCCTATGATCGGTGGGTACGCGATCATCTCGAAGAGCTTTAGCCACCCGCAGGGCTGACATCGTTATAGTTTAAACTCTGCTTTCACCGGAAAGTGATCCACTTCACGTATGCTGGAAACATTACTTAAGGGCGCTGGACTGGGCTTCAGCGCGGGGACTGCTTTTGGCGCACTGCATAATCTGCTGTTGAGTGTCACCCTGCATCGCGGCTGGCGCTACGGCCTGCTGATCGTCATCACACCGCTGCTGACCGATGCGCCGATTATCCTGCTGATGATGTTCGTCCTCGACCGCCTGCCGGAAGAAGCGCAGCGCATCATCCCGCTGATCGGCGGCCTCTTTCTGCTGTGGCTGGCGTGGGGCGCATGGCAGCAGTTTCGCAATCCGCCAACGCTGCAAGCTGAAGAATCGACCGGTCGCAACCTGTCACTGGCAACGCTGATCAAAGGCATGGGCGTCAATCTGCTGAATCCGGCCCCCTATATCTACTGGGGGACGGTTGGTGGCGCACTGCTGCGGGAAGGCTTCGCCCAGTCGGTCGCGCATGGTGTCGGATTTCTGGCTGCGTTCTATATCACATTTCTGGGCATTATGGCCGCCTTCGTCCTGCTGTTCGACCGCCTGCGCCGCGTGGATACCCGTGTGACACAGGCGCTGTCGCTGTTCAGCGTGGTGATCATGACGCTGCTGGGGCTTCAGTTCATCTGGCAGGGGCTGCAGGGCTGATGACCCTCTTTCGGATGACAGCTCAGGTCTGCTGAAAAAGCCGTTTTTGGTTTATAATCAGAGGGCAAAATTCACCTGTATTCTAACAGAATTACGCGCAGAGCCTGATGAACTCCACCAAAAGATAATCTGATGACGCAACGTATTGAACGCATTTTAATCAAGCTCGCCCAGCAGCATGCCCCGGAGCTTCTCAACGACCACCATAACGCTTCGCCACAGTCGCTGAAACGGCTGGCGCGGCGCCTGGCTGGCTACGAACAGCTTGTCGTGATGGCACAGGTCCCCAATCACCTTCAGGCGGACGTTCAGATGCATGTTGAACACTGGGCGAGAGCGATTTCGAATTTTCATGATCTGCTCGCCCAGACACTCTTCCCAAACTATAACCGACTTCGGGCCACCTTTGCCGATGATCATCAACCGCCCGTGCTCGTCTTCGAAGCCCAGATCTCGCCAATGGTCGAAGTCATGGCGGGTTATCTGATCCCGTATATCGCCAGCCGCCAGTCATATACGACTGTCCCCGAAGACGAACTGCGCCTGCTGGTTGAAACCATGCTGCACCGTCTGCATGCCCATGACCAGCCGCTGCCGATTTATGACATTCTGGTGCGGGACAGCATCGAGCAGATCCGTGAGCTGATGCGTTTACCGGTGAAGTACATCGCGCTGACCGATTTTGATGAGCGGCTGTTTCCGGAACCGTCCCGGCCAGCCACGCTGCCAAAAGCGCCGCAGACGCCGCCTGCTGCCCCCTCATCACCGGCAGCACACCCACCAGCATCAAATCCGGCACAGGCCAACGGACAGATTCCGGCGCAGCCAGTCCCACCCGCCGCGCCGCCCCCTCAACCGGCTCAAACCACACCTCCGCCCGCCGCCGAGGTACCGTCTGAACTTCGGCTGGAGCAGCTTCAGGATGAAGACCGGACGCACACACCAACGGAGAGGATGTTTGTACATCCGATCTTTCTGAATAACACCGACACGCCAGGTCACACGCCGCCAGTCCCGCGCCCACCGAAACGCCCGAAAAAGCCGTGAGTACAGACCTGAAATCAGCCTATCAGCACGTACATCTGTGTACGCCCATCTGCGTACAGGACAGCAGCGGAACCGTACACGTTCTGCTCATCAGTCGTGGTTCAATTTTGACGCCTGACCAGTGACCGTTAAAATGGTAAAGTGTTTATCTGCGTAGGAGGATCGCTGCGATGGCTTATGGTCGGCTTGATGTCTTCTGGCCTGATGGGAAAATAGAAAACATCGCGTTGAATGCCGACAATGTCTCGATTGGACGCTCTCCGGGAAATGTGATCCCGTTCGATACAGACACATTGTCTCGGTATCATGTCAATATTTACCGCGATGGCACCGGGATTTATATTCAGGATCTCGACTCTGCCAACGGCAGCTTTGTAGACGGCGTGCGCCTTGAAGCCAATAAGCCGAGCCTCCTCAGCGGCGGTGAAGAGATCCAGATCGGCTATCTGCGCATGACTTTCCATCGCCTGGACGATACCCCCACCATCCAGATGTCCCCGATGGAAGACACCCAGCGCATCCAGCGCGAGACGGTCGCCTTCCGCATGGAAGTGCAGCCGCCGCCGATTGCGGTCGCACCGTGCGCCTATACCTCGGCGGAGATCAGCATCTTCAACAACAGCGATAAAACCGAGAGCTATAACGTCCAGCTCACCGGAATGCCGGAGAACTGGCTTCGAATCAACCGGCCTGTGGTTGAAGTCCCACCGCAGGAAAGCGCGGTCGTGGTCGTCAATATCAAGCCGCTGCGCCGCAGTGACAGCACACCGGGGATTTATAACGTCGTCGCCACCGTGCGCCCGCAGTCCAGAGCCAGTGATGTACTGGAAGCGCCCTTCAAGGTGAGCATCCTGCCCTTTTCCGGGTTCGGACTGGCCCTCGGCACCCCTCGCGTCAATACCGGGGATCGTTTTAAGCTGCATGTGCATAATCAGGGGAGCGCCCCACTGCCGATTCAGGTCAGCGGACGGTCCAGAGCGCAGGAGATGCAGTTCATCCTGAATCCATCCCAGCTCACCCTGAACCCCGGCCAGCGTTTTCAGATTATCGGCGAGGTGCGCCCCACCCGTCGGCGGCTGTTCGGCAATGCGGAGGAATACCCCTTCGATCTCGTCGTCCAGTCGATGGACAATGCGCACTTCACGGTTGCCACAACAGGCCGTGCTCTGGAAAAACCGCCGATGCCCGTCTGGGCCGGGATTGCCAGCGGTGTCGCGGGACTGCTTGCCATTCTGCTGATTCTGGTCGGAGCGCTGGCCCTGCTGAACCGCACACCAGATCCGCAGATCGTGAACGTCAGCATCAATAACGGCAGCACCCAGATCACGTCTGGTGCACCGCTGCTGTTAAGCTGGCAGGCCGAAAACGCCGATTATGTCGATGTGCGCGTCAATAACCAGGTTGTGCTTTCCCGGCAGCCCATCTCAGCACAGGGTGTCGTGATTGATACACAGCCCTTTGGCGGCCCCGGTCGCAATCTGAACGTGTCGGTGATCGCCATGCGGGAAGGTGGCACCAGTGACGTGGAGCTGGTCAGCCTCAATGTGATGGACGCTGTCGCCACCGCCGCCGAGTTCTCCATCAGCCCGACGCTGGTGGTGCGCTACGTCGTGCAGAATGTCACCCTGCGCTATAACATCCCCGGCGCGGTCGATGTCAACATCACCGGGCTGGAGAGTGCGCTTCAGCAGCCGCTGAACCTGCCATCCGGCGGCAGCGGCGAAGTGACCGTACCGATTCTGCCGATCAACGATTTCACCCTGACACTGACGGCCATCACAGAGGCCGAAACCACCACCACCCAGACCCTCAGCATCCTGCTGGTGGACCCGGCCTGCGCGCCCATCGGGGCACAGCCTGTGAACGTCTACACCCAGCCGGACAGCACCGCACCGATTGCCACGTCCATCAATCCGGGGACGCGGGTAGTGGTCAATGGACGCTCCGGCGCATGGCTGCGTTTCTCGCCGCCCGATCTGACCACCGATGCGTGGGGACCGCGTGACTCCTTCACCTGTGATACCTCGTTCAATGTCGAGGATCTTCGCGAAATCCTGACGGATGCGCCGCTGCCCACCCGTACCCGCACACCCACCATCGCCGCCCCATTGACCGTCGTACCGCGTACACCCGTGCCTGTTATCACACCCGGCGCTGCGACCAGTCAGACCTTCCCAACGATCAGCGTCACCACCAGCAGCGGCAGCACGGGGGCTACGGCGCTTCCACCGCTGCCCGTCGTCAATCCAACCACCGGCCCTGTCGTGACGGTCGGGGTCACGGTCGGCGTTACCATAGGATCAACACCCTCTAACTAACTGATTTTGATTCGAGTTCAATGTGTATATCGAGTACTTGTCTGTCAGCAACTTCCGCAATTATGCGCGTCTGGAGATCGGCCTGCCAGACGCGCCAGTCGTCATATATGGCGAAAACGCGCAGGGAAAAACCAGCTTACTGGAAGCGATTTACTACCTCGCCACATCCAGATCACCCTATACCACCAGCGATCGTCAGCTTCTGCACTGGGCGACGGAAAACGACCCTTTGCCCTTTGCGCGCCTCTCAGCGGAGATCCGTAGTCAGCGGCGCGGTGTGACTCGGCTGGAGATCGCACTCGTGCTGGAACGCACCGCCGATGGCGCGCAGCGCTTTCGCAAAACGGTGCGCATCAATGGCGTGGACAAGCGCGTCATGGACACCATCGGCCTGATTAATGTCGTGCTGTTCCTGCCGCGTGATCTGACTCTGATCGAAGGCGCACCCGCCGACCGCCGCCGCTTTATGGATGTCACGCTGTCTCAGGTCGATGCCGACTACGTAGCCGCCATCGAGAAGTACGAAAAGACCCTGCCGCAGCGCAATGCCCTGTTACGCCGCATCGCGGATCATCAGGCATCTGTCAAGGAACTGGCGTACTGGGACGAGCAGTTGATCGACGCAGGCAGTACCGTGATTTCAGGGCGGCAGCGCTTCCTGCGTGAAGTCGAAGTACAGGCACAGCGCGAACACTTCGAGCTGACCGGACGGCGGGAAAAGCTCACGCTTCACTATCAGCCGAGTTTTGCACCCACTGTTGAGGGGGATGGACAGCTCTCGTTTCATCTGCTCGGCCTTGACCTGCATCGCGAGCTGACACCGGAAGAAATCCGCCCGCAGTTCGAGCAGCAGCTTCAGTCCGAACAGGATGAGTCGATCCGGCGCGGGGTAACCCTTTCCGGCCCGCACCGCGACGAACTGCGCATCTTCATCAATGACCGGGATGCCGGTCTGTATGGCAGTCGGGGACAGGCACGCACCGCCGTGATGTCGCTGAAGTTCGCGGAAATGGCGTGGATGCACGAGCGTATGGGCGAACGACCGATCCTGCTGCTGGACGAAGTCGCCGCCGAGCTGGACAAACAGCGCCGCGCCTATCTGCTGGATCGCATCAGCGGGAATACGCAGACTCTGCTGACAACCACCGATCTCGACATCTTCGACGACGCCTTTTTACAGCGTGCCGCCGTCTGGCAGGTCGAAAGCGGCAAGATCAACATCAACCGGTGAGGCGTTACCAGACGTTATCGGGATGATTTCGCGGACTTTTCGCGGAAATCCCACCACTCATCCGAGAGAATGCTGTAAATTACATGATCGAGGTAGGTGTGATTGACGTAGATTTCCTGACGCAGAATGCCTTCCTGTGTAAAGCCCAGCCGCTGCGGGATTGCCCGACTCTTGACATTCCCGACCGCGCAGCGGATCACCACCCGATGCAACCGCCAGACGTTAAAGGCATAATCCAGCATCGCACTGCACGATTTTGTCACAATGCCGTGGCCGGTGTGGGACTGGGACAGCCAGTATCCGATCTCGGTATTACGGTCCAGCCAGTTGATGCGATGAAAGCCGATACAGCCGATCAGCTCATCATCGCGCCAGATACCCGCCTGAAAGCCATTGTTATCGGCAAACTGACGCAGCCCATCGCGGATAAACAGGCGGCTGTCCGGCACTGACAGGATGTCATCCGGCCACGAGAGCCACTGCCGGAGATAAGCCCGGTTCGCCTCGGTCAGCAGATAAAGTTCTTCGGCATGGCGCTCTTCCAGAATTCGCAGTTCCAGCCCATGCTCCAGTTGATGATGAAACATTGCACTCGTCCGGTTTTCTCAAAACACACAGTTATGGTAAGTTTGTGCTGTCGCAGGTGTGACTTGACCAGCACAGTGACCTTACACTGCTTCTATTTTACGACGGAATGAGGGCGGCAATGCGCCTATTTATCAGTTATGCCAGAGTCGATCAGGCCACCGTGCGACTGATCGTCGATCTGCTGTCCAAAGGCGACCACGAACCCTGGTATGATCATCATCTCAAACCAGGTGAACGCTGGAAGACCCAGATTCTGCGTCAGGTCGAGCAGTGCGATGTATTCCTCTACATGCTGACTCCCGAGTCCGCCCAGTCGGAATACTGTCTGTGGGAATATCGCGAGGCGCTCAGCCGTGGCAAAGAGATCCTGCCTGTGCTGCTTCAGCGGAAGACTTCATTTCCACCCGGCCTCGAGGAAATCCAGTATGTCGATTTTACTGATGGCATCTCCGCCGATAGTGTCGCCCGTCTGCTGGGTGGGCTTTCCAGCATGGCGCGGCGCTTCCCCAAGCGGACCGCGACCGCCATCGCCAAAGTGCTTCCCGCCGAGCCGCAGGGTGTTCCCGCCGGTATTGATGAGCTGTACGAGGCCGCCGAAAAACTGGCCTTCGATAACGACGGCATCTCGCTCGGCATTCTCAAGCGCGATTTGAATATCGGCTACGACCGCGCCAAACGTCTGATGCAGTTACTCCAGAGTCAGGGCGTCGTTGGAGAGTTCCCCGGCGGCAGCAAACTCCATCCTTTGATCTAGACAATAATCCTGCCAGGGAACCATTTGGCTTTTACAGCGTCTGGTTAAAGTCAGAGATATTCACTTACCGCTCAGTTGATCATGGCATATTTACGGAGTATTCCCCCAAAACCGAGGAGAACGAGATGTTAAAACGACAGGTATTCGTTGCAGTGACCAGCATGGTCAGTGCCCTTTCCCTGTTCGCTCTGCTTGCCTTCACTACCACCATTACACCCATGCATGCCCAGCAGACGGCTGATCCCACGATTGATGCCGCCGTCGCGACCCTCTTCGCGCAGACCCAGCAGGCCGCATCCCCGGATATGACACAGGTCGTCGCGACTGCTTTCTCTGCCGCGCAAACGGCTACCGCTGACACTGGCGAAACAATTGAAACTGCCGAAGCCACGATGGAAATTGAAATCACCCCGCAGCCAACCGTCGATGTTTCGACCTTCACGGCAGAGACAGTACAAACCTATGATCTGGTGGCCGGACCAGCCAATACCGGCGCTTATCTCGCCCCGGATGGTGAGAACTTCGTCTATGTCAAAGGCGACGAAATCTGCCTCTACACCATCGACGGTGAAGAGCAGCACTGCTCACCCCTTGAGGATGAAGTCAGCCGGATGGACCGTGACTCGGTCGCATGGTCGCGTGACAGCCGTTATGTCGCATTTGCGCTGCAAGCCCTTTTACTCTTCATCGATTCTGATATCTGGGTGTATGACACTCAGGAAAACACGCTTATAAATGCCACACCGGATGACACACTCAGGCTTGATATCAATAACCTCGACAGCGGCGGTCATACCATCGACCTCTCACCACGCTGGACCGATGACGGTCGCCTGTGGTTTGTGCGTTTGAAATCCAACAAACTCGGTGATGTGATGAGCATCGATCCGGATGGTGAAAACCCGGAGGTGGCTTACAAGTACCTCTCGATTTATCCGTATCAGTACTATCTGCTGGATGTAACCCGTGACAGCAGCGCCATTGCCCTCACCGGCTATGCAGTTTCAGGCGCTTCAACCGTACTTTACGAAAATCTCGAGGATAAGCGCACTCGCAGCATCCGCCTGCCGGAACGTTTTGGCCCGATGATGCTCAGCTTCTCACCAGACGGCCAGTACCTGCTGCTGCTGGATGGCTACGCCCAGTCCGTACAGGGTACGACAACCGGACACCTCCATGTACTGGACGTGATCACGTCACGCCTGCGCCCGGTCGATGTAACAAGGCTGCCCCGCGCTGCCGGATGGCTGCCCAATCAGAGTTCACTGGTCTACAGCACCTTTGATCCGCAGGACGCGGACAACACCGGGCTGTTTATCGCCGGTGTCCCCAGTGAACCCGGCGAAAAAATACTGGAGGGTAATTTCTTTGTCCCGACCAGCCGCAACTCACAGCCGATCTGGATCAGCGGTCAGAATACGATGCTGCTCACAAACCGTGATAACGATCTCAAGGTCGAGCACATCGCGCTTGAAGCGCAGTAACGACAGGCAGTACTTTTAATTCACCACAACTCAGGGAGATAGAAACGAGTGTCAAAGCGCCCCATTGTCTACGCATTACCCTACAGGGTTAGCGTACTTTCATTGTTATCGATGTTCGCTTTACTGGTACTTGCAATACCTGCACCGCTGAATGCCCAGACAAATTCAGAAATGCTCCAGCAGACGGCTGATCCAACGGTTGATGCCGCTGTTGACATGCTGTTTGCCCAGACCGCTACTGCCGAAGCTGGCGAAACAGTCGAAACCAGCTCAACCGACGAAGCCGCGCCAGAAGTTCAGGTGACGCCGCAGCCCACCATTGATGTTTCGACCCTCAGTGCCGAGATAGTCCAAACCTATGACGGGATCATGGCCGGACCGACCAATACCAGCGCTTATCTCTCACCAGATGGCGAGAAGTTCATTCATGTCAACCATGAAGAACTCTGTGTCTACTCCATCAGCGGCAATCAGCAGCACTGCGCCACCCTGGAGGATGAGACCCGCAGACTAGATCGTGAATCAATTGCATGGTCGCGTGACAGCCGTTATGCAGCGTTCGCCCTGGCCTCTCTCCAATATTATGTGGACTCCGACATCTGGGTTTACGATGTCGAGGAAAACACGCTGACAAACGTCACACCAGACGACACGATTGACATGACGATCGCTGAGATCGACAGCGGGACTCTGACCGTCGATCTGTCACCGCGCTGGACCGATGATGGTCGCCTCTGGTTTGTACGGCTGAAATCACGCACACTCGGGGATGTGATCAGCATTGATGCCGATGGCGAAAATCCTGACGTTGTTTACAAATACGTGTCGATCAATCCCTATCAGTATTACCTGCTGGATGTGACCCGTGACGGTAGCGCCATTGCCCTAACCGGCTATCCATCCGGCGGCGATGGAGCGGTACTGTACGAGCATCTGGCAGATGAGCGCACTCGCAGCATCAGCCTGCCAGAACGCTTTACACCCTCAATGCTCAGCTTCTCACCAGATGGTCAGCACCTGCTGCTGATGGATGCCTACCCTATGTCTGAGATGCCAGTGACATCTGGTGCGATGTATGTGCTGGATGTGACGACAACCGATCTGTATCCGGTAGAGGAAGAACGGCTGACACGAAGTGCAGGCTGGCTCCCCAATCAGAATGCACTGCTCTACAGCGTGTTTGATCCCATTGATGAAGAAAACTCCGGACTGTTCATCGCCGCCGTCCCCGGTGAACCGGGTGAGGAAATACTGCACGGCGGTTTCTTCATCCCCACCAGCCGTAACTACCAGCCGATCTGGATCAGCGATCAGAATACACTCCTGATGACGACCAGAGAAGCGGGTTTCGATGCTCAGCAGATCGCACTCGAAACGCAATAACTCACTCTCAGGCTTTTGCTGAGAAACAAACAGAGATGGCCGAGTGTGACCATCTCTGTTTTATTTACAGGCTCAGCCTTACTTTACCTGAAGCTGTACCCGGAACTGGCTGTTATTCATATACCCGCGATAATTCCAGATCTCGGATACATCCACCGGCTGCTGCTGATTCTGCGTATCATGGGCGCGTACACGCAAAACCGTCTGCCCCGGTTCAAGATTCAGTGTGGCTTCCCACAAACACCATGTCCATGCCCGCCGTTCACTGACAATCTGTGCCGTCTGCCATGTGACTCCATCATCCGCCGACACCTCGACGCCGGTAATCTGAGCATCACCCCCCGGCAGCGCGTAACCCCGCACGGTCAGCGGACCCGCCTGCACGGTATCGCCGCTGCGCGGTGTACAGATCACCGCATCGGTCACCAGATCACTGAGCATCACACCGGTGGAGTAATCCACGTCATGACCTTCTTCCGATGGCGGAAACAGCCTGTAATCGCGCTGCTGATAGTGATTTTCGGAAGGATCAGCTCGCAGGTTAATCTGGCCGACCCACTTCACACTGCGTGCGGCGATATATCCCGGCACGATCATGCGCAGCGGCCCACCATGAAGGGCTGGCAGCGGTTCACCATTCATCTCGTAGACCAGCAGAACCTCACTGGACAGCGCCTTTTCCAGCGGAATCGAGCTGCCATAGCCGAACTTCTCACCTTTTTCTTCCACACAGTCCAGGCTGATGAATTCGACATGGGCGGCCTCGGCCTGCACTCCTGCCTGTTCGAGCACATCCCGCAGCGCCACTCCCCCCCAGACCCCCGTGCTGACGGCTTCCTCGTTCCACATCACGGACTCACCAGGCAGTGCTTTCACCGCCGCCATCTCACGCCGACGATTACCCGCACACTGTAAGGTCGCGGTCAGGGTGCGCTTTGGGTACTTCTGCTGGATATCATGCAGCGACAGTGTCAGCGGGACATCGACCAGCCCCTGAACCTGAAGTCGATATTCAGCCTCATCAATCCGGGGGACCGGTGCATGAGCGCGGACATAAAAGCGGTCAATCGGCGTTATTTCAGCATCACATAACAGGTCGACCGGCGAACCACCGTTAAACGGCTCTTCCTGATGGACGACAAAACGCGCGTGCTTATCAGGGTGTTTCATATGCCACCTCAAGACCGAGTACCTGAGCGATCTCTCTGCCGTGGGTGAGTTCATGCATCGCCAGCACCCGCAGGATCTGCGCAACTGACAGGATCTTCAGCGTACCGTGCCGCCCCTCACGCGATAATCTGGCTTCATCCACACCGTCCAGCCAGTCGAACAGCTCAGCACGCTGCTGTTCCAGTTCCTGACGGGACTGCTCGACCGTCTTCTCGGCTGATTTCTCCGTCGTGCGGCGGTTATAGCGCTCCAGATCGAAATCCGCCGGGACCACTTCCACACCCTCCGCAATCCCCTTCACCATATTCACATGGCCGCGATCCGAAGACGCGAGATGATGCACAAGCTGGCGCACGTTCCAGCCGCCCTCCTGAGAATGCACCTGCGCATCCCACCGGTCCCCTACCTGATCCAGCACGCGGTTCAGATAGGCGTGAGTCTGCGCAAGTTTGGCTTTAAGCTCGGCTTTTTCAGACATGAATCCTCTCTCCTGTCATCATTTATCGAATGGGCGTTTGATACTGCGATCATGGTAGCACTCGCATCATCGCTTGCCAACAGACCGCACCGGACTGCCGACAAAAACAAAGCGGCGGCCCGAAGATCTCAGGCCGCCGCAGCGTATTACTCTATAGGGTTGGATCTGTACTCGTAATGACGAGCAGTACGGACGCAATACATTGCGCCCACGAGGATCCCTACAACTGCAGGTAGCTTCTAAAGCTGCACGTAGCTGTTTTCCGCAAGGATAAACCGTGTCGCCGATGGAGTCTTGTGCGAAGCCGATGTCACCTCGGATTTGTCCGCAATCAGGCTGGAGTCCATACGACCGGGGATCGCACGGATCTTGCAGTCCTTCATCACAATGCTGGAATCGATCTCGGAATCTTCAACGACGCTGTCATTCCCGATCGAGCTGTACGGCCCCACATAGCTGTTCCTGATCGTCACATTATCACCGATGATCACCGGGCCGCGAATCACGCTGTTGATAATCTGCGTATTATTGCCGAGGATCACACGGGCCGAGACATCCGAATCGACGATATGATCGCCGGTCGGGGCCGGGGTATACGGCAGATCGCCCAGCACCAGATGATTGGCCTGAATGATCGCATCCGGCTTACCGGCGTCAATCCACCAGCCCGATACCTTATAGGCCTGCACCGCTTTGTCATTGGTAATCAGCCACTGGATCGCGTCGGTAATCTCCAATTCGTTGCGCCATGACGGCTGAATATTGGAAATCGCTTCAAAGATCGACGAACGGAACATGTAAACACCGCTGATCGCGAAGTTCGACGGCGGATTCTTCGGCTTCTCCACCACGCCGACGATTTTGCCGTCGCGGATGTCGGCCACACCGAAGCGTGTCGGGTCCGGCACTTCGCCCAGCGCAATCGCGGCTTCGTATTCCGAATCCTTGAAGCCTCGCAGCAGATCGCCCATCTTGTCCTGGAAGATGTTATCGCCGAGGAACAGGCCAAACGGCTCTGATCCCACAAAATCCTTCGTCAGGCTGACCGCGTGTGCCAGACCAAGCTGTTCTTCCTGAACAACGTAATCGATTTTGACACCCAGAGACTCGCCCGTGCCAAGCTGTTTGACAATCGGCGAGTCAAGATTGTTGACCACAATCCCAATCTCATCCAGGCCCCCATCGCGCATCATCTCGATGGCAAAGGCGATCAGAGGTTTATTGGCGACCGGCACCAGCGGTTTTGGCATTGTCAGGGTGACCGGACGCAGGCGTGTCCCCTGGCCCGCCGCGAGGATTATTGCTTTCATCAGCGCATTCTCCTGTAGTCTGCTTCAGTGGCAGAGAGGTTATGTTGTTCAAAGAGTAAAATACGAATTAATAGTGACTGAATGTTATTCCCCTGATACATCCTATAGAGGTTTATACACAATCACAAGCAAAAAAGCGTAAATAAATGCGGCCATATAGTCCTGTTATGACCGCATTTCGACAACTTTTTACCTTCTTCGGACGCTCTTATCCGTTCTTCACACTTCAGCCCTGTCTCTGCCTGTAAACCGGAACGGGTTGAAGTCGGTGTTATAGTCGTAGAAATCCTCGTTCTCCGCCCGCTTCAGCCAGTTGACCACGGCCAGCGTCAGCGGTGTCAGCAGCACTTCCAGCCCGACCTTCAACACATAGTTAGACACAATCAGTGACAGCAGCAGTTCCGGCGGGAAGACGCCCAGCGCCGTCGCGATCATGATAAAGATCGTGGTATCAATCGCCTGCCCGACCAGCGTGCTGCCAATCGTCCGCAGCCACAGCCAGCGACCCTGCGTCGCGATCTTCATCCTGGCAAGCACATAGCTGTTGCTGAATTCTCCGGCGAAGTACGCTGCAAGGCTGGCGACCACCAGCCCGCTGACACCGCCCAGAACGGTGTCATAGGCCCCCTGCCCGACAGTATCCTGCCAGAAGGCTTCCCCCGGCAGCACTCCAGCCAGCCAGACAAAAAAGCCCATCAGCACCGTCGCGAAAAAGCCCATCCATATCACACGGCGCGAGCGCTGATAGCCGTAGACTTCGGTCAGGATGTCACCAAAGATGTACGAAATGGGGAAGACCAATGTCCCGGCATCAAACGCCAGCGCCAGCGGTCCCAGCGACACGCCGAGGTCGATGATCTTGGCGCTGCTGAGCAGATTGCTCAGGAGCAGTACCGTGACGAACAGCGCCATCACGAGATCGAAATAGCGGTAATGCTTCATTGTGAGGTTGTCCCTTCTTGCAGATAGCAAATGGCTAAAGCAAAAATCCAAGAGAAACAAAAAGCGGGTGTGCGACAGAACAGGCCGCCCCCGCCTTTCAGTTTAGCATATCTGTGTGCCGCTGTTCAGAAAGATCGTCTTCTACCCTCTGCCCTTTGCCCTTTGTACATGCCATGCGACAACCGTGTCCGCCGTGCACGCCCTGTATCCTCATTCATTCCCACGGAAGGAGGGAAGGGGAGAAAAACAGGTGACGGTAATTCGTTCCCCTTCGCTCGGAATGCAAAACGAGACGCTGCTCGCAGCGGCGTTTTGCCGAGTGGGGGAAGGGAAAGCGGAATTTATTCCGCAGGGATGGGGGGTGAGTATCACCCAACACGCCCGAACAGATCGTAAACATTTGAAAACTCTAACCGCATACACCGAACATCTGTGCTACACTATAAAATCTGTACCTTAACATCGTTTCTCGGTCACGATTCGAAACATGCAGCAGTTGCAATTGCAGCAGCACATAAAATTTTTGTGCTGCCGCTGCTGCTGCTGCAAGCCGATTTGAACCTGAATGCGCGCTGACACTGCCGGATTGCAGCGCAATTGTGCTGCAAAGTGCTGCACATTGCCGCAACATACCGCAGCGTGCTGCTACGCCGGATCAATCGCAATCGGGTGTTCTTCACGCGGTGCGCCGATGTAGGCGCGTTCCTGCTCCACGATCTCCGGCTCCAGCTTGACGAACAATGGCTGCGGTTCGCGCAGGGCCTGTCCGGGGGCAAGCTGGCTCTTTTCCCACTTCCCGATCGCTTCGGAAGGGTCATAGACCAGCGCCATGTGGGGCCGTGTGGTTTCCTGATACTCGACGATCTTCAGGTCACCGAACAGCTTGCCCTCATAGCCCAGATATTCGTGCAGCTTCTGCGAACTGAAAGGCAGGAACGGAGATAAAAGCACCTTCAGGTTATCAATCACCCGCAGGATGGTATACACCTTACGCGCCGCCGCCGTTGGATCAGTCTTGATCGTCTTCCACGGCTCGAACTGCGTCAGATAGGCGTTGGCATCACGGACAATGCCCATCGTTTCCTGAAGCGCTTCACGCAGGCGCACCCGCTCGGTCAGGTCACCGACCGTCTCAAAGCCCTTTTCCACCCGCTCGATCAGGGCCAGATCTTCAGTGTCGAGGGTGTCGTAGGCCGGGACAACACCGTCATAGCGCTTATAGGCGAATCCGAGCATCCGGTTGACCAGATTGCCCCACGCCGCGACCAGTTCATTGTTCACACGGGACAGAAAACCATCCCAGCTAAAGTCGGAGTCCGACGTTTCCGGGAAGGTGGCCGCCACATAATAGCGGATCGCGTCTGCCTGATAGCGCTCCAGAATATCCGGCACCCAGATCGCCCAGTTACGGCTTTTGGAGAACTGCTTGCCTTCGATGTTCATGAACTGATTAGCCGGTACGTCATAGGGCAGATTCAGGCTTTTGGTCGTATCCGGCTCATACAGCCTCTGAATACCGATCAACTGCGCCGGCCAGATCACGGTATGAAAGGGCACATTGTCCTTACCGATGAAGTAGTAGGCTTCGGATTCCGGGTTATACCACCACTGCTTCCATGCATCCGGTTCACCTCGGTTTTTAGCCCATTCCACACTGGCCGTCAGATAGCCGTTGACCGCCTCAAACCAGACGTAGATACACTTCCCTTCCCAACCTTCAACCGGCACAGGGATGCCCCAGTCGAGGTCGCGGGTGTAGGCACGTCCGCGCAGTTCGTCATCAATCCCTTTCTGGACGAAACTCCGGGTGAAATTCACCACGCTGTTCCGCCAGTGCCCCTGTTCGCGGTCCACATAATCCAGCACCTGCTGTGCCGTCTTACTCAGGTCGAGGAAGAAGTGCTTACTCTCACGCACAATCAGCTTATCCGTCGGGTCAGAGCGGTTGTACGGGTTGATGAGCTTGGTCGCCTCCATCAGATTACCGCAGTTATCGCACTGGTCACCGCGTGCGCTGGCAAACCCGCAGATATAGCACTGCCCCTCGACGTAACGATCAGGCAGAAAGCGCTTTTCCTTTTCGCTGTACAGCAGTTCCTGCGAAGCGACATAAAGGTAGCCCTGTTCGAGCAGCTTGGAGAAGATATCCTGCGCGATCCGGTGATGGTTTTCGGTATCAGTATGGGTAAACAGATCGTAACTGATCCCGAGCTTCTGCTGTGTCAACAAAAAGCGGTTGTGATAATGCTCGAAGATCTGACGTGGAGACACGCCGCGTCGGTCGGCCTCAACCGAAATCGGTGTGCCGTGACTGTCCGAACCGGAGACCATCAGCACGCGATTGCCCTTCAGCCGGTGATACCGTGCGAAGATGTCGGCGGGCAGATACGCCCCGGCCAGATGCCCCACATGCAGATCCCCGTTAGAATACGGCCACGCAACCGAGACCTGAATCAGTTTAGGTTCTGTGTTTGGTGCCTGTTCTGCTGTTTCATTCGCTGTTCCCATAAACGTCCTTCGCTTCCTGTCCCGTGCACACTGCCGCGAGATTATACCGACAATTTGCTCGCAGTGTGACTATGCTTCCATCTGTTTAAAAATGCTGTACTGCTGACACGGTGAAACAAAACCGCCCGTCCGATTTCTTCAGACAGGCGGTTAGAGGGTATTGATTTCGAATTGATCTGGAAGACGCTGCCTTACCAGACCTGACCCATGCTCAAAAGCCGCTTGTCCTCTTTTGGCGGAAAAACGGCATTCGCATCGGGGAAAGGTGAAAGTCAGTATTCATATCACCAATATACGGATTTCTGCACTGAGACGCAAGCAGCAAATTGTCATTCGTTCGAAGAACCCGTGTCACATCCACGGTAGGATCAATGGGATAAAATATCGCGCTGATTCAGCGCATATGCTATCATGAGCAGAGGTTACGAAGCGCCGCCTCAGCCTTAAACGGCGCGTTTCACCTTTTTCATCCGACGGTTTTGTGAGGCATTATTAGCTGTGGCAGAACAAAAACCGACCCAGAAAAAATCATCCGCAGCGCAGCAGTCACAGACGCCTACTCTACGCCAGGAAAAAATCGAAAAGTACAGCGTCAAACCAGAATTCTGGGATACCATTCTGGATGCGCTGCCCCCATGGACCGACGAAATCGCCGCCATCGTCCTGATTATCTTCGGTATCGTCTCGTTTCTGTCATTGTTCAATGTCGCATCCGACGCATCCCTCTCAACGGCATGGTCCAACACACTGACACAGCTTTTCGGCTATGGAAGCATTATCGTGTGCATTGGCATCTTCCTGCTGGGTGTGGTGATTCTTCTGCCGAAGATCGGCCTGCGCATTCGTCTCGCCCCGTACCGTATTTTCGCCATTCAGGTGGCGTTTTTTGCCAGCCTTGCCCTGCTGCATCTGAGCTGGGGCGACACCGAATTCCGTGCAGTGGCAAGGGCAGGTGAAGGCGGCGGCACTATCGGCGGCGCAATGAGCTATTTCATCAGCGCATGGTTTGGCACCACAACCGCACTGGTTTTTTACGGCGCGATTTTTGTAATCGCGATGGGTGTCGCGCTCGGTGTGCGACGTTCGCATATCACCAACCTGCTTCAGCGCCTGAGCGAATCCCTGAACAGTTACAGTGAAAAAGTTTATAAAAAGTACACCGTGACACCGGTAGAGGAAGTGCAAACCGTCCGCACCACCGCTGGCCCACTGATGCGCATCCGTCCGGAACCCGATCAGCTTCCACCGTCGCAGCGCCCGGGGGCTTCGCTGCCACCGCTCGGTCTGGAATTCGATGAACCCGAACCCGTAGCGGGCAGCAGTGACGAACCGAAACGCGAACTGACTGAAGAAGAACTGGCCCTCTTCTCACGGCCCGAAAATGTGATCGATCCTTCTGTCGTCGGCCAGATCCTCAAAGGCCAGCGCAGCGAATCCGGCCAGCAGTTGGTCGAGCGTCCCGATGGCCGCGTCAAGACCTACTTCAGTGTCGAAAATATCCGCGAGGCAAAGAAAGTCGCCAAACGGGAAAAGGATCTTCCTGCCGTGTCCCTGCTTCAGGACATCGATATTATCCTGCCGGAAGAAAGCGAAATTAACCGGAATGTGGTGCTGATCGAGAACACGCTGCTGGAATTTGACATCGACATCGACGTGGTGGATGTCCGCATCGGGCCGACGGTAACTCAGTATGCCGTGCAGCCGTTTCGTGAGAAAAAGGACGAGGGCGGCGAAGCCAGTGTGCAGCGCACGCGCCTGAACAAGATTGCCTCACTCGGCAGCGACCTCGCGCTGGCGCTCTCTGCCAAGCGCCTGCGTCTGGAGACACCGGTTCCGGGACACAGCTATATGGGCATCGAAGTCCCGAACAAGAATCCCAGTGTCGTCGCGCTGCGCTCGGTTTATGAAAGCAAGAAATATTATGAAGATTTACAGAAAAAGAAGTCACCGCTCTTCATCCCTCTCGGACGTGACGTGGCCGGGGATGCCCTCGGCATTGATCTGGCTGGATGTCCTCACCTGCTGATTGCAGGCACCACCGGTTCAGGGAAGTCGGTGTGTATCGCGGCGATCGCCACCGCGCTGGTGATGGAAAATATGCCGGACATGGTGAAAATGGTGATGCTCGATCCGAAGATGGTCGAACTCAGCCGCTTTAACGGGCTGCCACACCTGCTCGGCCCGGTTGAAACCGAACTGGAACGCATCATCGAGGCGCTGCGCTGGTGCACCCGCGAAATGGACCGGCGCTATAAGCTGCTCGAAGAACACGGCGCACGCAACATCGAGATCTATAACTCGCGCCTCGGCCAGCGCCGCAAAAAGGATCAGCTTCCATACATCGTCGTGATGATCGACGAAGTCGGTGACCTGATGCTCAGCCGTCCGGAAGAAACCGAGGCAACCATCACCCGGCTGGCGCAGATGGCGCGTGCCGTTGGGATGCATCTGGTGGTTGCGACACAGCGCCCCAGCGTCGATGTCATCACCGGTCTGATCAAGGCCAACTTCCCATCGCGTATCTCGTTTGCCGTCGCGTCGGGCGTGGACTCTCGCGTGATTCTGGATGCGACTGGCGCAGAAACCCTGCTCGGAAAAGGCGACATGCTCTATCTTGCCCCAGATGCCGCTGGTCCGAAGCGTCTTCAGGGATGCTTTGTCTCCGACGAAGAGGTGCGTAAAGTGGTCGCCCACTGGCGTTCGTGGAAAGCGCAGCAGATCATGGAAGGTAAGCTGGAAAAACAGGGCAGCGCTCCGTGGGAACGCGGCCTGACGCGCCGTGAATTCCTCGCGGAGACCGACCCGATGCTGGAAGACGCCATCGAACTGGTCGTTAAGGAACGGGAAGCATCCGCCTCGCTCATTCAGCGGCGCTTGGGACTGGGTTATCCCCGTGCCGCCCGCATCATGGACCTGCTGGAAGAACTCGGCGTGATCGGTGAATCCGTGGCCGGTGGACGTGCGCGCCGGGTCCTGATCGAAGAGGGTAAAGACCCCTTCAAGGACATGATCGACCAGCAGATGAAGGGCCGAAAGTAGTCCCATCCGCCTCTCGCAAACATACAAAAAGAGCGAGGACATCATCCTCGCTCTTTTTGTATCAGCAACATCTCTCAGGAGATGGCCAGTGTCTTGAGCTGGCGCTTGAGATCTGAGATCTGGAGCGGCGGTGTCTGATTCACGGCGGTGTAAACGGTGCGATCCACATCCAGCAGATCATCCCCCCACACGATCTTTTCACCAGCATCCACCACACTGCCTGCGATCAGATGGCGAAGTGCGAAAAATGCATCGACAGGGTCGGTCGCCGCCGGCGTGGTACTGACAGAGCACAGTGCTTGCAGTGACGGCAGTGTACCGGACTCGCCATCAAACGTGTTGATGACCACACACGCATCGACTTCGGCCATCAGGGTCGGCGCGATGACCTTCTTCCCGGCATCACCCACACGATTTGCGTAGGGACGCATCGGCAGCTCACTGAGATCGACCGGGCGCATGTTATCGTTCAGCATCGTTGGGGCCAGCGCCTCATGTTCTGCGATCAGCACCCGCGTCAGCGGGGTAAAACGCCAGAAGCCGCGCAGGACATTCGCCAGCACCTCTTCCTGAACACGGTCAGCGATCACCAGCACGCGCACCGCGCCATACACGGACTGTGGGGGTGTATATGAAAAGCTGGTGCGGCTGGCTGTGTGGACGATCCCGTGCGCCGCCATTACTGTCCTCCATCAAGCGAAAAGCCACGCTCATCATCGAACATGTAAAGGTTCTCGGTCTTGATGAAGTCGAAACCCGCATTCGATGCACGCTGCATCAGGCTGACAAGCTGATAATGCGTGATCGGGCGTTCGCCAATCGACTGGAAGCGGCAGCGCCAGTGATCGGTACAGAATACACCGGGAAACGCATCCGGCCACACCTTGATGCCGCGATTGGTCACCATGATGAGCTGGAGGCCGTCGCCATTGAGCTGGAGGAGTTTTTCCGCCAGCTTGTCAGGATCACGCCCTTCCTCAGACCAGTCGAGGAACAGATCGATTCCTACCAGTTCCTTGTTACGCGGAGGCAGTGCCGGCGACCGTTCAACCCGGATTGCTTCGGTCGCCTCATAGCTGACCACCGGCAGAGTCTGCGGCTTCTGTCCCAGATTGGCGATGACAGCATCCGCGAATTCCTCAGTGCCGACCTTGCGCTGACTCTTGCCTTCCTTGTAAATGTCACCCGTGTGGATACCATCCTCGATGGTCTTCAGCAGGGCATTGTGAATCGACTCGGCTACCCTCTGCTGACCGAGATAGTTGAGCATCATGACACCGCCCAGCAGCAGCCCGGATGGATTCGCGACACCCTTACCGGCGATATCCGGCGCAGAGCCGTGAATCGCTTCGAACATGGCATAGGTGTCACCGATATTGGCCGACCCTGCCAGCCCGACCGATCCGGTCAGTTCTGCTACGATGTCGGAGACGACATCACCGTAAAGGTTCGGCATCACGATCACGTCGAAGTCTTCCGGACGGGTAGCCGCACGCGCCGCCCCGATGTCAATGATCATGTGATTGGCTTCGATTTCCGGGTATTCGCGTGCAATCTCATTAAAGACCTTGTGAAACAGCCCGTCGGTCATCTTCATGATATTGTCTTTGGTGAAGCAGGTGACCTTCTGACGCCCGTTCTGCCGTGCATACTCGAACGCATAGCGGTTGATGCGTTCGCTACCGGGACGCGAGATCAGCTTGAGCGTCTGATAGACCTCATCCGTCTGGCGGTGTTCAATCCCGGCGTAGAGGTCTTCCTCGTTCTCGCGGATGATGACAATATCGACATCGTGGAACTTGGTCTCGATGAACGGATAATAGGCCATCACCGGGCGGACGTTGGCATACAGTCCCAGTGACTTGCGGATCGTCACATTGATGCTCTTGAAGCCGCCGCCCTGAGGAGTCGTGATCGGCGCTTTGAAGAGGATCTTATTGCGCTGGAGCGATTCCCACACACCGGGCGGGATGCCTGTCGGGTTACCGGCGAGAAAGACCTTCTCACCGATTTCAATCGGGTCAATCTCGAACTGTGCGCCTGCTGCTTCCATGATTCGCAGGCTGGCGGCCATAATCTCCGGCCCGATGCCATCCCCGTGGGCGACGGTAATGATCGGCTTGCTGATCGCGGCTTTTTCCTTCTTCTCAGCTTTTGGCTGAGGTGCTTGCTGAGGTGCTTGTGTTTCGCTGGTTACAGTCATACAACGTCCCTGTTATTCCCTTTGGCTGAGCTGAATTCTGTCCATTGCAGTGTGACACAGCGCATCCACCGCTGTTCACTGGTAACAGCCAGTTACAGCAGCGAAGCGCAGTCGCCACAGTGTTGGTTATCCATATCATCCATGTTGAAAATGTCTTTTGAGTATAACATCCGGCTTGGGGTTTGAATATACAGATCAGCACTGGCCTCAATTTCAGGGCAAACCCTCAGTAAATGCACGGCGAATACGCAGCGAATACGCATCATACAGCCAGATAAGCTGATAATATGGCATCGGTTAGCATCGATATGCCATCCCTCATGTTGCAGCATCTGTGTCTATCGTTAAAATGGAACCCGGTTGATCATCGCTAGCTGTACACCGGCGTTTGACCTTGCAGTGTGATGATCCAAGCATTGGAGATCGGGAAATAATGGCGGACAGCCTTTTTGATAATCGTTATCGTTATGATTTTATTTACCCTCGCGGTCGCTCCGGGGAAACCCTTCGGGCTGTCGATACCCGTAACAGTGATCGACTGGTGGTCATCAAACGCCCCGCACCGGGGGATGCGCCACCCATCCGCGCCGGGCAGGAAGTCAGCATTTTAAATGAACGGCGTGCGCTGACCCGCCTGACCGGTCATCCCGCCCTGCCAGAACTGCTGGGGGATGGTCAGTTCTCCGCCGGGGGCACGACCCATCAGTACATCGTGATGGAACGTGCCGAAGGCGTCATCATCGCGGATGAAGTGCTGCGGCTGGCCTCACAGGGCGAACGCCTGCCAGAACTCGAAGCACTGGTGATTGTCGATCGCCTGCTCGATCTGCTCAACAGCGCCCACCTGCGCGATATTGTTTACAACGACGTAGACGCCAAGCACCTGTTCTGGGATCGCGAGAACTACCGGCTGAAGGTCATCGACTGGGGAAACGCCGTTTTTCTGGAAGGTGATGAGATCACGCCGCAGGGTATCAGCCGCCAGAGTGACATCTTCCAGACCGGCGAACTGCTGTACTTCATGGTCACGGGTGGACGCCGTGCCGAAGTCCCGCGAGACGCCAGTGAGGATTTCCGTGTCGATTTTGGTGAAGACATCGAAAATGTGCCGGAACGCCTGCAAACCATCATCAGCCGGGCGCTGCACCCCAACCCACGCCTGCGCTATACCTATATAAGCGAACTGCGGCGCGACCTTGCCGATTATCGCGGTCCGCTGGAGCGCGAACGTGATGCGATGCTTGGCCGTGTGGCCGAACGGCTGCGCCGTAACCTAAGTAAAAACGAACTCCGTGCCCTGCTCACCACGCTGGACAGCGCCATCGCGACTGACCCCGGCTATCCGGCAGGACATCAGATCCGCCGCGAAATCTACGACCGCCTGCACGATCTCGAAGTGACCGCCGGGATGGATGCCGTCCGCATCTATATGGATGGCGGACAGTGGAGTCGCGCGGTTGAAATGCTCAACGAACTGCGCGAAAAAGCGGGTCCACAGACTTCAGGAATCGTCCATCTGCTGCTGGATTTCGCCGTCCTGATGGAAGACAGCGGCTTTGGTCAGGATACGCCGCCGGCTGTGATTGAAGCGCTCAACCTGATCTTCGATGGCAGCATGACCGACGCCGCGCAGATCCTGCTGATGGACAATGCCGACGATAACACCGTGCGCCGGGTGCAGTGGCTGCTGGCGGAGCGGATTTCTTCGCATGTGCCGGAAGTCATGCTGCTGCGCCCGAACCTCTTCCGGCTGGAGCTGGCACTGGCGACACTCGCGACCGAAGGCGTGACACTCGCCGAGGCCCGTACCGCGCTGGCCGAGATCCGCAATCTGCTGGATGGCATTGGAGCGACGCGCAATCTCGCCACCCTGCGCGATACCTATCGCACCGCCGTTGACCGCCTCAGTTCGCTCAACACACTGCTCTCGACTGTCGCCGTGCAGCACAACCTGTCGAATCGTCGTCTGCCGCTGACGTCACTGGACCGCGCCCTCAATGCGGCAATGGCGCTCGCCGATAACATGCACGTCATCGGCAAACAGGCCACCGGCAGCCCGCGTGATGCGATGGCGGCGCTCGATAACAGCCGCGCCATCGACCCGATCAACCCGGCGTGGGAAGCCATCGGCCAGATGCTTGATACGCTGTATCAGATGCTTCAGTCCTATCAGACCTATGTCCCCAGTGCTGACGGCAGCGATCTGGAACCGTGGTTCAAAACCACTCAGAGCCAGCTTCAGCCCTTCCTGCAAAGCCTGTTCGATGAACTGCTGGCTGAAATGGTTGAAGGGGTCAAATCTGCCGAGAAAGCCTGGGGCAGTTACGCCAGCGCCGCGCTTCAGGGCAGCCGTGAAGGGGCGATCAGTGCGCTGACCACAGCCATCGACGCAGTGACCACCATCAGCCCGACGCTGACCGCGTGGCTTAACCAGCTTCGCTCCGTTGTCGAAGGGTCGGCCTATGTCGAACGGCATGCCCTGTTCGGCGGACTTGGCCGCGCCCTTGCCGATGGATGGGAAGCGTTCGACCGCAGCCGCCTTCAGGATGCCGAACGCCTTGGACAGCACGCCTACGAGATTGCCCGCAGCGAAGACGAACGTATGGCAGCACAGCGCCTGCGCGATCTGTCGCGTATTGTCCGCGAATGGATTGACCGTAACGCGATTCTTAATGTCCAGCGTACCCAGACAGCCTTAAACGCAGTCGAAGCGCTGTATACGCCTGAAGAACTCAAGGTGCGTGATAACTTCAACGCGCAGATGCCAAGCAAGGAAACCTATCTGCGGGCGATGAACAAGGGACTGGTGGAGCTTTACCAGCGCCACAGCAGTGCGGCAAACCGCATCCTGACTTCCAACTTCATTATGCTCGGCGCACTCGATACCCACGATGGCCTGATTGAGGATGGCCGCTTCTGGCGAGAGGCAGCTATTCGCACCCTCGGCGAAAACAAGGTCAACCACATCCTGATCCGCACCTTCGATGACTTTATCGATCGTCAGGTCGATCTGAACCGCATCACCGAACTGCTCAACAGCCTGCAAAATGCATCCGCCCTGAAACAACTTGAGAAAACCCGCCGGTTGATTGAGGAAAATCCGCAGGCGAAGCTGATCGCTCCGGCGGTCCTCAGCCTTCGTGAAGTCGAAGCCGGTGTACGCGAATGGGCAGATGGCGAATTCCGCGCCGCCGGACTCAAGCTGGAAAACGCGATCAAAGCCGCCGCCGAAGCGCAGCACAGCACGGAGCTGCACATCGAACCCTATCAGGAATGGCTGGGCAAACTGCAAACCGCCGCCGCTGAACTCCATGTGCTGCTGCGGACGATGCGACAGGAAGTGGAAAAGCGCCCGACCGAACCGCAGGAACCGATTCGCAGCGCGCATCACAAGATGGTTCAGGTCACCGAACAGCTTCTGGGAAGTGAACACGCCGCCACACTGATCAACTGGCGTGACACCTATGAGCGTTTTCTTGCGGTTTATGTTGACCGATCGATCCGCCGCAGCCAGAAAATGGAACGCTTTAACGAGCTGT
>JAEZAF010000024.1 GCA_023430545.1 Chloroflexota bacterium
TGAACGCGCCCCATTCTTTCGCCAGCGTCCGCGTCATGCCGATGATGCCCGACTTACCCGCCGCATAATTCAACTGGCCGACGTTGCCGCGTGTCCCACTGGTGCTGCTCACGTTGATGATCTTGCGCGCTTTCATCGTCCCCTGCGCAGCTTTTTCCTGCTTGGCGACTTCGCGCATATACGGCACCGCCGCACGGATTATTCGAAACGGCGCAGTCAGATGGATCGCCAGCATCGCTTCCCACTGATCATCACTCATCTTATGCGCCATGCCGTCCCATGTATAACCGGCGTTATTCACCAGAATGTCAATCGCGCCGTAGCGCGACACCGTCTGACCGATCAGTTCCTCGACACCACCCGCGTCGGTGACATCCGCCCGGACCGCCAGCGCTTCTCCGCCTGATTCTATGATCTGATGCGCCGTTTCTTCAGCCGGTTCTGCGTCGATGTCCGTCACGACCACTTTTGCGCCGTGCAGGGCAAACAGGCGTGCTGCCGCCGCGCCAATCCCGCGACCACTGCCCGTAATTAACGCAACCTTGTCTTCAAGCAGCCTCATAATTCCTCTTTAAAGTGCAGATTCCGGTCATAAAGGGCAAAGCACAGTGTAAATATTCGCAATAAGCAGTGGGAAAATCCCGCCCCTGCACATCATGCAGCATGTAGAGATGCACAACGGCGCGTCCGCTGTTGCTATAGAATTTGGGACGGTTTTTCCTACATGGCTCACGATCGTGTGTTATGGCCGCAGTGCATTCAGAAAGGTATCGGCCATCAGCTTGGCAATCTGGTCACCGGTCAGCGCGCCTTCTGGCTTGTACCACACGCCGACCCAGTTCTGCGCCCCCAGCATCGTCTTGACGAAGATCGGCACCTCAACCGGGCAGAACTCCCCTGACGAAATCCCTTCCTCGATCACCTGCCGGAACAGATTTTCAAAGCGGTCGCGCAGTTCAAAGAAATGGTCGCGCAGCACATTGAACTTTTCATACGCATCGTCGCCATTCTCTGACGAGCCGTTGCTGCCGCGAGGCGGCGGCTTGAAGTGGATCAGCGGCCTCATTTCGGAGACCATCGCCGCGCCCACCACTGTATTCTCGGTCACGCCACCCACATGCAGACGCACCATTTCGCGCAGTTTCTCAGCCGAAGATCGATCAGACGCGACAATCGGTTCGATCTGCTCAATCGCGTATTCCAGCCCGACTTCCAGCACCGCCAGCAGCAGCGCGTCCTTATTTGAAAAATGATGATACAGGCTCGCCGCGGTGAGGTTCACCTGTGCGGCAATATCCTTCATAGTAGTTGCTTCGTATCCATTCCGGCGCAGCACTTCGGCGGCGGCCTGAAGGATATCGTCTCGATTCACGGATTGATCTGCGGGTTTACGGGCCACGATTGCTTTTCCTGACGGCTGATGACATTTGACGCGGAGTATGACAACATAGTTGATGACAACGCAGTTGGGATTATAGGGGGTATAGAGGGACTGTCAAGCAAACCAGTATGACGCACACAGCCCGACGCACCGCGCCGGACTTCGAACCCATGTGCTGGTTGGGATACAATAAAACGTTATCGGAAAGCTCGTCTTAAACGCCTGCTGATGATACGTCTGCTAACGACCCGCAACTGCCACATCGTTATCCACAGGCTTGACAGTGGCATGCAGGAACTGAAAGTTATCACGCGGCGGCATAATCGCATGGACTTCGACTACTTCAAATGCCTGCCGACCGATCTTCACCTTCATACCCGGCTGCGGATACGTCTGTTCGTTTTTGATCCCGCCAGGATACTCACCATTGAGGACAACATAACTCACTTTATAAATCATCGTCGGCTACTCCTGGGCCTCAGGGAAATCGAAATGGCGGTGACGGAGCTTAAAGGAGAGATCCTGTGCAAGATTACGCATCAGCACATAACCGATGGCGGTGTTGCGCTGGCATAACGCATTAAATGCTTCTATCGGAAAACCGTATACCTGCGTGCCGTCTTCGGCAGCGATCACTGTTGCTGAGCGCGGACCCTGATCGATCAGCGCCATCTCTCCAAATACCTGACCACTTCCCAGATATACGGCGGCATAACCGGTCTGGTTGCCATCCTGAATGCGGATCTCGACCTGACCATTGGCAATCACATAGATCTGATCGCCCACGCTGTCCTGCCGGAAGATCACATCGCCGCTGTTAAACTGATGATATTGAATCAGCTCCACCAGTTCTGCGACCTGTGCGCTGTTCAGGCCCTGGAAAAGCTCAACCTGTGGAAGAAGTTCAAGTGGTTCGGGTGCTGATGATCCGCGAAACATGACGGTCTTGTCTTTCTGCTTCAATGTCAGTGTGGTACGCATGTTTTCAGATGAATCTATAAGTATTCGTTCCGATCTGTATCACCTCTGGCTTATTTCACTCTATTATAGTTACTTTTTAAAGCCAATAGCCGCTTTCATCAGAATCTTAACTTGGTCTGAACTCTTACATGATTTTTACTCCGCCGTGTTATCATCATCCAGATGTGGATTGACCCCACATGGTTTGACATCGGTTCCCCGGTTCAGCGCACCCACTTCATCGCCGACCTGACCCTGGCACCATTCGTTTTTCATGTGAGGCACGAGTATTTTCATGACTTCTACGCTTGTTCGGCGTTTTATCCCGCCGACCGATATTCTGGAACTTTCTGATCGGCTTCACATCGTGGTCGAGATTGCCGGTATACGGCAGGGGGATGTGAACATCACGGTTGTCAATCACTCGCTGATCATCAGCGGCGTGCGTCACCGCGATGTTGAACAGCATCCGATTGCCTATCACCGTGTGGAGATCGGTTACGGAGAATTCCGGTTGCAGATTCCTTTACCCTGGGTCGTCGAGCCTGATCGTGTAACTGCCGTTTACCAGGATGGGTTTTTACAGATTGACCTGCCGCGCCGCCTTTCACGGACGATCAATGTAAATGACAGCGGCGTCCAAAATCACAGTGAGACCATTGACCATGACGTTACAGAGACTGAATAGAAAACGAAAAGGCCTGAGTATGACTGCAAGCGAGACTGTTAGCGGGCAGCGGCTGGACATCAACTTTCGTGAGGATGACGAAGAAGAGAACAACCCGTCTGAAAACATCCCGGAAGAAATTCCCGTTCTTCCGCTCCGGGGCATTGTCGTCTACCCGAGTATGACAATCCCACTCACCGTCGCTCAGCCGCGCAGTATCAAGCTGATCGACGATGTGATGAGCGGTAATCAGCTTGTCGGGCTTTTTGCGTCCCGTGATGCCGAACTTGAAACCCCCGGCCCAGATGATATTTATACCGTTGGCACACTCGCCTCAGTCCTGAGGCTGTTTCGCGCCCCTGATGGCACCATCCGACTGCTGGTGCAGGGCCTCACCCGTATCGAGCTTGACGAATACACCTCGACTGAGCCTTATCTCAAGGCACGCATCCACAGCAAACCGGAAGCCAGTGAGGAATCGCTTGAAATCGAGGCGATGGTGCGTAATGTCAGCGATCAGTTTACGCGCATTGCGGATCTGGTCCCGAATATCCCCGGTGAACTGCTGACTGCGACCCTCAATGTCGAGGAGCCGCTTCAGCTCGTCTATTCGATTGCCACCTACATGCGCATTGAGCCGAAGGACGCGCAGGAGATTCTCGAGATCGAAAGCGTGGATGCCAAACTGCGCCGACTGGTGACCCTGCTCTCCAAGGAACTGGAAGTGCTGGAGCTGGGCCGCAAAATCCAGCAGGACGCACAGTCCGAGATGGAGAAGACTCAGCGCGAGTATTACCTGCGCGAACAGTTGAAGGCCATTCAGCGCGAACTGGGCGAAACCGACGAGCAGATGGTTGAGGTTGAGGAGTTCCGCCGCAAGATTGCTGAAGCAGGGATGCCATCTGAAGCGGAAAAGGAAGCCCGCCGCGAACTGGATCGTCTCTCTCGCCTGCCCGTGGCTGCCGCTGAATATGGTGTGATCCGCACCTATCTTGACTGGCTGACCAGCCTGCCGTGGTCGAAGCGCACCGAGGATACCCTCGACATCGCCTTTGCCCGTGAAGTGCTGGACGAAGACCACTACGGCCTGAAGGATATCAAGGAACGCATTCTGGAATATCTGGCGGTGCGCAAGCTGCGCAGTGACCGTGCTGAACAGTTCAAGGATCAGCCGGTGTCGGATTACGTCCGCCGCGACCGCGAAGGCGCGATTCTGTGCTTTGTCGGGCCGCCCGGCGTAGGTAAGACTTCACTCGGCGCGTCGATTGCCCGTGCGATGGGACGCAAGTTCATCCGCATGAGCCTCGGTGGTGTCCGTGACGAAGCCGAAATTCGCGGTTTCCGCCGCACCTACATCGGTGCGATGCCCGGTCGCATTGTCCAGACCATGCGCCGCGTCGAGACACGCAATCCGGTGATCATGCTGGACGAAGTGGACAAGCTGGGGCGCGACTTCCGTGGTGATCCTGCCGCCGCCCTGCTGGAAGTGCTGGACCCGGAACAGAATGTCGAGTTCCGCGACCATTATCTCGATGTACCCTTCGACCTGAGCGAAGTGCTGTTCATCACCACCGCCAATGAACTGGAACCGATCCCCGGCCCCCTGCGTGACCGTATGGAGATCATTCAGTTAAGCGGTTATACCGAGCAGGAAAAGGTTGCCATCGCCGAGCAGTATCTTGTCCCGCGTCAGATCCGCGAAAACGGTCTGCTGCCGGATGAGGTCGAAATCACCCGCGATGCCCTGCTGGAAATCGTCCGCGATTACACCCGCGAAGCCGGTGTCCGCACACTGGAACGCGAAATCGGACGTGCCGCCCGCAAAATCGTGACGCGCATCGCGGAAGGCAAACAGGACAAGGTTGTTATCGACGAAGCGATGGTGCGCGAGCTTCTCGGTCGTACCCGCTACGGCTACCGCAGTGAGATCGAAGACCGCACCGATCATCCCGGCGTTGCGACCGGTCTGGCGTGGACGCCGGTCGGCGGTGATGTGCTGTTCGTCGAAGCTACCCGCATGCCCGGCGGCAAGGGCTTTCAGTACACCGGCAAACTCGGTGAAGTCATGCAGGAAAGCGCACGCATTGCCCTGAGCTACATCCGTTCACGAGTGGATAAACTCGGTGTCGATCCCGCCTTCTACGACAGCAGTGATATTCATCTGCATGTTCCGGCGGGTGCTACGCCGAAGGACGGCCCATCCGCCGGTGTGACGATTGCGACCGCGCTGGCTTCACTGCTCACCAATCGCCCGGTTTACAGCAACGTTGCCATGACTGGTGAAATCACCCTGCTTGGTCAGGTGCTGCCAGTCGGCGGTGTGAAGGATAAAGTTCTTGCCGCGCACCGTCTGGGCGTGGACACTGTGATCCTGCCGCGCAAGAACGAGGAAGATCTCGAAGAACTGCCGGAAGAAGTGCGCAATTCCATGAAGTTCATCTTCGCCGATACGCTCGACGATGTGCTTGATAACGCACTGACACCGCTGGGCGGCAAGTCCGGGACCGCACGCAAATCGACTGCGAAAGCCAAAGCGCCGGCCAAACAACCCGCCAGGTCAGAGAAAGCTGTCAAGCCTTCTAAAACGTCGAAAAATGGCGTCGTGGAAGGGCAAGCCCCGAAACGTAAAAGCCCCAGCCGTTCTACCCGCAGCCAGAAAACCCAGGGCTGAGGTCTATCCTGAAAGTCAAAAGCCAGTGACTGATTTCACTGGCTTTTTTTGTTTGTGTCCCTGCACTGTGGCTACTCGGCAATTGGGGTTTCAAAAAGCTGATCTTCAAAGACCACCGGATTCATCAGAACGCGCCGCACCGGGCACTTGCGCATAATCTCCAGAATGCGATCGTGCTGCTCTAGAGACAGATCGCCCCGGAGCATGATCTTCTCAGAGATTCGGTGCGCAAAGCGTGACTCCCCCGCGCAGCCGGGATAATCGACCGGGTCGATGCGCATCAGCGTCAGCTCGATGTCAACACCTGCCAGCGGCCAGCCCTTGCGATTGGCATACAGCTTTGCGGTCTGCGCCATGCAGGTCCCCGCTGCACTCAGCAGCAGCTCTTCAGGCGTTGGCGCACTGTCCTCTCCACCGTCACGGATGGGCAGATCCGTAAACCATTCATGCTGACGTGCCGAAGCTGTCGCCAGGAATCCCTCACCTACTCTTACCTGAACGATGTCCACTCTCAATATCCTTTAATATAGCGTCCAAACGGTACAAAACAGCCAGAATTTATATCCGTTTTGGTATTCAGATCTGTACATGATCCTAAACCTTACGTGAGACAACGCAAGCGTTACCTTGCTACAGGTTTGAGACGAGGCGTATAATGTCGCGTCGTGACACTGGCATGATCTCCGTTCGCTTAACCCGCCAACGAACCCGCCAGCCGTCGCCCTTGCGGATTGCAGACGAGCCATCGATAAAACGATTATGGGCACAACCGATACAGCGCAGTCAAAACTTGCGCACGATCCAATGGGTGAAAGCCGGTTTCACAAGGTATTGGTCTTTACCGATAATCTGCAGCGACTCCCCTCACTGGTTCTCATCCTGCTGTTTCTGCTCTTCGCGCTGATTCTCACCCTTGTCTGGTCGGCGGATTCCGGCCTGCCGGAACTGTATCTGATGGCCGTGGCCGTCAACTGGGTGATCCTCTGGCTGCTGCCGCGCACCGGGCGCAGCTATGGGCCGGAAAAAGCGTCCGCGCTGGCGATTGCGCTGGTGCTGCTGGTCACCTCACTGCTGAGCGGCCTGATCGGGATCGTCACCGACCGCATCGACATCGCGCACAGCCTCGCCTTTCTCAGCATGATCGGCATGACCGGCCTCGTGTTCTATTCCACATGGATCGAGCCGTTCAACCTGCGTGTGACCCGTCAGACGCTCACATCGCGCAAACTTCAACCCGGCAAATCAGTCCGCGTGCTGCACCTGGGTGATCTGCATCTGGAACATATCACGCCGCGAGAGCGTCATCTCAACCGGATGATTGAAACACTGCAACCGGATCTGATCGTCTTTTCCGGTGATTTTGTCAACCTGTCGAACACCTATGATCCTGCTACCTTTAACGAAATCCGTGAGATCATCAGCGAATGGCGTGCGCCCTTAGGCGTCTACTGTGTCCCCGGCACCTACACGGTCGAACCGCTTGAGCGCGTGCGGGAATTCACACAGGGGCTGGACAACCTGCGTTTGCTGACGGATGAACAGCTCACCATTCAGACTGACGCCGGTCCACTGCACCTGATCGGCATGGTGACGCGTCATATCCTCGAGCGTGATCAGCGCACCTTCGCACGGCTGATGAGCGGTGCTCCGTCCGGTGTATTCACACTGCTGCTCACACACGCACCGGATGTCGCGCCGGATGCCAACACTGCCGGGGTGGATCTGTATGTATGTGGGCATACGCACGGCGGGCAGATTCGCCTGCCATTGATCGGCGCACTGTTTTCGGGAAGTCATCTCGGCAAACAGTTTGTGATGGGACGTTACGATCTGGGACAAACCACTCTGTACACTTCACGTGGCATCGGTCTGGAGGGGCTGGGTGCGCCACGCGCACGTTTTCTTTGTCCGCCGGAAATTATCGCATGGGAGATTAGAGGTCAATCTTGATTACACTACTGACACTCATTTACATCTGTCTGGCCGTTATCCTCGGGATTTACACGGGTTCGCAGTTGATCCTGCTGCTGCTCTACCTTCGTCATCGTAACGAACAGCATCCATTACCCAGTGTCGCGCGGGAGAAGCTGCCAGCCGTTGCGGTACAGCTTCCGATTTACAATGAAAAATACGTCGTTGAACAGCTTCTGAGGGGCGTCGCTCATCTGGATTACCCGCGTGATCGCCTGTTCATTCAGGTGCTGGACGATTCCACCGATGATACCTCTGAGCTGCTGGCGACCCGTGTCGCATGGCTTCAGCAGAGTGGGCTGAACATCCAGCATGTCCAGCGTGAAGATCGTCAGGGCTACAAGGCCGGGGCGATGAACTACGGCCTGAAGCTGCTTCCACAGAACGTCGAATATATCGCCGTGCTGGATGCCGACTTCATCCCGCCGCGTGATTTCCTGCTGAAGACCGTGCCCTATTTTGTCGGTAATCCCACCCTCGGCATCGTGCAGACCCGCTGGGGACATACCAATGCCAATACCAACTGGCTGACCCGTGCCCAGTCGCTCGCCATCGACGCGCATTTCGCCGTCGAACAGGTAGCCCGTAACCGCAGCGGCCTGCTGCTGACCTTCAACGGCACGGGTGGTATCTGGCGGCGCGAGTGTATCGAAGATGCAGGTGGTTGGTCCGCCCGCACCCTGACCGAAGACCTCGACCTCAGCTATCGCGCTCAGATCAAGGGCTGGAAGTACCTCTACCTGCCCGACATCGTCGTGCCGGGTGAGATCCCACCGGTGATGGCCGCGTACAAGAAGCAGCAGTCACGCTGGGCACAGGGGACCAATCAGTGTCTCATGAAACTGTCGGGGCCGGTCCTGCGCAGCAATCTCGCCCCCACACAGAAGCTCATGGCGATGCAGCATCTGGTGCAGTATCTCCCGCATACCGTCATGCTGGTACTGCTGGTCATGACGCCGCCGCTGATTCTGGCCGACGCCGTCTCCGATCTGCCGCTGGCACCCTTAGGCGTCCTCGGTGTGCTGCCACCGCTGATGCACGCGCTGTCCCAGTACCGTATCAACCGCCGCACATGGATTCAGCGTCTGCTGTACTTCCCGGTACTGATGGTGATCGGTACGGGGATCATGGTCAATAACGCGCATGCTGCCTTCAAAGCCTTTTCAAGTGTCCTGAAGAATCAGGAAAGCGAATTCGTCCGTACGCCTAAATATGGACGTCAGCAGAAGAACAGCTATCGTCTGAAAGCGGACTGGACCATAATGGCGGAACTGGCATTCGGCCTGTATGCATTCGCCGGTCTGGTGATGGCGGCTATCTATCAGCCGGAGCTTGTCCCTTATATGGGACTTTACACACTGGCCTACGCTGCCATGCTCCTGTGGAATGTCTACGATCAGTGGCAGCTTGCGAAGATGGCCGAAGCAGTCGAACCCGCCGAGATCATCGAATGGCAGCTTGAACCGGAACTGGTCGAGCGCTGGTCAGAAGAAGACACGGCGATCTCGCAGCTTCGCTAATCGTCCAACCCCTATCCAACAACCACTCAGACAGTCAACAACCAGCAGCCGGGCACCTGTCATCCCGTGACAGGAACAAGCCCGGTTGTTTTGCTTTTCCCTGCCTTCCAGCTTTTACAGTAAATTTACAGATTGTTGATCTTTCGCTCAAACTCGTGCTGTACGTTGATAGCGTAAACACAGAAGCACCTGATAGAAGGCTCATGAAGCCTTCCATCGAAAGTAAACAGACTGGATAGCAGAAAAGGATCAACGCGATGAAACGTCTTATAACAACATTACTGGTGATCGCCGTGATCTTCTCGGCGATCGGGCTGGTGGCCGCCCAGACAGACGCCCCGACCGAGGAACCCACCGCCGAGGTCGAACCGGAAGCCACAACCGAGTCACCTGATACATCAGGCCGTCCGTATCTTGGCGTCCGCTTCGGACCGAATGACGATGGTGACGGTGTCGTGATCGTGGAAATCGTCGTGGACAGCCCCGCGGACGAAGCAGGGCTTCAGGCAGGCGACATTGTGACCGCCGTCAATGGGGAGGAATTCGGTGCCGGCAATCTCGCAGCGCTGGTCGGCAGTTTCGCCCCCGGTGATACCGTCACCCTGACCATCGAACGTGATGGTGAAACACAGGATATCGATGTCACACTCGGCACCGCGCCGGACAGCTACTGCAATCAGGGACAGGGCCGCCGTCAGGATCGTCGTCAGGACCGCCGCGACCGTCGCGGGAATAACTTCGGCGATATGGACGATTTCGACTTCGAGTATGAGTTCAGCGATCGTCCCTTCCTCGGTATCTCACTGTCAGACGAAGATGACCGCGCTGTCGTGATGGAAGTGGTAGCAGACTCCCCGGCAGAAGCCGCTGGCATTGAGGCTGGTGACGTGATCACCGCTATCAATGGTGAGGAAGTGGCAGACTCACAGGCCGTGGTCGATGCTATTGCCGAATTGGAAGCCGGTGATGAAGTCACCGTGACTATTGAGCGTGATGGAGAAACACAGGAACTGACTGCCACACTTGCAGAGGGTTCTTTCGAGCTGTTTTTCCCAGAGCTGCCCGGTATGGAAGGGTTAGAAGGTCTGGAAGGCTTCCCCGGTGGGCGGATCTTCATGTTTCCGGGAATGCGCGGGGTGCCGGGGATGGGTCTCCACATGGCCCCGATGATCCTCGGTGTTGACGGTGCAGTCCTCGATGAGACCACCGCGCAGGAATTCAATGTCCCGCAGCAGGATGGCTTCTATATCTCACGCGTCCTGACGGGCAGTGCGGCTGCTGAAGCCGGTCTGCTGGCCGGGGATGTGATCACCAGCATCAACGGCACCCCTGTCACTGACGATCTCGATATGCAGGATCTGATGGAAACCATCATGGGCAGCGACTCCCTGTCAGTGGAAGTGCTGCGTGACGGCGAAACCCTCACGTTCGACGTCCAGCTTCCGGATGTCATGATGCCCGGTTTTCAGGATCGCCTGCCCAGCCCGGATGAACCCGCCGAACCCACCGAAGAACTCGAAGCGTCAGCGGCATAAGCTGACATCCCCGCAGTATTCACCCTCAGATCAACAGACAGGGCCAGCGATATGCTGGCCCTGTGTTGATGCATAATGTGACTGCGTTTCTACGGTCTACGCACCCTGCTCATCATCTGGTTCCTGAAGATAGGCCAGCACAGCGTGCAGATCGGAAAACACATACGGTGTGATTTCCGCAAATTTCGATGCGTCACTGTGAGAGCGATCCGGCACGGCGAAGCAGGTCATACCAGCGGCCACCACTGCCCGCGCCCCGTTGACGCTGTCTTCCAGCGCAAGGCAGCGTGAAGGGTCCACACCCAGACGCCGCGCCGCTGTCAGATAGACATCCGGTGCGGGTTTGCCCTGAGCCTCATCATCACCGGAACAGCGCACCTGAAAAATATCATTCCAGCCCTGCGCGCTCACCGTCTGATCGATGATCGACATCGGGGAATTGGAGGCAATCGCCCGCAGGATCTGATTCCGCACCACATAATCCAGCAGTTCTTCCGCCCCCGGATGCGGTGTCACCTTGATCGGGATCAGTGCCAGCATCCGGTTATTCAGTTCCTCGATCAGCACTTCCAGCGTCTCCGGCATCTGATACTGTACCCGCAGATGATCGAGGAATTCATCGACCCGCAGGCCGACGATCTCACTGCGATCTTCCGGACCGAACTGATGCCCGCGTGATGACATCAGCGCCATCTCCGCTTCTTCCCAGATCACTTCGGAATCCACCAGCAGGCCGTCCATATCGAAGATGATGGCCTCATAGCGCTGTCCGCGCTGACGCTGGCGGGTAACGGGCTGTTTAGTACTGTCAAAAAGTTCATTCTGCATGTCTGAAAGCTGCCTCAAATGCGTAACGTAAATCTTCGCGCTGAATCTGCATCTGACTCTGCTCAAATGCCAGCCGGATGCCCTTCTCAAAAACCGCCTGATGCGGTGTCCCAATCACTTTAGCATAACCCGATGTCCCCGCCGCCAGTGGAAGAATTGGCGCAATCGACTCGCTGTGAACAAACACGTCGGAGTCGCGCAGCACCTTTTCGCGTGTGACCACCCCACCAAAGCCGACGAACAGATCGACCACACTGCGCGTCGCCAGATCGGATGAGCCATCGCCTACCATCAGCCGCCGCCCATGATGCCCACGCGCCAGCGCCTCGATGATCTCCGGCTTGCCACTGCTGACGGTCAGCGGCCCCTCATTGTAATCGAGATAGGTCTGACGATGCTGGGTCTGCGGCTCATGATAGCGCCACCAGTCACCGGAAAGTTCGTTGTATTCCAGTTCGACTGCCCGAATGTGATCCGCTGCGATCCCCAGCCGCTGACCAAACCCGCGCACCGGCTCCGCCAGCCCACCACTGATGATGAACACCTGCTTTTCCAGAAAGCGCAGCGCATCCAGCACCGCCTGCACATCCGGCACAATCGTCTCGTAATACAGCTCTTCGATGGCCTTCAACTGGCCGCGTGTCGGCTTGATCGCCTGCAGACGCTTGCCATACACTTCCTGAAGATCGAGTTCGCCATCCATGGCCTTCTGTGTCAGCAGCCCCACGCGCAGCTCTTTACCCTTGAGCCGTGCCAGTTCGTCGATCCCTTCAATCGTCGAGAGGGTGCTGTCGCAGTCGAAAAAGATCAGATCAAAGCTTGTCCAGCGCGTCGCTTGCACCGTGGGAGTTCCTTATAACCAATGGGAATGTGTGTGCGATGATTTGCGGATATTGAATCAGGCAGACCAGCATGAAGCCTTGCGGATTATAACGGGAGTCGCTCAGAACAGTCAGCCCGAGTTACAAAGGCCATATCCAATGAGGGATACGGCCTTTGAAATTACAGCATGAAAAGACTTTCAGCCCGCCGCTACAGCAGACTATCCAGACCTTCAAACAGACGCGTCGCGGCATTCTGTGTTCTTTCCGGCGGAAGTGCATAGCTGAAGCGCACCCAGTTTGCACCGGCATCGGAGAAGTAAACCCCCGGCACCACCGTCACGCCGAACTGCTCACCGAGGAACGCGCCCAGATCCGCGCTGTCCTTCAGGGTGTCTCCATTTGGCAGCTTCCCGTTTTCAATGTACTTGCTGACATCGATGAAGGCATAGTAACCGTCACCGATGATGAACGGCACATCGGCTTTTTCCAGGATTTCGCGCAGCACATGACGGCTCTGCTTGGTCGGCTCCAGAATGGTGCGGGCCGCATCTTCAAAGCCCATGTCATAAGCGGCAATCGCCACCGCCTGCGCGTAATAGCTCGGCACCAGCCCATGCGATGCCTGACCGTTGATGTGCTTGATCACCTTGCTGCCTGCCACCAGATGCGCACTGCGGATATTGGATGCGCCGAGGCTCTTGGTCAGGCCATCGAGGAAGATCAGGCGTTCGCGGTCTTCAGGGTCGAAGGCCTGAAGCACGGTGTTAATGTCTGATGGCCCGCCGTCTGTGATCCAGTGATAGATCCAGTCGAACAGCACAAAGGCATATCCGCTGCGCAGCGCTGTGTGCGCCAGTTCGATCTGCTCTTCCAGCGGTGTCGTGCGCCCGGTGGGATTATCCGGCGACGTGATCACCAGACCGGCGATTTTGCGGCCATGTGCTTCGGCAAACCGTGCGGTCTCGCGGATGCTGTCCGGTGTATAGCGCCAGCCTTCTTCCGGCTGACCGGGTGCCCGCAGCACATTCATGCCGACGCTGTACGGACCCCAGTTGTACGAAATCCACGGGACACGCGACACCACCACCAGATCCCCGATCCGGCCATAACCCAGTGATGACATCGCATTATAGGCTTTGTTCAGGCCGTCGCGCCCGCCCTGCACGAAGATGATGTTTTCCGGTGTCCAGCCAGTAGCCGCATTCAGCTTCCAGTACTTCTCGGCGGTCACCGTGCGGAACTGCTTGGTCCCGAACGGCTGATCGTAGCCGGTGCCGTGCTGCACCTGAAGTTCAGCCGCACGCATCAGGATTTCCGGCGGAACACCGGGAAGGCTTGCCCCGCCATCGCCCTGAGAGGCGTCATAGGTAACGGCATCTGCCCCGACGCGTGCCACGTAACCATCCAGCGCCTTTTTGATCTCAAACATGCGCGATGGCGGAATGGCCTGCATGTGATTGGGATAATCATTTACCGGGATCAGGTTCTCGGTGGGTACCGCGAACTCTGGTGTATCAAGATCGACTTTTCGTGTTTCCCGTTCGAGTGTCATGGATGCTCTCTTCAGAATTACCAAAAATAAACACAGGTCTGGAGCGTTTTACTGATGTTTCATGATCAGCCGACAAATGGCTGTGACTGGCAGAATCTGCTGGTGAATCACTCCTTTCGATTGTGCTGAATGCTGAAGCGGCTGTCAATGCACATGGAAGTTCAACTCTCCACCATCCCCATTTGTGCATCTTGACCATAACGAAACAAAAAGGGGATGTGCTTCGGCAGCCATCCCCTTTTTGATCATACGCGGTATAGGTTCAGTTATACACGTGTGACGTAGCTGCCATCTTCCGTTTTAACGCGAATAGTGTCGCCAACGTTGACAAACATCGGGACACGCACTTCGAGGCCAGTCTCAGTGGTCACACGCTTGGTCGGATTGTTGGCGGTATCGCCTGCTACCGCCATCTCGCTGTCGGTCACCAGATAATCGACGGTGGTCGGCAGTTCATAGTCGATGATTTCGGACTGATAGCTGCTCAGCTTCAGGCGCAGGTTTTCCTTCAGGTACTGGACATCATCACCAAAGACATCACGGCGCATCTGGGGCTGGTCGTAGGTTTCGGTGTCCATAAAGGTCAGGAATTCGCCATCGTCGTACAGGAATTCCACTTCGGTGTTTTCGAGGCGGACATCTTCCACGCGGTTGCCGGAGTTGTAGGTCTTTTCAAAAGTGGCACCACTGCGCAGATTGCGAACCTGAATGCGTACGGTAGCACCGCCGCGACCGGTCTTGTTGTGAGCGTAATTGATGACTTTGAACAGTTCACCATCTTCGGTGAACGTTGTCCCTCTGCGAAGCTGATTGACGTCGATCATAGAACCTCTTGCGATTTCTGTTCGGAGTTGGTTGCGCAGTATATAGAAAAGCGGCGAATTACGGTAGGGGAAAGTGCTGCGGACACCCGACAACCAGGTAAGATCAACGCCTGAAACCGGTTCAGGCTTTATGTGACTTCATCCTTCCGCATTCGATGAAAGGAATGCAATGACCCGCCCAATTCTTGAACTCCGCGTTGCGCTCACCGTCGAGGATTACGAGAAAGTCGTCAGCTTTTATCAGGATGCGCTCGGTGTCGAACCCTCGGCGATCTGGACGACCGAGGCCACCAAAGGCATTCTGTTCGAAATGGGCAGCGCCACACTGGAGATCTTCGACGATGCCCATGCCGCCGAAGTCGATCGCCTCGAGACGGGCACGCGCACCAGCGGCATGCTCCGTTTTGCGCTGCGCGTCCCGGATCTGGATGCGGCACTGGCGAATCTGGCGAAGAAAGGCATCACGCCGACGCATCCGCCGGTCGTCACTCCGTGGCGGGATTACAACGCCCGCATTGTCTCACCGGACGGTTTACAGATCACGCTGTTCCAGCCGTTGGGGGATGAAGAAGTCAATCAATAAGGTTTGTCGGTAGCAAGGGTGGATTTAGGTAGGGTGCTGGCGACCTGATTTCGAGCGCTTAAGGTTTTGGGCTTGCCCCCATCCCTGCGGAATAAATTCCGGGATTGGGGGCAGCCGCGGCCTGATTTACACCTGCTTCAACATGTAAAATGGCTTAACCTGGTACGCATGGGGGGCCGGAGAAATCCAGTCCCATATGCACCAACTTTACGAATCCTGAGGCGAAAAGACCTCGCTTTTTGGTCCACTTCGTTTGAAGATTCGAACCACAAAATTCGAACATTCGCGCTACACTATGAGAGTCCTGCACCTTAACATCGACACAAAATCCGCACGATACCGCTTCTGCGGACTTCTGCATTTTGCAGCAGATTAGCGGCAGCCATAAGTTGCTACAAGCACTTTGCAGCCAAATCGTGCTGCAAATCTGCCGCCGCCGTTCATTTTGAGGGGAAAACCCGTTGTTGCCGCACAAAAATTTTGTGCAGCAGCAGCAGCAGCAGCAACAAGCAGCAGCAAACTGCTCCAAGCTGCCACAAACAGCATCTTGCAGATTCTTGCGGCATCTTGTGGCATCTTGCGGCGTAAATGCGCCGCAAATTCCGTCACCGTCACCCATTTTGAGGGGAAAATAGTGGCGGTGGCGCAAATTTTCGCGCCGCCGCCACCGCCACTGCTTCAACCTGTAGGCTTAACTTGGTGCATAGAGGACCGGAGAAATCCAGTCCTACAGTTGTCATAGGTTATAGGCAGGTTTACCGCCGCAGCCCCGGATATTCAAGCATCAGCACTTCCAAAGCCAGCCGGACATTGACATTGGTGTCAAGCTGGCTCATCAGCTTCTGTGTGGCTTTCAGCGCGTGCAGGGCTTCATCAGCGTTCATGATCATGCGCAGCCGCGAGATCTGATCGATGCGGTCGCTGTTACACGGCTTGACCGGCGCGTTTTCCAGCGTCAGCAGGATATCCCGCCAGTAGGTCTGCCACAGTTCCAGCAGCGGGAACAGCGCCGCCCGATCCTTGCTCAGATTGTTGGCAAGGTCAAAGCGGGCTGCCCGATTCGAGTCCAGAATCTGTTCCAGCAGGTTAAGGGCGTTATCGCGCTGCGTCAGCGTATCGGGTTCGCGCAGGGCATTGATCGCCCAGCCGATGCGGCCACTGCTCAGACGAGAGAGAAACTGCGCCTGCTCCGGCTCCGCATCATAGATATTCACCAGAATATCCTGAAGCGTGTCCATCGGCACCGGACGCAGAAAGACCTTCTGACACCGGCTCAGGATGGTGCTCATGATCGGCTCGGTCGAGCTTGCCAGCAGCAGGATCATCGCGTGATCCGGCGGTTCTTCCAGCGTTTTCAGGATCGCATCCTGTGCCTGTCCACGGGCGTGATCGAAATCGGAGATGATCGCCACCCGATAGCGGCTCTCATACGGCTTGAGTGAGATGCGCTGCATCACCGTGCGCAGGGCTTCGATTTTCAGCGCACCGGTATTGGGATCGAGTTCGGAGTACACCAGATCGGGATGATTGCCGCTGATGACCAGTCGGCATGAACGGCATTCGCCGCACGGACGCTGTGCCAGATCTTCATGCGTGCAGTTGAGCGCCATCGCCATCGCATCGGCAAACTGCGTCTTACCAATCGACGGCATTCCGACGATCAGATAAGCCTGACGTAGCCGCTGGTTGAGCATCGCCTTGCGCAGATAATGCACCGCCCAGTCGTGTCCGTAGACCGGCCAGTGATGCGGAGTCTGCTGGAGTTCAGGTTCAGAAGTGGAGGTTCGTTTTTTCGCGCACATAGCACTGATTATATCACTGCTGGCGGCTGTCGAGCAGGTCGAGCACGGCCCGTGCTTCGGCCACAAGATCCTCATTACGGGCGATCACCGCTTCCAGCAACTGGCGTGCGGTCGCCTCGTCGCCCTGATCCAGCGCCATCCGCCCACGATAATAAGTCACACGGATGTTGTCCGGCTCCAGTGCCAGCGCGACACCGAACGCGGTCTCAGCATCGGCAGTCCGGCCAATGCGATACAGAGTCCAGCCGATTTCGGCCTGTGCATCAGCATCCAGCAGCGTGTCATCCGGGTTACTGGGATTGACACCCGCGGCTGAGAGCGCAGGGCCTGCGGTCTGATGAAACTCGGCCAGAATACGCTCAAACTGCGGGTCCTGATTGGAGACGGTCACCGCCTGACGCAGCCAGTAATCGGCGTTCACGATGTCCCCGATTTCACGATAGGTCTGGCCGATCTCGGCATAATAGGCCGGGTTGAGGGGATCAAGCGCCAATGCAGTAGTGAAACTGGCGACGCTGGCCTGATAATCGCGCTGCGCACGCTGATAAATGCCCTGAATGTACTGCACGAGTGGGTTGTTCGGGGACTGCTGGACGGCCTGATCGATCCACAGTTTGCCGGAGCGTCCCTGCATTTCCCTTGCCAGCCCGATATATGCCTTGTACTCCGCCAGCGGTTCCAGCGTGACCGCCGCCGCGAAGGCGTTTTCGGCATATTCCCAAAGGCCAGCCTGACCAAGTATCAGCCCGATCTGCACGGCGCTGGTGACATCGTTTGTGCTGATTTCCAGAAGCGGCAGCAGCCGTGCAACCGCCTCATCATAGCCTGCCCATGAGGTCGCAGTGCGCAGATACTGAAGCGCATTGGCCGCACTGCGCGGGGCGAGGATCAGGCCAAGCTGGGTTTTCACCCAACCGTCGTCCGGTTTGAGCACCGCCGCCCGCTGAAGTTGCTGCGCGGCACGGGTCCAGTCCCGGCGTTCGATATAGCGTTCCGCCAGATCAATCGCCAGCGCCGCGTTCTCCGGGGACTGCGCAAACGCCGCCTGCTGATAATCCAGCGACTGGCCGGGGTTGCCGATGCGCTGGGCATAACGCACGGCATCCTGATACTGCTGCCGTGTCCAGTCCCCGGTCTGCTGGCCCTGAAAATGCAGCCGGTAGAGTTCCTGCACCGGACGACCCGCTACGACCTGCGTGGTCAGGGCAGGTTCTGAAACCGTCAGTGCCTCGGCATCCGGCTGTGGCATTAACTGCGGCAGCAGGATCACCGCCGCGGCGATCAGAATGCCTTCGAGCACAAAAATCAAAAGCCACCCAGATACCCTGAGTGGCCCGTGATGAGAGAATAACTTCATCTCAATAAATCCGAAAAACGGAAGATAACAGGGAAAACGTTGATAAGACGGTTAGGATGCCCCATTCAGGGCGTTGACGACAACCTGTTCGATTTCATCAGAAGTAAACGGCTTCAGGACATATGAATGGATATTCTGAAGTTTACCCACCAGCCGGTTGGCCGGATCACCATAAGCGGTGATGATGATAACGATCGGCATTTCCATCTGTACTTCGGCGTAATGTTCACGCATGGCGTCGAGGATTTTCCATCCCGACGTATCCGGCAGCCCCAGATCCAGCAGAACCAGATCAGGATGCTGTTCGATAATCAATGCCATCACACGGTCAGCGTGCATTTCATGATAGGTCACCAGATTGGCTCGCTCCAGCGTCACCTGAATGACCTCGGCGAGTTCTATGGTGTCTTCCACAATCAGGACTTTCGGCACATGGTTATCCTTTTTGGACCGCGCCGCCTTCGGTGCAGGCTGAATTTCATCCTGATGATAGTCGGCATCTTCGCCTTCTGTGTGATCGCGATGTTCATGGGCAAGCTGGATCATAGGCAAAATACCCGTTTCGGAAGCAAGAGGGGGTTCAAAATCATCGGGCAGGATGGCACTGACCTGTTTTGACCAGGGCGATTCGAAGCCTTCACCCGCAGTAGTGGTACTTTCCACTGCCGATTCAAGCTCGACCGTATCACTCAGAAAATAGTGTGTCATGACCCGCTCACGCAATTAATTTCAGCCACTGCTGGCGCTCAATTTAGAACCATTATAACATGGGTGCCGGTTCTTGAAATCATCAATCATAAAGAAACCGTGAAAATCTGCTAACAATAGAATGTCATCTTTGTATCGACTGGATACTATCAACACGATTCGCTTAACGGAGTACGATAACCTTCCATGTCCCGACATCAGCCGGAACTGACTTACTGGAAAACCCTCACCCTGCCGCATCAGGGAGATTGCAGCCTGATCGCCATCACGCCGCAGGATGAAGTGCTGGTCGAAGAAGCCTACAGCGAAAGTGCCGACGAAATATGGATGGCACAGCATCAGCTTTCATTACATGGAGAATTACTGGAAACCGTCGATGAGGACTGGGGACGCTATCAGAATCTGACAGCGCTGCCGCTTCCCGATGGAAGCTATACGCCGCAGCCAGTCTGGCATACCACCAAAGCGCTGAACTTTCGCGGCCCGCGTCATCGCGGCATGCGAGAGGAAGAGCGCGTGCAGGATATGGTCGTCAGCCTGAATATGGCCGAAAAAATGGCGCTGCTCCGGCACTTTCATCTGGATGTACTGCCGCCGATGCTGCTCGGTGTGGCAGAGAGCTACGTCGTGGCCGAAGCGGTCCTTCGACGCCCGGATCTGTATATCGTGTGCCGCCGCATCCGGCTGGCGGTGGCGCTGGACGGTGTCCAGACCGATGAGGAACAGCAGCCGTATAACTACGACACCCACGTCTTCTATGTCGCCCACTGGTTCGATCGCAGTGTGGCCCGGGAGCCATCACTGGCGGATCTGCTGACCACCCTGCCCGGCCCGGAGTTCCATCGCCCAATGGACTGCATCCTCACACCGACACTGCTCTGTATTGCGGATGGCGGCGGGGCCGAACGTCAGAACTGTCTGCATCTCTGGCATGTCCAGTACCCAGAGGAAGAGGAAGCAGATGAGCTTTAGAAATTCCGCTGTAGGGGCCGCATTCTTGCGGCCCGCATAAACTACCCGCACGCCCATAACCCCGCAGATGACCGCCATCCCATTCTGAATTACAATCAGATCGGACTGTGTTTTATTTCCATTGGGTGAAGATTTAAGGTTTATCGTATGCTTGCACTGCTTCGATTGGCACGTCGGTCGATCAGCCGTCGTTTTATCCAGAGTGTGCTGTTTATCCTCGGTGTCGCGCTCGGCGTGGCAATGGTGATCGCGATTGACATCGCCAACGGTTCCGCCAAACGCGCCTTCAGCCTCAGTACCGAAAGCGTCACCGGACGCGCCACCCATCAGATCATCGGCGCTTCGGGCGGCATCCCGACCTCACTTTACCGTCAGATTCGTGTCGAGCTTGGCCTGCGGGAAAGTGCGCCGGTCATCTCGGAGTACATCCGCGGCACTGATTTCGGCAATCAGCCGCTGCGCCTGCTCGGTGTCGATCCGTTTGCCGAGCCGCCGTTCCGCAGTTATCTCGCATCGGTCAATGCTGATGGTGAAGCGCAGCTTGGCTTCGAAGCCCTGACCCAGTTCATCGGACAGCCCAATACCGCCCTGATCAGCCGGTCACTAGCGGACCGTTACAGCGTGGCGATCGGCGACACGATCACCGTTGGATCATCTGCCCGTCAGACGGACCTGCGCATCGTCGGACTGCTCCAGCCTAATGACCGCGCCAGCGCACAGGCGTTAAGCGATATTGTACTGACCGACATCGCCACCGCGCAGGAAATCAGCGGCCTCGGTGACCGGCTCACACGCATTGACCTCATCCTGCCGCCGGATGCCACCGAAAGCTGGATGCAGCGTATTCAGCCCGTGCAGCCCTCCACCGCGCAGCTTGTCTCCGTCAGCGCCGGTAACGATACCCTCGCCCAGATGACCGCCGCCTTCGAACTCAACCTTCAGGCACTCAGTCTGCTGGCGCTGGTGGTTGGCGGCTTCCTGATCTACAACACCGTGACGTTTAACGTCGTCCAGCGCCGCCCGGTGATCGGTATCATGCGTGCGATTGGAGCCGAAAAGCGGCAGGTCTTCTTCCTGATCGTCGGCGAATCACTGCTGCTGGGTGCTGCCGGGACGATTCTCGGCCTCGGACTCGGCATCATCTTCGGGCGTGCCAGCGTCGGCCTCGTCGCACAGACCATCAGCGACCTGTACTTCACCGTCAATGTACAGGGTATCGCGGTGGATCCCTTCACCCTGATCAAAGGGGCGGCCATCGGGTTATTTGCCAGCATCGCCGCCGCCGCGCTTCCGGCTTATGAAGCCACCCGCACCCCGCCCGCCGGGATCATGCAGCGCAGCCTTCAGGAAGAGTCCACCCAGCGGCTGGTGCCGGTCTTCACGCTGCTGGCGATCGCCCTGAATCTGATCGGACTGCTGCTGTTACAGATCCCCACCCGCGATATTATCATCAGCTTCGCCGCACTGTTCTGCATCGTCGTCGGCAGCGCGTTCTTCACACCGATCGCGCTGACCCTCGCCATGCACTGGATTCGCCCCCTGACCGAGCGGCTTTTCGGCCTGCTCGGACGCATGGCCCCACGTGCAGTCACCCGATCTCTGAGCCGCACCGCGATTGCCGTCGCCGCCCTGACCATTGCTGTCAGTGTGATTGTGGGCGTTAGTGTGATGATCTCCAGCTTTCGCAGCACCGTCAGTGACTGGCTTCAGACCACACTCGGAGCCGACATCTACATCTCACCGCCGCTGCTGACCGCCAATCGCAACACCTCGGATGTCGAGCCGTCCATCCGTCAGCGTGTACTGGAGACCGAAGGCGTGGACCGAGTCGTGAGTTCGCGCTCAGTCAGTGTCGTTGCTCCGGATTATCCCGATCTGCCTGCCGTCAGCCTTCAGGCGGTCGAAGCGGATATCGCCGAGGATCGTAATTTCGTCTGGAACAGCGCATCCAACGGGGATTATCAGGCGGCGATGGCGGCGGGTGCGTTGATTGTCAGCGAACCGTTTGCCTACCGGCGCGGCATCACACAGGAAAACGCCCAGATCACACTGGTCAGTGATAATGGAGAACAGACCTTCCCGATTGTCGGCGTCTTCTACGATTACACCACCGATCAGGGCAGCATCTTCATCCTACGTGACGTCTATAACCAGTACTGGGATGATCCCTACGTGACCTCGGTCGCCGCCTTTATCGAACCGGATGCCGATGTCAATCAGGTGATCGCCACGCTGCGCGATGAGTCACTGATCGGTTATGACGTGCTGGTGCAGGCGAACAGTGAACTGCGCAGCGGTGTCTTCGAGGTCTTCGATAACGCCTTTTCCATCACCATCGCGCTGCGCCTGCTGGCGACGGTGGTCGCGTTCATCGGCATCCTGAGCGCGCTGCTCTCGCTTCAGCTCGAAAATACCCGACAGTACGGTCTGATGCGTGCCATCGGTATGACGGCGCGTCAGCTCTGGGATTTCACCCTCATTCAGACCGGACTGATGGGCGTCGTCGCCGGACTGCTGGCGCTGCCCATTGGGCTGGCACTGGCGCTGGTGCTGCTGTATGTGATTAATGTCCGCAGTTTTGGCTGGACGATGCAGCTTCAGCTTGCACCAGGCGAATTCCTGCAGGCGTTCGGTGTCGCGGCGGTCGCGGCGCTGCTGGCTGGTGTGTATCCCGCGTGGCGCATCACCCGCCTTGTGCTGGCCCGCGCCCTCCGCAGTGAATAGCAATCTTCGCCACCGTATCCATTATCGGGAGATCCCTGGACATGTCACCGCGCAAACTCGCCATCCTGCTCTTTGACGACGTTGAAGTCCTCGACTTTGCTGGCCCGTTTGAAGTCTTTTCCGTGACCCGCGATATGCAGACACGTAAGCCGTGCTTCGAGGTTTACACAGTGGCAGAACATAATCGTCCGGTTATCGCCCGTAATGGCCTGAGCGTGAACCCCACCTTCACGCTGGAGCAGGCTCCACAGCCCGACATTCTGCTGATCCCCGGTGGCAAAGGCACGCAGCGCGAACTCCTCAACCCACCGCTGATCGACTGGATTGGTCAGGCCGCCGCATCTGCCGAGCTGGTTCTATCGGTCTGCACGGGTGCGCTGCTGCTGGCAAAAGCGGGGCTGCTCCGCGATCTGACTGCCACCACCTATCACACCGCCTTTGACGAACTTCGGGCGATTGAGCCAAATATCACCCTCCGCCCCGGAAAACGCTTTGTCGATAATGGCCGCGTTATCACCTCTGCCGGGGTTTCCGCCGGGATTGATATGTCACTTTATGTTGTCGCCAAACTGCACGGGAAATCCCACGCCGCGGATACTGCCCGCCGCATGGAGTATGAATATCGTCCACACTGAATCGCTGTACAATAGGATGCATCATTACTTCATCAGTGTTTATAGGTAAGGAACTGCTTTCATGCCAAAATGGGAATATCTGACACTCCAGCCCTCGCGCATCTATGGCACCACCAAGTATTACATCAACAGCACGCTGCAAAGTGAGCTGAAAAACCGCAAGCTGTCAGAGGTCATGAATGTCATCGGGGCGCAGGGATGGGAAATGGTCGGCATCAGCACCGATAAGGACGGGACCATCTATATCTTCAAACGCGAATCGGTCGCCCGTCCACGGCCCGCCGCCGAACCCGCCAGCTCCAACCGCAACTGATCGCACTGATCAGACTGATTACAACCGGAACCCGTCTGAAACCACACAGCCTGCGAATTGCAGGCTGTGGGTTGTACACGCTCAGCTTGTTTCACTTACTCGTAGCGCAGCACATCCAGTGGACGCACCTGCGTCGGTTGCCATGCGACCACCGCCGCACTCAGGACGGCAATCACGACAGAAAACAGCAGCATCCCGCCGACAATCATCGGCTCAATGCTCATCTGTGCGGCAGGCTGTGAAAGATTAATCATCGTGATCGCCGCCACTGCGCCGATGATTCCGAACAGACCGGCAAACATGCCGAGGAAACCATACTCGCTCAGCAGTGCCCGTAAGACCAGCCCGCTGGTATAGCCAACCGCCTTGAAAACACCAATTTCACGGCGGCGCTCGACCAC
>JAEZAF010000028.1 GCA_023430545.1 Chloroflexota bacterium
TCCACCAGTGTCTCCAGAAAGGTATTGGCGGAGAAATCGAGCATGGCATGGGTGGCATCCAGCCGCAGCCCGTCGATGTGAAATTCATTGATCCAGTTCAGCGCATTCTCGATGAAGAAGCGCCGCACGTGGTCGCTGTTCACTCCATCGAAATTCAGCCCTGCGCCCCACGGTGTATGGTAACGCTCGGTGAAATACGGCCCGAAATCACTGAGGTAGTTACCCTCTGGCCCCAGATGGTTGTAGACCACGTCCAGCACCACCGCCAGCCCATGTGCATGACAGGCGTTCACCAGCCGCTTCAGCCCATCCGCGCCCCCGTAGGAGTTCTGCACGGCAAACAGGTTCACACCGTCATAGCCCCAGTTACGCTCCCCGGGAAACTGCGCGACCGGCATGATCTCAATCGCCGTCACGCCCAGCGCCGCCAGATCCTTCAGGTGCGGGATCACTTCGTCGAACGTGCCTTCCGGTGTAAACGTCCCGACATGCAGTTCATAGAAGATATACTGGTCCAGCGGGATTCCCGCCCAGCGATCATCGGTCCACGCAAAGGCCGCATCGATCACCTGTGACGGCCCGTGCACGCCCTGCGGCTGCGAACGCGACGCAGGATCGGGTCGCTCTGCATTGCCGTCCGGCTGATAGGCGTACAGCGTCCCCGGTGCGACGCCTTCGACGCTCAGCCGATGATAGCCTTCCGCATCGCGCTCCATCGGCAGATACTGATCTTCAGGACCGAGCAGATGCAGTGTCATCTGCTGGGCAAACGGCCCCCACACGCAGAAATGACAGCGCCCATCCGGCGTCAGCATCGCGCCAAGTTCACGCCTGTTTTGCCTGTACTTTTGCAGGATCGTTGCCATCGGCTTTAGCGCCCTACCAGAATCAAGACTGAACGCGCACCGAGCAGGATCTTCGACTGATCCTTCAGACGCGGCTCCTGATCGACAGGATGGAATGGATTCTGCACGTCACCCGTATTTATAAACACATGCCATGCATCACCTTCCGGCAGGCCGGGAAGCTCAAAGACTGCATCCTTCCAGTGCATGTTCATCGCGACATAAAGATGATCATCCTGCGCGAGTCCGCCTTTGGCATAATGCCCACACAGCATAAACGCCAGTCGGTGACTGCTGCTTGCCCAGTTCGGCTTCCCGACTTTCATCCCGTGCCATGTGATATCGGCGCATCCCTGTTCATGATAATCTTCCCCGCGCAGGAAGTGACCGTTTCGCAGCACCGGATGACGATGGCGGAACTCGATCATCGCTTTGAAGAACTCGAACAGGTCAGCATTCTGTTCCTTCAGTCTCCAGTCCATCCAACTGATCTCAGTGTCCTGACAGTAGGCGTTATTATTGCCCTGCTGTGTCCGCCCGATCTCATCGCCCATCAGGAGCATCGGGATGCCCTGACTGACCAGCAGCATGGAGATCGCGTTTCGGATCTGGCGGCGGCGCAGTGCATTGACTTCAGGGTCCTCGGTCGGCCCTTCGAAGCCGCTGTTCCAACTGTTGTTATCATTCGTACCGCTGTCACCCGTTTCGCAGTTGGCATCGTTGCATTTCTCGTTATACGAAACCAGATCCATCAGGGTAAAGCCGTCATGCGCGGTGATGAAGTTGATCGTCGCGATCGGCCCGCGTCCCGGATACAGATTGGCCGATCCGGTCAGCACCTGCCCCATCGCCTTTACCTGACCAGCATCCCCCTTGAGGAACTTGCGAACAGTATCGCGATAGAAGCCGTTCCACTCCGCCCAGCGTCCATAGGCCGGGAAGCTGCCCAGATGATACAGCCCGTCCGCATCCCACGGCTCCGCGATCAGCTTGGTACGGCTCAGCACCGGATCATCGACCATTTCACGCAGCAGCGGCGGATCCCCCAGCGGCATCCCATCCACATCGCGCGTCATGATCGACGCGAGGTCAAAGCGGAAGCCATCCACATGATATTCCGACACCCAGTAGCGCAGACAGTCGATGATCATATTGCGCACACGCGGATGATTACAGTTAAAGGTGTTGCCGGTCCCGCTGAAGTTGTAATAAAAGCCTTCAGGTGTCAGCATGTAGTAAATCTGATTGTCGATCCCCTTAAATGAGATCATCGGACCTTCTTCGTTGCCTTCCGCCGTATGATTAAAGACCACATCGAGGATGACTTCGATACCGTTGGCATGGAATTCCTTAATCAGCCCCTTCAGCTCATTGACCTCACCGCCGGGGTCATTGCTGGCGGCATAACCAGCCTTTGGCGCGAAGAAGGCAATCGGGCTGTATCCCCAGTAATTGAGCAGGCGCTCGCCGGTGTCCGGCACCTCACGCGAGTTCTCGTACTCGTCATACTCGAAGATCGGCATCAGCTCTACACAGTTGACGCCGAGTTCCTTCAGATACGGGATCTTTTCACGCGCACCGGCATACGTTCCCGGCTGAGAAACCCCGGACGATTCATGGCGAGTCAGGCCGCGTACATGCATTTCATAGATCACCAGGTCTTCAATCGGTGTCGCCAGCGGACGGTCATCCCCCCAGTCGAAACCGTCGGGCAGCAGAATCTGGGCGCGGTGCTGAAGCACATTATCCGGGTCAAAGCGCTTGCCCCAGATGGTGCGCCCCCCCACTACTTTCGCATAGGGGTCAAGCAGGATGATATTCGGGTCGAAGCGCTGGCCGCTGGCCGGGTCATTTGGGCCATCCAGCCGATAGCCGTACTCGACACTGTGCGGGTCCAGCCCGATCACGGTGATCGCGAACACATCACCAATGCGGTAATGCTCCGGCACTGGGATTTCCAGAAACGGTTCAGCCTCATCGCGATGGAACAGCACCAGCGTGCAGGCGGTTGCCTCACGCGAATAAACAGAAAAATTCACACCATCGGAACAGACAGTCGCACCAAACGGCAGCACATCGCCGGGGCGGATTTCATAATTCGGGGACGACGATACTTCGTGGACGACATCAGATACATGCTGCATAGGATCTGGAATCCTCTGTATAAACATTGAGAGATGGAGTTGAGGCTGCTGTCCTGCAACCTGCTGTCACAGCACAGCATTCACATCCGGAGAACGCTGATTGTAGTCCTCACCATGACCTCAGTCCTATGCGTCACATGGATCATCTTTTGCATGACCGACCGGACAGCCACATGGTCCAATCGGACACCCCGATGCGGAGAGGTAAACTTTGTCAAAACTGAACTGTGGATATACCATCGCACAGGCATGCACAGGTATGCGTACAGCATGAATCGTGATCGGGCATTAGGTCCATCGCAGTGTTGGAAAACGCGGACTGCGGTACATTCAGAAAGAAAACAGGAGAATTTTTTATGACCGATTATGGACAGCAGTTTTTTTCTTTTGCGATCCGCGTTCTGGAAAAAGTCAGTCAGGAATCCGGTGAGGCCATTCATCAGACCGCGCAGGCCATCGCCGATGCTATTGCCAGCGATCAGTCGCTGTTTCTGTTCGGCAGCGGGCACTCTGCGCTGGTCGCACGCGATGGCGCAGGACGTGCGGGCGGGCTGATGCCGGCCATCCTGATCGAAGATGTCATCGACGGCGACGCCGAACGGCTGGAGGGTATGGCAAAGATCATCGCCAGCCGCTTTGACCTGACCGCTGGCAGTGTGCTGATCGTGATTTCAAACTCCGGAATCAACGCCGTCCCCATTGAGATGGCGATGCTCGGCAAGGAACTCGGCCTGACCGTCACAGCGATCACATCACTGGAGCACAGCCGTTCAGTGGAGTCTCGTCATTCCAGCGGACGCAAACTGTACGAGCTGGCCGATTTCGTCATCGATACCCACAGTGTGCGCGGCGATGCCGCCATCGAGGTGGAAGGCAGCCCCTATCGCAGCGGCGCAACCTCGACAATGGTCGGCTGCGCCATCATTCAGGCCATCACCGTACAGGCCGTCGGACTGCTGGCCGAACGCGGCATCACGCCGCCGGTGCTGGTCAGCGCCAATGTCCCCGAAGGCCGTGAGCACGGTCGCGAACTGATGAAACGCTACCGTTCGCGCCTGGTACGACATCAGCTCCCCCTCCGCAGCGAATAGCAAATACAGGCCCCTGAATGATGATAAAATAAGGGTAAAGTGAAGCAAAAGGAGGCATGTTATGCAAAGCACGCCGATCCGTACGGTCTTTGATGCGATTACCGATTTTCTAGCCACTGAGCCATCCCCTCAGGAGATTATCGACTACTACATGCCAGATGATCTGCAAGCGCGATTGGATGAACTACTCGATAAAAACAGTGAAGGTGAATTGGGTTACACCGAGCGGGAAGAGTTAAACGAGTTCCTGAATATCGACAGGCTATTCTCGCTGCTCAAGACAAAAATGAAACTCAAGCTGAAGAATAATGTTGGAGAAAATGGCATGAACTTTACACGGATCACCATCGACCCGGCGCAAATGGGCGGCGTCCCCTGTATTCGCGGCCTAAGAATCCCGGTCGCGACGGTTGTCGATATGGTCGCAGCCGGGATGTCCACGGAGGAGATTCTCACCGATTATCCTGATCTGGACCGCGAAGACATCACCGAAGCACTGCGTTACGCATCGGCAGCATTACGCGAGCGTCAGCTGCCACAGGTTGCCAATTTATGAGGTTTCTGGTCGATAACGCACTATCGTTCCATGTAGCAGAACTACTGCGTATAGCGGGGCATGACGCGGTGCATGTGCGGCATTATGATCTCAGTGCAGCGCCAGACAGCACTATTCTGGAACGTGCAGATGCTGAGGATCGGATCATTCTGTCTGCTGATACAGATTTTGGCACTTTACTGGCGCAAATGCAGAGTAACAAGCCGTCGTTTGTTTTATTGCGCTGGCCTGAACTGCGTCATGCTCAGGATCAGGTGCGTGTGCTTCTTGCTAATCTTCCTAATTTTGAAGCGGAGTTGGAGGCAGGGGCTGTTGTTGTGATCGAGCAGACACGCATCCGGATACGCACATTGCCAATTGGCGGCACACAGAAAGAGTAACTCATCAGCTCCCCCTCCGCAGCAAATAACGCTAGCGAATAAGCGAACAGGATCAGGTGAACCGTGGGCGAACAGGTGGCGATAGGCATCGATATTGGCGGGACGAAGATCGCCTTCGCCCTGGTGAACCGCCGTGGTGAGGCACTGCTGACACACCGCCTGCCGACGCCGGTTTCCGAAGGGCCGGAAGCGGTCTTCGCGCAGGTCGTCAAGGGGATTCTGCACCTCAGCGACCAGACGAAGCACACCATCGCCGGGATTGGCATCGGCAGTCCCGGACATCTCAATCCCCGCACCGGCGTCATCCATAACGCGACCAATCTGCGCTGGACGGAGATCCCGCTGCTGGACGGCCTGCGTAAATACATGCCGCTGGAGATCCCGATGTGGCTGCAAAAGGACGCCAACGCCGCCCTGATCGGCGAATGGTTGTTCGGCGCGGCTAAAGGTCAGCGCGATTTCGTACTGCTCACCATCGGGACCGGTCTGGGGGGTGGTGCGATGGTTGAAGGCAAGCTGGTCAACGGTGCAGATAATTCCGGCATGGAGATCGGCCACATGCCGCTGAACGCCAGCGGTCGTATGTGCAACTGCGGGATGCGCGGCTGCCCGGAGATGCGCGTGTCAGGCGTTGGACTGCTGGCCGGTGCGAAGGAATATCTTACAGACTACCCCACCAGCACACTCGTACCACTGGCGCAGGCCGGGACGCTCACCACCGAAGCCATTCTCGACGCCTTCGCGAAACGGGATGCGCTGGCCGTCCGCCTGATGGAAGATGCCGCCGACGAACTCTGCACGGTGATGATCGCCTGCATGGGCATTCTCAATCCGGCGCTGTTCGTCATCGGCGGCGGACTGGGGCACGCGGCCTTCGCGCACTTCTCCACACGCACTGCCGAGATCCTGCAAACCCGGACGCGGCGCGAGATCCACCGGCGCGTGCCGATTGTCGAGTCACAGGTGAGGCACAGTGCCATCGGCCCGGCCTGTCTGGTATGGAATGAACTGGCAAACGTGAGTTAATGCGTAAACGTCAGCGTTTTTTTGATAAGCGATTTGCAAAACAGAAACGGATTTAAAAATGATGTACTTATTTGAAAACACACGCGTGATGACCCCGGCCATGCCGTGGGAAAAAGGCTGGGTGCTGACCGAGGGTAAAACCATCCGCGCGATGGGTTCCGGCAGCGCCCCGGACTTCGAAAACGTGGAAGTGATCGACGGCAGCGGGCTGGCTCTGCTTCCCGGCTTCATCGACGTCCATGTCCACGGCGGGATGGGCCACGAGACGATGGACGCCACCCCCGATGCCATCCACGCGATGGCAAAATACTACGCGCAGCACGGTGTGACCAGTTATCTGGCGACGACATGGACCGAATCCCGCGAGAAGATCATGCGGGCGCTGGAGGTGATCTCCGAGCTTCAGGGGCCGCAGCCCGACGGCGCGACGATTCTGGGCGTGCATCTGGAAGGGCCGTACTTCGATGTCTCCAAACGCGGCGCACAGCGCGAAGAGCAGGTCCGACGCGCCCTGCCAGAAGAAGCGCTGGAGTTTCTCGATACCAACGTCATCCGGTTACTGTCTCTCGCGCCGGAATACGAGGAAAACCTGTGGCTGATCGACGAATGCCGCAAACGCGGGATCACCGTCTCTGCGGCACATACCTCGGCCAATCACGATCAGATGCAGCGGGCCATTGATCGCGGCATCACCCACTCGACACACACCTTCAATGCCATGACCGGCCTGCATCATCGCGAACCGGGCGGCGTGGGTGCCGTGCTGACACGCTCCGAGGTCTACTGCGAGCTGATCGCCGATACCATCCACGTCCACCCCACCGTGATGAAGATCCTGTACGCCGCCAAAGGACCGGATCGTGTCGTGCTCATCACTGACGCGGTGCGGGTGGCCGGTCTGCCGGATGGCGAATACCAGAAAGACGACGACCGGCTGGTGATCGTCCGGAATGGCCGCGTGGAACTGCCAGACGGCACGATTTCGGGCAGTTCGGCCACGCTGAATCAGGGGCTGCGCAATCTGCTGCAAGCGACAGGCGAACCGCTGGAAAAAGTCTGGAAGGCCAGCAGCCTGAACGCCGCCCGCTCGATCAACATTTCGGATCGTAAGGGCAGCATTGAAGTCGGCAAGGACGCTGATCTGGTGCTGGTCGATGACGACATTAACATCCACCTGACGATGGCCGAAGGCCGCATCGTTCACCGTCCGGCATGACCCCATGATGACAAACGATGCCGATACCGGAAACCGACCACACACCGACCGAAACCTGACTGAAACTCAACCCTGCGGAGCAACCCGATGCGAATAGGAATAATCGGAGCCGGCTCGATGGGCCACGCTCACATCCCCTCATGGCAGCTTCTGCGCGAGATTGGCGCGGAAGCGGTGGGGATTCTGGCGAACCGCCCCGGCTCGGCTGAGACTTTTGCCAGACAGTATGACCTCCGACCGTATGCCAGCTTCGATGATCTGCTGGCCGACGTGGATATCGTGGACATCTGCACACCGACCAATCTTCACCGTGAATACACCGAACGAGCCGCCGCCGCCGGAAAGCATGTGATCTGCGAGAAGCCGATTGCGCTGACGGTAGCCGACGCCGAGGCCATGATCGCCGTCTGCGAAAACGCCGGCGTTCGCCTGCTGATCGCGCACGTCGTCCGCTATGTGTCACCGTACCGCGCCGCAAAGGACACCATCGATCAGGGACACATCGGCCAGCCCGCCGTCATGCGCCTGACACGCGCCGGTTATCATCCGCGCAAATCGACCGATAACTGGTTTGTCGATGAAGAGCGCTCCGGCGGCATGATGCTCGACCTGATGATCCATGATTACGACTATGCCCGCTGGCTGGGCGGAGATGTGAAGCGCGTCTTCGCGAAGTCCGTGCGTGGCAGCACACCGGATGCACCGGCTGACTATGCACTGGTCACGCTGCGCTTCGAGAACGGCGCGATCGCCCACATCGAAGGCGGATGGGCCTACCCGCCTGGATTCTTCCGCACCTCGCTCGACGTCGCCGGGACCGCCGGACTGATCGAGTGGGAATCCGACAACAGCCAGACGCTGTACACCCATCTGGCAAACCCGCCGGATACCCCCACTGCCGAAGTCGCCGTCCCCTCCGCCAAAGCCGCCGACAGCCCCTTCACCGCGCAGCTTCGTGACTTCTATCAGGCCATCGAACAGGGAACCGAGCCGCTGGTCACAGCACAGGACGCCCTCGCCGCCCTGAAGATCGGCCTCGCGGCCATTGCCTCCGCCAAAACCGGCCAGCCACAGGAGATCTGATCATGCGACTTGCGATTATGAGCTTTGCCCATTTACACGCCGAGGCGTACATCTCCAAACTGCGGAATGCGCCGGGTGTGGAGTTCGTTGGCTTTTCGGATACCGAAGCCGAACGCGGCCAGCACTTCGCGGAAGTCTTTGACGCTCGCTGGTATCCGACACACGAGGCACTGCTGAAGGAAGGGCTGGACGGCGTCGTGATCTGCTCGGAGAACGCCCGTCACCGCGAACTGGTCGAGATGGCAGCAGAAGCCGGTGTCCATGTACTATGCGAAAAGCCGATTGAGGTCACGCTGGAAGACGCCGAAGCCATGCGCGATGTCTGCGAGCGCAACAATGTCCAGTTTATGACCGCCTTCCCGGTGCGCTTTTCACCTACCGCGCAGCAGACCAAAGGCACACTGGATCGCGGCGATCTGGGGCGGATTTACGCCGTGAACGGCATCAATCACAGCGAGATCCCACGCGAGCACCGCGCATGGTTTGCGCAGAAGGCGCTGGCCGGCGGCGGCGCGGTGATGGATCACACCGTGCATCTGGTGGACGCCTATCGCTGGTTCTTCAACTGCGACGTGGTCGAGGTCTACGCCGAAATCGACAACCTGTTTTATCCGGGTGAAGTCGATGTCGATACCGCAGGCATCGTGACACTGGTCATGGAAAACGGTGTCTTCGCCACCGTGGATTGCAGTTGGAGCCGCCCGACGACCTATCCGCGCTGGGGACATCTTAAAATGGAGATCGTCGGAGAACAGGGCTTTATAAAGCTCGACAATATGGCACAATACCTCACAGTTTACTCCAGATCCCTGCCCCGCAATCCCACATGGATAAACTACGGAACCGATACCAATCAGCGTATGATCAACGAATTCGTGGACGCCATCCGCGAAAACCGCGAACCGTCGGTGACATGGCGCGACGGCTACGAGGCGCTGCGCGTCGCGCTGGCCTGCTTCGAATCCGCCGAGACGCATCAACCCGTCCGGTTGGATAAGTAAACGACAGTCGGATGGTTTCCTGTGGGCCGGGACTTGTCCCGCCCCATATGCAGCAACTTAAGGGATCTTGAGGCGGAAAAGCCCCCCATCCTAAATCCTTCCCCCACTCGGCAAAACTTCGTTTTGCATTCCGAGGGAAGGACTTTTGTGTGTGAATGGGTTGATTCCCTTCCCTCGGAGCGAACGACAGATGCTCTTCCCGTCGGCAGCGAGTGGGGGAAGGGCTAGGGATGGGGGGCAGCGGTGGCCCAATTTACACCTGCTTCAATGGGTAAATGGCTTAAGTTGCAGTACATGGGGCGGGATTCTTCCCGCCCTGCAAACAGATTTTGTTTAACGCTCTAAAACGACGTTCGATGAGGGCACACGATCAGTGGTGCCCTTTTTATGCGCTTCGACGCTTACGCGCCTTGTGCGCATCCTTGTAGGGAAGACACATGTTTAAACTCAGGAAGCAGCCGCTGCAATCACTGGCAGCGGTGACATTCCTCAACTACGCTGCACGCGGCCTGACCCTGCCCTTCATCAGCCTGTTTCTGATCGAAGTCGGGTTTACAGGTACCGAAATCGGCTTCATCCTCAGCGCCAGCGCTGCCGTCCGGCTGATTATCCCGCCGCTGCTGCTCAGCTTTGCCGACCGAACCCACACCCACCGCAAGGTTTTCTACGCGCTGACCGTCGGTAACTCGATTGCGACCGCCGGACTGGTCGGCATCACTTCCAGTGTCGGCCTCGGCGCGACGGTGGTCGCACGCGACTCCCTCGATATGCCAAGCGCATCCCTGCTGTCTCAGCTCACCATCACCAAACTCAACCAGTTCGGGCGCAGCATCTACGGACGTTTACGTGCATGGGGATCGCTCGGATGGGCCGTCACAACGCTGGTCAGCGGCAATATCGTCGGGGCGGGTGGATACGGCCTGCTGTTTATCGTCGCCGCCATCGTGAATCTGCTCTCGCTGCCGTTTGCCCGTGACCTGCCAACCCGCATACACGACGCACAGGCCGACCAGGACATCCTGAAGCCTGCACCGGTCAAACGGCAGCCCGGTTTTTATATCCTCATGGCAAGTTCGATGCTGTTCTACATCGGCATGACCGCCATCGCGGGTTTTTCCAACATCTATTTTCAGGAAGACCTCGGTGCGACGACCGTCCTGATCGGTGTGCTGGCGTCGGTCGCGGCATTAGCGGAAATCCCGTCGATGCTGTTTATCGATGCCCTGCTGCTGCGCATGAATATCCGCCTGACGCTGATCATCGGGATGCTCGGTCTGGCGGGACTGTGGTTCGCCTTCACCCTGCTGAACAGCACTGCCCTGCTTATCCCGCTGATGATCATCCGGGGGACGTTCTACACCTTCCACACGGTCGGCCTGACGCTGCTCGTATCCCGCATCAGCCATCCGGTGAATGCGGCCACCAATCAGACCATCGCCCAGGTGACGATGCCTGCGGTCGCCTCACTGCTGACCGGCCCGATCTGCGGCTGGATCTTCGACAACATGGGCGGGCGCACGCTGTTTCAGGTCGTCAGTCTGATCGTCGTGCTGGCTGTGCTGCTGCTCGTGGCCGCCCGTGGGACGTTAGCGCGCACCACTGTCAACGGCGGCGAAGCGGTGTGAAAATATCCTTCTTCATACACAAGTTAAGGGATCTTGAGGCGAAAAGCCCCCTATCCCCTAACCGGCGTAGCAAGCAGCGTTATCCTACTCACACAAAAGTCCTTCCCTCGGAAAGCAAATCGAAGATTTGCCGAGTGGGTAGCATTGCTTGCAATGCCGGGATGGATTTAGGATGGGGGGCCTTTTCCGCCCCAATATCTACTTCAGCGCGCCTGCCGTCAGGCCGCCGATGAACTGACGCGAGAACAGCACATACAGCGCCGTGATCGGGATCATGGCAAGGCTCAGCGCCGCCAGCAGTGCGGACCAGTCCTGTTTATACTGGCCGGCGAAGGTCGAGACACCGAGCGTCACCGTGCGCACGCTTTCGCTGGGGGCCAGTGTCAGCGGGAACCACAGGTCATTCCAGATCGGGATCAACTGCGAGACCATCACCGTCGCCAGCGCCGGACGGATCAGCGGCGTGACCAGCCGGAACAGAATCCAGTATTCACTGGCTCCGTCCACCCGCGCCGCCTCTTTCAGCTCGCGTGGGACCTGTCGCATGAACTCGATCAGGATAAACAGCGCGACGGGCAGCCCTCTGGCAACATACACCGTAATCAGTGCCCAGTGCGTGTCATAGATTTTGAGTGTGTTCATCAGCTCGATCATGCTGACGGTCCCCAGCCGGATCGGGATCATCACGCCGAGCACCAGATACAGGTACAGAAAACGGCTTCCGGGGAACACGTATTCGCTGAGCGCGTAGGATACCATCACACCGAACAGCGTAATCAGCGCCAGTGACACCACCGTCAGAAACAGGCTGTTGCCAAAATAGAGGAAAAGCTGTGACCGTGCGAAGACGCTCTCATAGCCTTCCAGCGTGAAGTTGTTGATCAGCTCGACGCCGTTTTCCAGCGAGAACCAGATCGGCGGCTGGTACGGCACACGGAACAGGTCACGCCGGTCCTTGAATGAATTGATGACAATCAGGAAGATCGGGAAGATCGCGACAATCGAGTAACCGATCAGGACGATATACGGGAACAGGTTTGAAAGCCGGTACAGCAGTGATGGCCTTCCAACCGTGACGGCCCCCTGCCGGAGCTGGTCGTCGATACTGGGTGAGCTGCCAGAAGCAGGTTGTACATGGGTCATGAGGTCTGTATCTCTGGATACCTAATCACGGATGAGGCGCGGCTGGATGATAAACTGATACAGCAGAACACCGGCCAGAATGATGAAGAAGATCATGGTCGCAATTGCCGCCCCCATCGACGGATTCGCCAGTTGCGAAGCACCGCCAAAGGTCGTCCGGTAGAAGAAGGTGCCGAGGATGTCCGTTGCGAAATTTGGCCCTGCCTGTGTCCCCTGCATGACGAACACGTTATCGAAGGCCACGAAATTGGCCGTAAATGTCAGGATCGCGACCACACCCGCCGTCGGCAGAATCAGCGGGAACTTGATCTTCCAGAAGATATTCCAGCCGGATGCCCCATCGACACGCGCCGCGTCGATCAGTTCATCACTGATCCCCATCAGCGAGGCGAGGAACAGCACCATCGGCATCCCGATCCACTGCCACACCCCCACCAGACTGACCACCGTCAGCGCTGTCGATGGATCGCCGAGCCACCCAGCCGAGGGAATCCAGTGTTCCAGCCCGACACCGGTGAAGAAGTCGTTCACCAGCCCCCACAGCGGGTTCAGCATCAGCGTCCAGATCCAGCCGACGATCACAATCGACATCGTCGTCGGCATAAACAGGACCGAACGGAAGAATCCCCGCCCCTTTAAACCGCGCACCGAGAGCACCGCCGCCAGAAACAGCCCGATCGGGTTCTGGAACAGCATGAAGATGGCGAAAAAGTGGAAGGTGTGTAACAGCGCATTCCAGAAGCGTTCATCGAAGTTGGTCGAGCGCGGATCGTTGAATAACCGGGCGAAGTTCTCCAGCCCGACCCAGAGCTGAGAGCCGTCCGGCTGGCGCTGGTAGAGGGCCAGCCGCATCGAGTCAAACAGTGGGTAGATCATAAAGATGGTGTAAATAATCAGCGCCGGGGCGACAAAGATCACCAGCGCGTGCCACGGGGGGCGTACATGCGATTTATTCATGATAAAGAGTCCAGAAAAGATGTATTAAGAAACCATTTGAATATTCAGAAAACCTGCTCTGAATCTTATGGAAACGCCGGACAACGACATGCAAGCATGTTTAGGCGTTGTCCCTACAAAATGCGTGTTACGTAGGGACAGGGCCTGCCCTGTCCAACCAATTTTCAACTGGCTTCTAAAGATAATAACCGGAAAAACAATGGCAAGAGACCTGCTCTTGCCATTGCCCATTGACCTTACTGAACCACTGACATCAAACGCCGACAGCCACGAGGCCGTGACAGGCTACGAGTCAGCTTCTTCGGTCGCTTCTTCAGTTGCATCACCGGCATCGGCATCACCGGCATCGTCGGTGTAATACCACTCTTCCAGACCGGTCTGGATGGTGCTGGCGACTTCTTCAGGGGTCAGATTGCCCTGAACCAGCAGATAGATCGTCTCGGTCATGGTGGTGTTACCCGCCGGTTCCCCACGCGACAGGAACTGGTCGAAGATGCGGATCGTGCTGCCGCATTCCTGACGCCATGACACGAACTCGGCGGCCAGCGGGTCAGCCAGTTCGACCTCATGATTCGACAGCGAGAAGAACCCCGGCTGATTGTCAGAGAAGACCTGCGCGAATTCCTGCGTGGTCAGCCACTCGAGGAAGGTACGTGCTTCTTCCGGATGCGCGGTATTGGCATTCATACCAATGGCGATATCGACATGGTCGCTGATCCAGCATTCGCCTTCCTTGCCATCGGGGACATACGGCTTGAACGCGGCCAGTTCGAAGTCAGCCAGATCGTTGAACAGCGGGATTTCCCATGAGCCGGATGGGTAAATCGCGGTCAGGCCAAGCGGGAATGCCTGCTGAGCATCGGCATAGCCGAGTGCTTCATGACCTTCCGGCAGATACGGTTCCCAGCGCTGAAGTGACGCAAACGTATCGAGGAAGCACTGATCGGTCAGTGCGGCCTCACCAGCGAGCAGTGCCTGACGGGTATTCTCGCCATCGCAGAAGTTCGGCCACTGGCTGTTGAAGCCCATCGCAGCGGTTGCCCATGCATCTTTCGTCGTGATCCCCAGCGGAGTCTCACCGGCAGCCTGCAACGCATCCAGCACGGCGAAGAATTCGCTCTCGGTGGTCGGTTCTTCGAGGCCGAGTTCATCAAACAGGGTCTTGTTATAGATGTAGCCGTGGATCACTGAGGCCATCGGCACGCAGAAGGTGGCGGAACCATCGTCGGTCTGCCACGCGCTGAGCGCGACTTCCGAGAAGTTCTCCAGACCGGGCAGGTCGGAGATGTCGGCCAGACCGCCCAACTGATAGTTGAGCAGCGCACGGTCAAACGGGCGGCAGGTGATCAGGTCCGGGCCAACGCCGCCTTCCAGCGCATTGGTGATCTGGGCATCGTATTCGGTATTCAGGGTCGGTTCAAAGGTAATGCGGATATTCGGGTGTGCTGCGTGGAAGACTTCGAGGATATTGCCCCACTGTTCGATGTCTTCAGTACGCCAGCTTCCCATGGTCAGTTCCACGACCTCATCCTGTGCGAACACAGAAAAAGGCAGTGTAACAAGAAGCACCACAAGCAGTAAAACAAACTTTTTCATGGTAAAACTCCTTAAAAAACAGGTCTATTTAAAGTCCCATACACCGAAGGGGATCACATGCATCATCAGTGCAGCGGATGAAGTGAGTTTTAACAGATTTCGATTTCGCTGTAAAGCAATTGGATCTATCCCTGCATTACAGCCCCCACCGGCCTGCAGGGGCGGCATTGAATACCGCCCGCAGAGGCTCTACCCCTCGAGATATTCCCGCAGACCGTTCGCCACCAGATCCCGCCACGCATCCGGGCGGACAGCGGACTCCATCACCGGCAGGACAGGCAGCGCTGCGGCATCCGTGCCACCCAGCTCCCGCCAGCGTGACTGATAAACGGCATTCGGGGCAGCCTCATACAGCGCCTGATAGCGTTCGCGTGCTTCCTGCTGGATGGTGCTGTCATCCGGGTTCAGTCTCCACATCTGATACAGGACATCGGCCAGCAGTTCACCAGAGTCAGCGCCATTTAAAGCAGCACGCATCCCCTGAAGGGTCTGCACACCGGCGGATGCATCAAGCTGACCCTCACGCACCCGCATCACCGCCGCCAGCACATCAGACTGAAAGGCGACACTCGCTTCTCCGGCCTCTTCGGCGACCTGTCTGGCCTGCTGTGCCAGTGAAAGCGCATCAGCAAAGCGGGACTGTTCCGCCGCGGCCTGCGCCGCACCCAGCAGATACCCACTCAGGAAGTACGGCATCTGTAACGTGCGATCCATCGCCGCTGCGATCCGGTAGAGGTAGGCTGCATCGTCATATGCCCCCTGCTTCTGACGCACCTGTGCGAGATTGCCGACATTGAGCTGAATACTCGGGTAATCGCCGAGTTCGAGGGTCTGGCGCAGTCCCTCGGAGTACCACACCAGCGCATCGTCATACATCCCGACCTGCTCATAGACGTAACCTCGATTGCCGGTAATCACCGCGCTGGCACGGGTATAACCGATGCTCTGCGCGGCCTGTAGTGCCTGTTCGATACTTTCCAGCGCCGCCTCATACCGGCCAAAGTTGACGTGCACGCCGGTCAGGTTGCCAAGCGCGTAAATCACCCCCTGACGATAACCGGCACGTTCGGCGGCTTCGGCGGCTTCACGGAAATAACGTAGCGCGTCGTCATTGCGTCCGGTGAACAGCGCCACCTGCCCCAGCGTCTGGGCGGCATCACTCTGCGCAGCGCGGTCGCCGTCCTGCTGACCGATACGAAGCTGCGCTTCAGCGTACTGCTGGGCGCGGTCATAATCCCCCATACGGATGTACAGGTAGCCGAGCGACTTCAGCACACGGTTGAGGCCCTCTGCATCACCGAGTGCCTCGAAGCGCTCGCGTGCCTGTTCCAGAAGCTGGACTGCCTCCTCATGCGACTCGTGATAACTCAGCGTATCACCCAGCGCGGCATGGCAGCGGGCCACGCGCACCGGATCATCACCGGCCAGTTCCAGCGCCTGACGGTAATGCGTCTGCGCTTCGTCCCAGCGGCCCGTATGCTGCCAGACTTCACCAAGCGCATACAGCACATCCCCCCGGCTGACCGCATCGGCACCGGACGGATCAGACGCATCCAGCAGGCGCAGCAGGCGCTGATAGTAATCCACCGCCGCCTGATTGAGAAACAGCCTGCGGGCATGGTCCCCGGCAAGGCGGAAGTAAAAGCGCTGGCGTTCGTGGTTGCGGCTGTTACCGTAATGGAAAGCGATCAGGAACAGCAGCGGATTGAGGTCATCGCTGTAACGGGTTTCGATAAAATGGCCGACACGCTCGTGCAGGTCCTCACGCAGCGCATACGACAGGGTGTCATAAGCTACCTGCTGCGTCAGGATGTGCTTGAACAGGTATTCGAGTTCCGGTTCCAGACGATCCAGCGGCGTCAGTTCCAGCGACTCCAGCCGGTTAAGCTGATGCAGCACGCGGTCAAATGAGCCGATCTCCGGATAGGCACCCGGTATCCAACTGGCGCGGAACAGCCGCCCAATCACGCTGGCGACCTTCAGCACGGTTTTATCATCTTCGCCCAGTTCATCCACCCGCCGCTGAATCAGTGCGTGCAGGCTCGGCGGCAGTTCCACCTGAAACAGCGCGTCTGTATCGGCCACATCGATCCCGCGATCGCGCAGCAGGTTCATCAGTTCATCGATATAAAACGGATTGCCACCCGCGATCTGCGTGATGCGCTCTGCCAGCGCAGTTGGGATCGTGACTGGTGCATCATCGTCCATCTGTCCAGCCATCTGGCCGGCAGTCTGGTTGTCCATCCGGACCGAGGCAGCCTCACCGGATCTGCCGAAAAGCTGCGCCAGCTTCAGCCCGATCAGACGGCGGGTTTCCTCATCCGTGAAAAGCGGCAGTTCCACCGACAGCACCTGTTCCGACGGTGGGACAAGCCGCTGATCCGTCACCTCCAGTGGACGATGAAAGATCAGCATCAGCACAGGCAGACCCGCGATATTCCGCGCCAGATATTCCAGCAGCACCCGTGACTGCGGGTCGATCCAGTGGCAGTCTTCCAGCACCATCAGCATCGGACGCCGCGCACTGCGCAGCAGATCCAGCAGCAGCGTTTCCAGCAGTTCCTGCCGCAGTGAGGCATCAAGGCTGCGGGTGAAGTCATTTTCCGGGATCGCCAGATTCAGCACCACACCCAGCAGCGGCATTCGCTGGACGAAATCGGGATTGAGCGCCTCAAGCTGTTCGCGCAGCCGCGCACTCTGCACATCGGTCGGGGCATTGGCATCCAGCAGAAAGAAGCCGCGCCAGATATTCTGCCAGACGACATAGCCGACATTCGTATTGTACGACTGACACGCGCCGCCGTAGCCGACCATTCCCATCCGCAGCGCCGCCCGGATCACCTCCGCCCCCAGACGCGATTTCCCCATTCCCGCTTCACCGCTGACGTCCACCACCTGTCCCTGTCCGCGCCGCGCCAGCGCCAGCCGCGTCTCGATCTGCCGCAGGATATCCGCACGGCCCACCATCGGCAGGCTGTACTCCGGCTCGCGCAGCAGCACATTCTCCGACAGTCGGATTCCCTCCAGCCCGTAGATGCGAATCGGCTGCGTCTTGCCCTTAAGCGTGACGGGTTCCAGCGTCTGCCAGAGGAACTTCCCCGGCAGGCGGTCATGCGTCGCCTCGCTGACGATGATCTGCCCCGGTGCGGCCCTCTGCATCAGGCGGGCAGCGACGTTGACCACATCTCCCATGACGGTGTATTCCCGCCGCGCCTCTGCCCCCACATGACCGGCGAAGACAAAGCCGGTATTGATGCCGATTCGCGCTTCGGCTCCGGGAATGGTACGCAGATCAAGGGCGCAGTGCAGGGCGCGTTCTTCGTCGTTCTCATGCGAGATTGGGGCACCAAACAGCACCACATACTTGCTGCCTTTGTCGCCCATATCCACCTTGTTGACGTAACCGCCGTAGCCCTGCACAATCTGGATCACGTTCAGCAGATAGCCTTGCAGACCGGTCATCGCGGTCGGGTCACGGTCGAAATCGAAATCAGTGAAGCTGACAAACAGCAGCGTGACCTTGCGGTGTTCATCCACAAAATCGCTGCGGGCGATCTTCAGCCGCGCCCCAATGCTCGGATGCACAAAATGCTGCAAGGCGTCGTCAAGGCTGGCGGGGATCTCAGCCAGTTCGGGCAGCGGCTGCGGCGTGACTTGAGCTTCGAAATCGCGGATCTGCGCGAAGCCCTCAAACCGCTGCATCACCGTCACCTGTGGCAGAAACGACAGCAGGCCGTCCTGTACAATCACCTGATTTTTTTCAGCGTGGTGTTCAGCCTCGGCACAGGCATTGATCGCATCCCCTGCGATCACGAACTCGATGCGGCTCGCTTCATCACCGACATTCGCGACGTGCACCGTGCCGCCAGCCATGCCGATCTTCATCGACAGCGTGAAGACTCCGGCGCTGGTCTGGATCGCGCTGTAGTGCGCCATCTCGCGCTGCATCTCCAGTGCACAGGCTGCCGCCTGTCGGGTGACAGCCGCCTGTGTATCAGACGCATACGGAAACAGCACCGTCATCGCGTCCCCGCCGAATTTGCCGATGATGCCTCCGTAGCGTTCGATCAGCGTGATCATCGGCTTGAAATAGCGGTTGAGGATGCGCGTCAGTTCTTCCGTGCCGATCCTGCCGGACTGTCCAAGGGCTTCGCTCATCGCCGTAAAGCCGGAGATGTCCGCGAACAGTGTGACGGCGGTCAGCACGCGGTGTCTTCCAATGATGCTGTCGTGCGGGTTTTTTACCAGATCATCGAGTACATGATAAGGGATGTAGGGCTGCCATAAAGTCGTCATGTGGGCCTCGGAAAAAACCTGTATTCGTAAATTCTGAGATTATCGTGATTATTACAGGTCTGGCAAACTTGCAAAGTTTTTGCCATCCCTATACATTTGTTAAACAATATAACAGAGGCGTCCTACGATGAAGCGACTTGCATCCCTGCTCACACTCCTGCTGCTTTGCTTTCTGATGCCCCCCTCTCAACCCGTGTTTGCACGCTTCAACTCACTGCCGGATCTGTTCGGTCTTGGCAGCACCTCCCCAAATAATGCAAGCTGGCCGGTGAATGCCTATGCCACCTGCACCACTGTCACCGTCGAGCTAAGCTACCCTCACGACACCAATCCTATCAACCTTCCTGTCGATCCCTATGAATCCGTCACATGGTCGCTGGAAAAAGTCCTCGTCAACGGAAATCAGGAAGTTTCAGTCGTCGAGGCTGATAAGACGATCCACACCTTTCCACTCAACACCCCCGGCGGAGAGACCCATTCGAAGACCTTCACCTTTGCCACGCCGCTGGAAGCCGGGACGGGCCTGTTCGTCAAAGTCAGATATCACGTCAACGGCGGCGCATTGGACGGTGGCAGCGGGATATTCGATATCGGCGATTTCGATCATCCTTACTGGCACATGCGCGCCTATGAACCCGCTTACAGCCCGAATAGTTACCAGCACTTCTGCGAAGACAGCACCGACGCCCCGAAGGTCTACGTTGTGGGGGATGTCGTAAAGCCAGAGGGCGGCAGCGGCACGCACGCTTATGAATACACGCTGTTTCTGGATAAGCCGACCGATAAACCGGTACGACTGGATATTGAATCACGTAATGCAGCGGGTCTCCCGTCTTTCTTACCGCCAAGACCCACCTTTAACGGCTACAGTTCAAGGGGGATTGAATTTGGATTGGCGGTGTGCCAGGACGGTGATCTGGGCTGCATCCAGCCCACCTATACCACGCTCACTATCCCCCCGGGACAAACCCAGCTCACACTGCCGCTGACACTGTTCGGCAATACCGAACCCGCCTATAACATCTCTGATCCTTATAAGTTCGAGATCATCCGCATCGCCAATGCGAAATTCGGCGGCAAAGCTTCGGCAGTTGCAGCAGCCCGCAACGATGATGGCTGTAACGGCTATGGCCCACCAGATCAGTGCTACATTACGATCTATTTCCCCGGCGGCAGCGCACCGGACGTTCCCGCAGACGAATATTCTTTCCTCGTCTCCAATCAGGTGGTGGACGAAACCGCCGGGTCGGTGAATTTCACTGTCACCCTGCTGCCAGTGGATGCGGTTAATCACCCGCTGGATTATCCGATCAGCCTCGGCTATCAGACGACTTCAGACGGCTATAACGCCGCTGCGGATGTCGATTACACTGCTGTCAGCGGCACGCTCAACTTCCCGGTGGGCACGCTGTCCCAGAACATCATCGTGCCGATCAGCGCCAATCCGGAAGCCGAAGGGCTGGAAGCGTTCGGCCTGCGGATCTGGAAAAACGATGCCAACTTCGGCGATCAGGTGATCGTCGGGGCGCTGATCGTGAACGATTATTTCGTCCCGCCGACCGAAACCCCAACCGAGACACCGACGGAGACACCGGACCCCGACGACACCGAAACCCCAACCGGTGAACCAACCGACGAAGTCACCCCCACGCCGACTGAAGATCCACAGGTGGTCGAACTGCTGGCAAACGGGGACTTCGAGCAGCGCGACACCAGTGGCAAACCCATCCTCGCCCCGTGGACGTTGAAGCACGAGTCGAAGGACAACATCAAATGCAATAAACCCGCGAAGGCTTTCGCCAGCACAGGGGAATGCGCCTTCAAATTCAAGGGGACCAGCGGTGAAAACACTACCCTGACGCAGAAGGCGGACGTAGATGCCTTCACATTGGCAGAGGGGGATCTGCTGACCTTCGGCGCGTATGTCAACGCGAAGAAATCAGCATCCGGCAAGCTGAAAGTCGTGGTGAAATATGCAGACAGCAGTCTGGAAAAAGAGACGATCAAAATCAGCCTGCATCAGACCAGCGGCTATCAGTGGCTCACGGATCATCTCTTCCTGAAACGTGCCGGGATCGCCAGCATCAAGGTTGTCCTGAAGCATCAGACCGAAAGCGGCAAGGTCTTCATCGACGGGGTCAGTCTGCGGATCACACCCTCACCGGTGCTGCTGCCCCTACCCTGATACACATTAAGGTGACGGCAAAAGATTTACGTAAGGGCGCATACATTGCGCCCACCATTATCAAACTTTTCCCGCCCCTATTCCACAATCGGGATGCGCACGATGATCCGCGTGCCAACACCGGCTTCACTCATCAGGCCGACCGAACCGCCGTGCAGATCAATCGCGTGCTTGACCACCGCCAGCCCCAGACCGGTCCCTTCGACCTGTCCCACATTTGAAGCGCGTTGAAAGGCCTGAAACAGACGCCCCTGATCCGCCTCCGGGATGCCAATCCCCTCATCCTCGACCTGAAAGACATACTCATCCTCTTCAGCGTGGAAAGAGATATACACCCTGCCGCCAGCCGGCGAATACTTAATCGCATTCGAGATCAGATTGACGGCCACTTGCTGAAGCAGGAACGGATCACCTGTGATCATCTCAATCTCACACGGCGCACAGGTCAGTTGATGGGTTTCGCTGTGCATGATCATGAAATCATCGACAAGAGTGTACAGCATGCGTGCGATGTTAAAATGCTCCGGCCTGTATTCGAGTTTGCCCGTCTCCATTTTGGCGACAAACAGGATCTCGTCCATCATCCGCGAGAGCTGACGCAGTGAGCCATGCGTGCGCTCATAATGCTCCAGCCGACGGTCACGATCCATCCGCTCGCCGTAATCCCGCATCAGGTTGTTGGAAGAGACCAGCATCGCCAGCAGATTGCGGAAATCATGCGTCAGCATCGCGACCTGTGTGGTCGTCAGCATCCGCTGCTCCTGATACTGGCTGACCGTATCCCGAAGCTGATCGATCTCCTCCTGATAGGCCAGCCGCTGTGCCTCTTTCTTGCTCAGGCGTGCTTCAATCGCCTTGATCAGTTCCTGCATGCGAAACGGCTTGGTGATGTAGTCATCCGCGCCGGAGTTCATCCCCATGCGTATATCTTCCTGCGCGACTCTGGCCGTCATGAAGATAAACGGGATATTCATCGTCGCCGGATAGGTGCGCAGTTCCAGCAGCACGCCATACCCATCCAGCTTCGGCATAGTGATGTCACACAGAATCAGGTCTGGCTGCTCATCCATCGCGACCTGTATCCCCGCGATGCCATCGCTCACTTCCAGTGCGGTGTAGCCCTCAAATGTAAGGAACTCAACAATCTCACGACGAAGGATGTCTTCATCATCAATCACAAGAATTTTAGGCATTTTAGTCATGATCTTCTCCTGAGCGCGTTACAGGCAGGCAAACGATAAACGTCGTCCCCTTGCCAACCTCGGTTTCAACATTGATGGTTCCCCCGTGCATTTCAACCGACTCCATTGCAATCGTGAGTCCCAGACCTGTACCTGAAATCGTCCCGACGTTATTTGCCCTGTGAAACGGTTCAAAAAGGTGCTTCATATCGGATTCGGGGATACCGATCCCTTCATCCTGCACTTTCAGCACCACGCACTCGTCCGCATGCTCCAGATTGACGATAATCTTCGATTCCTCATACGAGTATTTCACTGCATTCGAGATCAGGTTGCTGACGATCTGGCGAATCAGTTTTCGATCGAGTATCGCTTTATGCAGCACCGGGTCGCACGTATACACGAACTCACGACCGAGGTTCGGGCGGCTCTGGAATTCGTCGATCACACTGCGGCACAGCGAATCAAGGTCGAGCAGTGTGGGGTTAAACTCCGCCCGCCGTGCCTGAAGCCGCGCCAGTTGCAGTACATCGTCCATGATCTGCGTCAGGAAATCGACCTGTTCCTGCATTTTATGAAGGCGCTGGTCGATCTGTGCGTCCGTCATCTTTGCACGGTGCATCGTCAGCGTTTCGGTCAGCATCAGGATGGTCGCCAGTGGTGTACGGAACTCGTGCGACGCCATCGACACAAACCGTGATTTCAGCTCATTCAGCTCTTTTTCCTTCTTCAGCGCCTGATGGAGCGACTCTTCAGCCAGTTTACGCGCCGTGATGTCCGAAGCGACGATCAGCATGCGGTCATAAACCTGACTGGCGTTCTGAAGTGGGATTTTCGTGGTCTGATAATACCGATCCAGAATGGTCTCTTCAGGGATGAATACCGGTTTGCGCCTGTCCAGCACTTCCGCGTCACTTTCGCCGCCGACCGCAATCTGCAGCGGTTCAGACGTAATCTCAGACTCCAGCCGCCCCACCAGCGCATCCGGCGTGACCCCATAAAGCGCCGCCAGCGCACGATTCGCCAGTTGGAAGCGTCCTTCCTGATCCCGCACCATAATCAGGTCTGGCAGATTGTCGATCACCAACTGAAGGAAGTCGCGCTGATGCACCAGCGCTTCCTCAGCCATCTTGCGGTCAGTGATATCACGGGCAGAGGCGACATATTCGTAGGGCATCCCCGGCGCTGCCGGCGGCACGGGCTGCCGGACGACTTCCAGCCAGATATAATGCCCGTCGCGATGGCGGATGCGATAAATCAGGGGGACCTCGATACCGGTTCGCACGGATTCATCCCTCACCCGCAGCATCGGCTCCAGATCATCCGGGTGAATATGTTCAACCAGCGTCTCACCGATGATCTCTTCCGGCTCGTATCCAAGGACCGTTCTGGAGGAAGCCGAGGCATAGGTGTAGACGCCTTCTGCCGTCACACGTACGATCACATCCGTGATATTTTCGGCCAGCATCCGATAGCGGACCTCGCTTTCCTGAAGCGCTTCTTCTGCCAGCTTCTGCGCCGTGATATTGCGTGCCGCCGCGATAAATCCTTCGAATTCGCCGGTCGTTTTTGAGAAGACCGCCTGCCCACTGGACTCAATCCATATGTAATGCCCATCCTTGTGACGGCACCGGCTGCGGATCACGTGGCTTTCATGCGATCTCACTCGGGCTTCTTCCACCCGTGCGGTAACATGATCACGATCTTCAGGATGTACGTAATCAAAGTTATTGGTGCCAACCATCTCTTCCGGCTCATAACCGAAAACCATGCGTGATGAGGCCGAGACATATTCAAAGGTGCCATCCGGCGACAGCCGCATCACCATATCGCTGATGTTATCCGCCAGCAGCCGGTAAAGTGCCTCGCTTTCGCGCAGCCTGACCTCGACCCGCTTGCGTGAAAGCAGTGTCCCCAGCATCGAGGCATACAGGACGAGGATCTCAAGCTGCGGTTTGGATGCAGGGCGATGATAAAGTCCGTTATCAGCAATCAGCCACCCGAGGGTGTCCGGGCCATTCCACAGCACCGCCGCTGCATTCCAGCCAGTGCCAACAGGCTGCCGGGCGGTATAAAGCTGGGCATCTTCATCAAAGATAAATCGCTCGGCATCGGCCAGCGCACGCCGCATAATCCCTTCACCCCAGGGCGTGAAGGTCAGATGTGACTCGTCGGTCAGGTTGCCCTCAGTATCGGTGCCAAACGTCCCCGTCACCGTATCATCATGCGGGTTGTACAGGAACAGGCCCAGCCGTTCCAGATTCAGTCGTTCGCGCCCCAGCTCAACAGCACGCCGATAGAAGATATCCATCTGATCAATCTGAGTGAGTTCTATGGTGATCTGATGTAGTTCCTTCTGATAATTCTGAAAAGCCTGCTCTTCTTCCAGCTTGGCATTTAGCGCGGCATGAGTCTGTTTGCGTTCGGTGATGTCGCGAAGAGCACAGACCAGGCCACCTCCTTTTATGTAGCTGATACTGAGTTCGGCATCAAACCAGATGTCGGGATGACGACATGCGTGGATTTCGAGACTTACGCCTGATTGGTCTTTATCGATAATCGCCCTGGCCGCAGTTCTGACAATGTCCTGATCCGCCTCGGCAATAAGATCAAGCAGTGAGAGCGGTCTGCTCACATCGTGACCATCATCCTCAAGGGACTTCTGATCGATATTGAACATTGCATAGGCGCGGGTGTTACAGCGCTCAATCTCGAAGTTCAGGTCGGTCAGCAGAATACAGTCAAGGCTGTTATTAAAGATTGCTTCGGTCTGTTCCTTGGCGATCTGAAGCTCAGCCGTGCGTTCCGTCACACCCCATTCCAGCTCCAGCGCATGGCGGTTGATCGCCTCATACAGCCGCATATTCTCCAGAGCGGCAGCAGCACGCTCCGCATAGGCACTCAGGATGCGCCGGTCACCCTCGCTGAATGCATCCAGTCGGGAACTCTGAAGGTCCAGCGCCCCGATCACGCGGTCATGCGCTTTCAGCGGAATCACCAGCTCGGATTTAGTACGCACCTCATTCGGCACATAAACGCTATTCTGTGTCACATCCGCCACATAGACGACTCTGCCAGTCCGCAGGGCAAGCGGCACCAGCCCCGGACCGTCCAGTGTCAGCGTCACACCTGGTCGGATATTTTCGTGACCGGTACGGGCCACGCGCCTCAGAATGGGGCCAGTTGGTCTGACTGAGCCGTCCCCGTCATCTTCGCTGATCTCGTAATCGTCTTCGCTCTCATCGAGCAGGATCAGACCACAGTCTGCCTGTTCGAATTCTGCCACCACCGCTTCGACAATCTGCTGGCCGAGGGTGATGATGCTGTCCGCTTCCAGCAGATAGGAAGTCGCGTTATACAGCGCCTTCAACTCCACTTCCGCCAGCTTACTTGCGGTAATATCCAGCGACAGAATAAAGATTCCATCGGGGACCGGCTGAATACTCAGCTCAAACCACCGTTTGGAGCCATCAGGATGGACGTAGAGGTTTTCGATCTGCTGCGGGATGCGTTCTTCCATACAGCGCCGCAGCGAGACAAACAGCGGCGTCTGCTCAATACCCGGATGTTTCTCCATCATCGTCAGCCCAACCAGGCTTTCGATAGGCTCACCGATCTGAAGGGCTGCGATCTTGTTCAGATACAGATAGCGCCAGTCGAAACCGATAATCTGACAGCCTTCATGCAGGTTATCCAGCAGGCGGCGATAACGACGCTCGCTGGCCGGATAAACCGCTTGAGCGCGGGTGTGCTGTTCAAGCTGACAGCAGCGATGCGCATACTGGACAGATTTCTGCAACAGCGGGGCTGTAAGCTGCGAACGGATCAGGCTGTCCTGCGCACCGGCTTCGGCAGCCGCATCAGCTTCGGCTTCATCATTGACAAGGACGATGACCGGCAGTGCTGAAAAATCACGCCGGATGGCAGTCAGTATCTCAGCATGGGACCAATCTGGAAGGTCGATGCTGAGCAGGATCGCTTCAACAGGTTCCGCCGACAGTGATATGACGGCCTCTTCCACCGAGGTGATCCATGTTACCTGAAAGCGCTCTTTGGTGAGCAGCAGTTGTTTGAGAGCCGCGTAATCCTCATGGTCGCCCGTGATGATTAAAATACGCATGACATTTCCCCGTATTAAGCTGTTGCATTGATGGCTGAAGCGTGATGGCATGGCGCCAGATGTGCGAGGTCGGTGCGCTGGATTTGGCGGTGGTTCAGCCGTGTGTTACATCTTCATCATTCAGCCAGCATCATCGAGAGGCTGCGGTTATGTGTCGTCATCTGTGCTGTACTGTCTGAGAAGAGATTTCGGCGGCTGTACTCTAAGTAAGAAGCATGCCCGCCAAATAGGATCCCGGCAGAGTTATTAGCACCTTAAATTAGTATACATTCACTCTGTTCGTACTATCGTTGATGTTTAAGTATAAGGAGGACTGTCAATAGAGGTCCAGAGGCGAGGCCGCCGTCGATGTGCGGATAATCAACTCCACAGGAAGCACGATATCCTGTTCCCCGGAGGTTTCCTCATCCCGCAGCAGTGCGATCAGGCGCTGGGCGGCCTCCTGCCCCATGTGATAGGGATTCTGCACGACGGTCGTCAGAAACGGGCGCGGATTGATATGCTCCGGCAGATCGTCGAACGTCGCCAGTGATATATCGGTCGGAATCTGAAGCTGATGTTCGTCCAGTGCCCGAATAACGCCAATTGCGATAAAGTTATTGGCGGTGACAATCGCTGTCGGGCGCGGGTGGATCGCCTCTTCCAGTGCCAGTATCTACCGCTGAAGTCCAGCCGGGATGAGATGTAATGTCTCTCGCCCCTTTTTTGGAATACTTTCTCTTTTAAACAGATTTAAGGACTCAAAAAATGTATACCTTACCCACTTTGGAAACCCCGGACTCCATCGGTGAAAATGAGATCATCCTGATCGCCAACGGCGACCTGCGCCTGTCCGCCAACCAGACCTGCTGGCCTGCACAGGAAGCAATGGAAAAAGCCGTCACGGAGGCCTTTGCCCGTGAAGGCTTCACCATCCGGCGCGGCCATGCCTATGATCCAGAACTGAAGCACGGCTTCATCTGGAATCAGCGCATGGGCATGGATGTCTTCCGCAAGATCCCAAAGGATGCGCGGCTGATCGTCGCCGAGTCCGTCTGGCAGTACAGCCATCACGTGCTGGCCGGCCTGCGCGATCATCGCGGCCCGATCCTCACCCTCGCCAACTGGAGCGGCCAGTGGCCTGGGCTGGTCGGCATGCTGAATCTGAACGGCTCGCTGACCAAAATGGGTGTCGAGTACAGCAGCATCTGGAGCGTGGATTTCACCGACGACTTCTTCCTCAACGGTATTCGCCAGTGGCTGCGTGAAGGCAAAATCACCCACGACACCAGCCACGTCCGCGATGTGGATACTGCCCGTCTGCCGGAAGCCGAAGCCGCACTTGGCGCGGCCCTCGCGCAGCAGCTTCAGCACGAGAAGGCCATCATGGGCGTCTTCGATGAAGGCTGCATGGGCATGTACAACGCCATCATTGAAGACGAAATGCTGAACCCGACCGGCATCTACAAGGAACGCCTCAGCCAGTCGGCGCTGGTCGCCGCCATGCGCACCGTCAGCGATGAAGAAGCCCGTCAGGTGCGGGACTGGCTGGAAGCACGCGGCATGCGCTTCATCACCGGGCAGGACGACGAAACCGAGCTGACCGACGATCAGATTCACCAGCAGTGCAAGATGTACATCGCAGCCGTCCGCATCGCCCACGACTTTAGCTGCGACACCATCGGCATCCAGTATCAGCAGGGGCTGAAGGATATGGTCCCGGCCTCGGATCTGGTCGAGGGTCTGCTGAATGATGTCAATCGTCCGCCGGTCTATCACGCCCAGACGGGTGAGGAACTCTACGCCGGGAAAGCCGTGCCCCACTTTAACGAAGTCGATGAATGCGCTGGTGTCGATTCGCTGGTGACCAACCGCATCTGGACAGCCATGGGCTTTGATCCGTCCACCACCCTGCACGACCTCCGCTGGGGCGAACATTATCAGGGCGACGGCGTGGACGCCTACGTCTGGGTGTTCCTGATCTCCGGCGCGGCCCCGGCTTCGCACTTCATCGACGGCTACGCTGGCGCGACCAGTGAACGTCAGGCCCCGATGTACTTCCGGCTCGGCGGCGGCACACTGAAAGGCATCAGCAAACCCGGTGAGATCGTCTGGAGCCGCGTGTTTGTCATGGATAACGCCCTGCACGCCGATCTGGGACGCGCCACAGTCGTCGAACTGCCGCGTGAGGAAACCGAACGCCGCTGGCAGGCGACATCACCACAGTGGCCGATCATGCATGCCGTGCTGCATGGCGTCAATCGTGATCAGATGATGGCACGGCACAAGGCCAATCACCTGAACGTCGTCTACGCCCCGACCGCCGAAGACGCAGACCGAGCACTGGCCGCCAAAGCCTCGATGCTGGCCGCGCTGGGGATTCAGGTCCACTTCTGCGGTGATGTCCGCCTTTAAGGAGAAGAGCAGGATGAACAACATGCACTTAACCAACATGCGATGGCTCAACGAACCCGCACACTGGACAGCCGACGAAACCGGCATTCAGATCACGACCGACGCCAAAACCGACTTCTGGCGCAAGACGCACTATGGCTTCATCCGTGATAACGGGCACTTCTACTATCAGGATGTGCACGGGAAGTTCATCGCACAGGTGAAGATGACAGGGCAGTACCGCGATCTGTACGATCAGGGCGGGCTGATGGTGCGCGTGGACGAAACCACATGGATCAAGTGCGGCATCGAATACGTGCACGAGGTACAGCAGGCCAGCGCCGTCGTCACCCGCGAGTTCTCTGACTGGTCGGTGACCGCGCTGGACCAGAATCCGCCGTCGATCTGGCTGCGCGTCGTCGGGGATCTACCCACCGTCGAGGTCTTGTACTCACTCGACGGCGAGACCTATCACATGCTGCGAATGGCCTATCTGGCGGAAGCCGAACAGGTACAGGTCGGTGTGATGGCCTGCTCACCGGACGGCACCGGCTTCGACATCCGCTTCGAGGACTTCGCCATCAGCCCACATCACCCCGGCTGACAGCACACCTTCATCTTCCACACTGTGTAGGGGCCGGATTCTTCCGGCCCTGCATGTGTCGATCACAGGTTCTTCTGACATTTCGACCATCGTGTGATCACTCGCTTTTGCGTAGGGGCGGACCTGTGTGTCCGCCCGCAGCGGTTAGTGGGGCTTTTTTCGCCTCAAATCCCTTAAGTTGCTGCCTATGGGTGGGGTAAAGCTCACCCCCTAACTCGACAGCGCCTCGAAGAATCGCACGCCGAACAACGCCGCCTGAGTCCGATCACGCAGTTCCAGTTTCGTCAGGATATTGCTGACGTGCGTCCGCACCGTATTCTCGCTGACGCATAGCTCGGACGCGATTTCGTTATTCTGCAGGCCGCGTGTCAGCAGACGCAGTACGTCCAGCTCACGTTCGCTGAGGTTTCGCACCATATCCATCTCGCTCTGCTGATTCTCGCTGAGATTGGATGCCATCATCGAGACGACCTTCGGATGCATCACCCACTGCCCGTGATGCACGGCGATGATCGCCTGCACCAGATCTTCTGGCAGGATATCCTTCAGCAGATAGGCCGCTACCCCTGCCCGCACCGCCGATAGTACATGGGCATTGTCCAGAAAGCTGGTCATGACGATCACGCGCACCTGCGGGTAAAGATCACCAATCCGCCGTGTCGCTTCCGCCCCGGAGATCCCTTCCATCACCAGATCCATCAGCACAATATCGACTTCCAGCGAGCGCAGCAGCTCGAGCGCTTCTTCTCCACTCGCCGCCTCACCCACGACTTTCAGCGTCGGGATCGTCTCGATATAACCGCGCAGGCCAAACCGGACCATCCCATGATCGTCCACAATCAGGACTCGAATTGGGTTTTCGGATAAAGGGTTCATAATAAGTCTATCTTTTTCTTAAATCTAACCGGATGGAGAGACGTGTTCCCGTCTTTGCTTCAGACTGTATTTCGCATTTCCCGCCGACGTGGTTCAGACGCATCTGCATCATCACCAGCCCGTTGGATGTCGGCGGCACCGCCTTCGGATCAAAGCCAATTCCATTATCCTCTACAATAACATGGGTCAGCAACCCAAATCGAATCGACACCCGCAGCACCGTTGCGCCGCTGTGACGAATCACATTCGAGACTGCTTCCTGCACCGCACGGAACAGCGCGTGTTCCTGCTCGATCGTGAGCGTATTCGTCCCATCGGTGCGCCATAAAAGCCGCAGATCATGCGTCTCGCACAACCGGTCCAGATATTCGAACAGCGCATCGTCCAGCCGCTTGTCCTGTAAGGGCATCGACACCAGTTCCTGAAGCAGCGCTGTCATCTCTGTCTGTGCGGAGTGCCCTGCCTGCCGGATATGTTCGAGATGCGTCCGGGCCAGCGCTGGCTCATTCTCCAGCAGATTGATGCCCGCCCCCGCCGAAAGCGTGATGCTGAAAAGCTGCTGTTTGACGCTGTCGTGCAGCTCACGGGCGATGCGCTGGCGTTCTTCATGGACGGCGGTCGTGCGTTCCTTCCGCGCCACCTTGAGCATTTCCAGCCGGTGCTGTTCGGTGGCTTCGGTCTCAGACTGCTGCGTGCGGTTCAGCATCTCCGCCATCTGATTGAATGCCGCCGCCACCGCCGTGATCTCGTGGTCATCGTCCGGCGAAATCGCGATCTGCGTGTCGAACCTGCCAACGGTGATCTGCTGTGCGGCGTCACGGATGCGGTGCAGCCCGTCGATATTTCGCTGGCTCACCGCCGCCGCCCAGACCGCTGTCATCACAGACACCACCACCAGCGCGATCACGAGCAGCACCGTCAGCGTGACAAGCTGTGAAGTCAGCGTCGGCACGATCTGACGACTCGTCAGCGTCGTGCTGGTCAGCAGCGCATTCGCCTGCAAATCGAGCGTGTCCGCCGTCGTCTGAAGCTGATCGTACAGCAGACTCACGGTATCCCCTGCGTCAGAGGCAGCAGCCACACGGTGATAACTGCGCAGCGTGTTCAGGTAAACCGTGCCGGTCGCTTCCAGTTCACTCAACGCCGCATAATCTGCCGCAAAGTCTGCCGCGTAATCGTCACCCAGCGGTGTAATCTGTGCAATGGCGTCCTGTATCGCCAGCACCGCCGTCTCAGCAGCGGGATAGTGAGCATCATCCTGTGAGGCCGTATAGCGTTCGACGCGCCACCGCCCGACCGTGATCTCATGCACCGCCCGGCTGATCGTGTCGATCCGGTCATAGGACTGTTCGAAAGGCCGAAACGATCCCGCCGCATAAGCCGCCAGTATCAGCACTGCCGCCAGCACGGTCATGATCAGGATCAGCAGCATCACCCGCAGATAGCGCGGCGGCAGATGCGGACCCAGCGTCCGGCTGGAAAACAATCGGCTAGAAAACAAGCTGTTCCTGCGCCCAGATGTACGAAGCAAGGTTATTACGCCCATAGCCACGGATCTTCCACGGTTCATTTGCCAGTTCGGGATCACGCTCCACATCCAGCGTGATCAAAGGGCCATCGACCACGATCATCGGCGGGATGTCCTGTCGTGCCTGCTCCAGCCCCATCACCGATGCATAATAGCCCGCCAGCACTGCCCATCCATGCACACGCGGTGACGAGTTGCGTGCCGTCGCCAGCAGACGCCCTTCGCTGACACCCTGTATCGCCGGGACCATCGCATCCACCCCGCCCAGCACCACCTGATCCTGCATCCCATAGCGCTCCACCACCTGACGCGCCGCCAGTGCCATATCGTCATTGTGCAGGAAACCGGCCTTAAGGTCAGGGTGACGGTTAAGCAGCGTATTCCAGATGTCAGTCGTCATTTCGACGTTCCAGTCCCCCGGCTGGTCATCCACCACCTCGATCTCCGGATAGCGCCGGATCACGTTATAGAAGCCCTGCGCTCGTCCCTGTGCGCCGGTATGTCCCTGTCGGCCCCACGTATGCGCGATTTTGCCCTTCCCGCCCATCGCATCGACCAGTGCCTGAACCACGCTTTCCGCCATCATGACATTATCCGGCGTGATAAAGGTCAGGATTCCGATTTCCTGAAGCAGGGGAAACGGCGCGATCAGCGTGTCCATATCGACCACCGGTATCCCACGACTGGTGAGGATCTCAGTCGATTCTACCAGTGTGCCGATGCTGCCCGGCTGCACAGCGACAAAGTCCCAGTCACGGCTGGCGATTTCGGCCATATTCGCACGCTGCTGGTTGAGGTCAAGGTTGCCGTCAAACCATTCGATTTCGACACCCAGCCAACTGCCCATGCGCTCCGCCGCCTGTCGTCCCTGCGCCCCCCAACTGACAACCAGCCCATCGTTCATCATGGCGGCACGCACCGGCGTATGTCGTTCCTGCGGCAGGCGGTCGATCAGCGGCACAAATGGCATCAGCCCACCAGCGGCCAGCGCCTGTTTAAGAAATGTTCGACGATCCATTCTATTTCCTGTATTTTTCAAAAACTTTTTTCACTTACGGTAAATTTCCACCCCTCATCTGACTATTCTATCGCTATTCCCAACCCCGCAGTTACCTGACTCACCCAACACTCCCTGTCACCTGCGCGACAATCACCACGCCCCATAACGGACAACCCCTGCACGGCAATCGCTATCCCCTGACTGACAATCCCACCGCACACTGTAGGGACACGCTTCTGCGCATAGGCATTAAGGTAAGGGACTCACGGCGGAAAAGCCCCCCTATCCCCGCCCTTTCCCCCACTCGCTACCGACGGGAAGAGCATCCGTCGTTCGCTCCGAGGGAAAGGGAGAAAAACAGGTCGCGGAAGAAGTAAAGTCCTCACCCGTCAACGGGGGAGGATTTAGGTGGGGGTTC
>JAEZAF010000092.1 GCA_023430545.1 Chloroflexota bacterium
TCACCGTGCCGGAACAAGCACTCTATTTAAAGTGGCGACCAGGCGCATTCGATGAGATGGTCGGCCAGGAACACATCGTCCAGACGCTGCGTAACTCGCTCAAGACCGGACGCATCCGCCATGCCTATCTGTTCTGCGGACCGCGTGGCACCGGCAAGACCACCACCGCCCGTCTGCTGGCGAAGGCCGTCAACTGCAAGGCGGAAAATGTCGATGACCGGCCCTGCAACCAGTGTTCGGCCTGCATCGCCGTCAATGAGGGCCGCTATCTGGATCTGATCGAGATCGACGCGGCCACCCATACCGGTGTCGATGATGTGCGCGACCTGCGCGACAAGATCGCCTTCGCTCCGGGGGAAGGGCGCTACAAGGTCTATATCATCGACGAAGTCCATCGCTTCTCCGGCAGTGCCTTTGACGCCTTACTCAAGACGCTGGAAGAGCCGCCGGATCATGCCGTGTTCGTGCTGGCGACCACCGAGATCGACAAAGTCCCACCGACCATCAAGAGCCGCTGCCTTCAGTTCGAGTTCCGCCGCTTCACCATGACCGAAGTGGCTGACCGGCTGGAACTGATCACCCGTGAGGAAGGGCTGAACATCGACCGCGAGGCGCTGGAGCTGATCGCCCGTCAGGGGACCGGTATCATGCGCGACAGCATCAGCCTGCTGGATCAGATCGTCTCGGATCCGGCGGAGCACATCACGCTGGAAGTCGCACAGCGCATTCTGGGCACTGCCAATACCCATGCTGTGCGTGAACTGGTCGAGGCGCTGGCCGCGCAGAATATCGCACGCGGTCTGCATGTCCTCAATGAAGCGATTGACAACGGCAGCGATCCCAAGCAGTTATCACAGCAGATCGTCGAACATCTGCGGGCGGTACTGCTGACTCAGACCGCCAGCGCCGATCTGATTGAGGCGTCTGCCGATGAGCGTGCCATGTATGAACAGCAGGCAGCGCGTATCCCGCGTGGCGTACTGCTGCGTACCATCCGCAGTTTTACTGAGGCCGTCAGCGATACCAAAGGCGGGTGGCAGCCGCAGCTTCCGCTGGAACTCGCGTTTCTGGAAAGCATGCGTGCGCCAGCAGAGGCCGAATACGCCGCGCCGATGCAGGCCGTCGGGTCATCCGCTGGATCAGCACCCACGGCGCAGGCCCGCCCTACCGAAAAGCCAGCCTCGGTCGAGCTTGAGGAAGTCGAAGCCACCCCCGCCGGAAGCGCCCCCATGATTTCGCCCTCGGTGATCGCCGAACGCTGGAATGATATGCTGCGTGCGCTCAGCCGTTACAGCACCAGTGCGCCGAGCGTGGTCGAACGTTTTCGCGTGATGCGCGTGGATGGCAACCTGCTGGTGATCGCCACCGATAACGATCTGTATTATGAGCGGCTGAGCGGACAGCGCGAGAAACTCAATGTGATCGCCCGCGCCCTGTACGACATTCATAACGTCAAGCTGCGGGTGTCCGTACAGTTGGTCAGCAGCTTCGATCAGGCCGCCGAAAATGTCATCCCGCCGGATGATCCTCTGCTGTCTCTGGGGGCGGAACTGGGGGCAGAAGTCAAGCCGCGCTCCAGTGTACCAAAACGTGGTCGGGCGAAGTCCGAAGAGTAAGCGGGTCAGGCGGCGCAGGCCGATTGTGTGCATCAGAGTGTGAAGAAAATAAAATGCCGGGCTGAGTGCGAATCTCAGTCCGGCATTTTTTGTTGAGTGTTGCTGGTTTTTACTGCATCTGCTGCATCTGCTGGTGATAGCGTTCCCTTGCCAGATGCCGCGCATGTTCAATCGTCTCGGTGAAACGGTAGCGCTCCATGACGCGGGGATACACCGTATCGAGCATCCGGAACCAGAAGGCGCTGGTTTTGGCAGTCTTCGGCTGCACGACGATGTTCGGCCCCGAACGGGGATGCGGATAACGGTTCAGGGCGCTGAGTTGTGTCAGTACACCGGGCTGAGCGCTTCGTGCAACCGCTTCAGCGTCCGGCAGAATGATGGGTACTCGATAATCTACCTCATCGATTTTCGCGCGCACTTCTGCAAGCGTCTGCCGCAGTTCGTCCCATGTCCACGGGGCAGACACATCGAGGCGGATGGCAAACTTTTCGTCGGTATCCCAACTGGCTGTTACGGGCATTACAATTTCATCCTGCTAACTTCGGAGATCTTACGAGGCACGCGGCGTACTGATTTCTCGCCGCCTGGCTAACTGATAACGGGCATCTTCAAGGCTGTCAGTAAAGATGAATTCTTTCCGTGCCGATGGATAAACGGCCAATGCCATCCGAAACCAGATCGTACGTGCGGCAGACTGCCTTGTCGCAATCAGGGCGGTGCTTCCACGTCGTGGATGCAGATTGCGGTAAATATTGCGCAGTTGCAGAAACATGCCTGGTGGGGCACTCCGCAGCGCCAGATCCGCTTCCACAATATGATCGACGCGGTAATCGACAGCATCAATCAACTGATTACCGATGCTGAAGGCTGTCCAGAATTCATTCCACGTCCACGGCGCGACGATCACATACCGCAGGACAGATCGGTCTTCACTATCCCATATCACATCGACTGGCATTTGCTTGGAAACTCCATCTCAATTGCTTTATTGTAACGAGAGATTACAATCCGGATCCTTGAGATTGTCTCCTCTGCCATTCTATAAGGCGTGTCTCATATATGGGCCGGATTTCTTCAGCCTGCGCTGATAACTAGCCCTGGCGCACCTGTTTCTCGTATTCCTCGCGGGCAGCCTGCCTTGCCTGCTCTGTCGAGCTGACAAATCGGAACAGATTATAGAAATGAGGATAGACGGAGCCGATCATGCGGTACCAGAGCTGATTGGCTTTGGTATCCCGTTCATCGATCAGCAGCATCGTGCCGGAACGCGGATGCCGACGCCGGTTGAATGCGCCAATCTGTGTCAGTACACCGGATGGCACTGTCGTGACGATCACATCGCAGTTGGGGATGACAATCGAGACGGTGTAATTGACCTCTTCCAGCAGAGTATGAATCGCATCGAGCGCCGTCCACATTTCATCCCATGTCCATTTGCCGGTGATGTCGAGGCGGATAGCATGTTTTTCTTCAGTATCCCAGTTTACAGTGACAGGCATGGCGCGGGTTTTTTCTCCTGTGTAGGTTCGATGCTGACGATCAACCGCCTGTGATCAGGTGACGGCTTGGGTAAGCTGGCCTTATAAACGTCCTTCATCTGGCTGCCGCAATTGCTTGCCGCGCTGAAATTCGGATATTTCGGCGGCTTGCTGGCGTGCAGCGGCCAGCGACGGCACAATAAAAAAGCGCTGTTTTGACTTCGGAATAGCGGTCTTCGCCAGTTGATTCCACGTGTGGAACATCATCGATGGATTTGGGTTAATCAGGAAAAAGCACAGCATGCGGGGATGCTGGAGTTTCATGACGGAAGCGATATTCGTCAGCATACCGTCTGGCATATTCCGTGTGACCTCTTCGCCATTGGTGAAGTAGACCGCCACCCGATGCTCGACCGTGTCGATCATACCATTGATCTCTGTCTGAATGGCTCGGGCATCGCTCCATTCAGGCTTGCCCTCAATATGCACACAGATCCCAAGCTTTTCTTCGGTATCCCACGCTAGAGAGTAAATCAGCGGTGTCATATTGCCATTCGCCTTCACTCGATTTGATTGCTTCTGTTATCTGGCATCATCTTCAGCTTCCCGTCACCTTCACCTGCTGTTCTGACTGCTGTGCGGCGACTTCCGATGCGAGCTTGCGCGCAGCCTCCAGAGAGGTAACCAGCCGGAAGTAGCTCATCTCGTGGGGGATGGTCTTCTCCATCAACTGATACCACATCCGGGTCACCATCGACGGCTTCGGATTGATATAGCAGGTGACATGGTTGCGCGGGTGACGATCCATATACAGCCGCCGCCCCTGGGTAATCAACCCGGCAGGGATGTTGCGGCTCACATACTCACCGTTGAGAAAGTACAGCGCAACCCGATGATCGACTGAATCGATCATACTCCGTACCTGCTGATGCATTGCCCAGATATCATCCCATGTGTAATCGCCGGACGTTACAATGCGGATACCGAGCTTTTCCTCCGTGTCCCATTCAATGGAAAAAGGCATAACGTGACCCCGTGACGTGTTTTCTGACTGTGTGACCGCGGCCAGCGGTCCGAAATCGCAGTGCGTAGTGGCTTACAATTATTTGTATTATAAAGCATTGTTACAATACTGATCATTAAGGTGGATGTTTACATGATCTGACTGATCTATGTTCGCTGAATCATGGAATCAGATAAATGCGACGTGTGGACTGCGGCAGCAGAGGTGGTTATTCACAGTTATGACACCGAGCTGATAAGAGGAAAGATCCTACAGGTGCAACAGAGGAACTAGAAGGAAAGGAAGATGCCGGAGTGTGTCCCGGCATCGCAGGTGATGGTGATGCCAGTGTTGATGCGGAGCCGCTGGAGTTTATCAGAAAATTTTATCGTGGTTGCTGGTCCTGACGGTGCGCTTCAACCCCGCCTGACCACGTTGCCGGAATTCCCGTTTTCAGGTAGTCGTCTAGCTGCCGGAGTTCTGTGCACCACGACGGCGTATGTGTTCTGCGGACATCTCACGCGCTTCTTCCAGCGTCTTCACGATGTAGAACTGCTTCGACGGTGGCAGCAGATTGACGATAAGCTGATTCCACATCTTGTCCAGCATCGACGGTCTGGGATTGATGAAGAACGCCGCACCGGCACGCGGGTGAGTCAGCTTGCTCATGGATTTTGTCTGCGTCATCAGTCCGGGGGGCATATTGCGGACCATATGCTCGCCATTGACGAAGAACAGCCCCACCACATGATCGACGGTATCAATCATCTCGTTGAGCTGATACATGATTTCCCAGATCTCATTCCAGTCATACTGGCCGGTGACATCAATACAGAGTCCCGGATTTTCTTCAGTGTCCCACCAGATGGTGAATGGCATGCGCTTGTTGTCCTTATAACGTCAGTGCGGGCGTTGTAGTGCGTTACGGTATATTTCAATTATAGGGGGGATGTTACAAAAGTTAGAATTGAGGTTCTTTATCATCCGACAATGATTTGTCAGTGGAGTCCTCGCCCGCTTTCACCGCCACAAACTGCGTCCGGTGATCATCTTCGGAGTGGTGCAGCACCTGCCAGCCGGGGAAGGCCACCGGAAGTTCACCATCCCCTAGCAGAAATTCGACGTTGAACTGCGGCACAATTTGCAGATAGCGCCGGTTGAAGGTTTCGTACACCACCCGTCCGCCCGGTTTGACCAGATCGCGCAGCACCGGGAACATCGCCCGCTTCAGATAGCGGAACACCACCACCACATCATATTCAGACAGGGCCTGCCCTGTCCGCCCCGCTTCCCCTGTCCGCAGATGAAGATCATCAATCAGCACATCGACATCCATTTGCAGCAGATTCACCTGCCGCAGATTGCGGGCCGCCATCTCCTTTCGTGCGCGATTCAGCGCCACACGGCTGACATCGACAATATCGACCGTGTACCCGCGTTCCGCCAGCCACAGCCCATTCTGACCGACACCCCCGGCGAAATCCAGCGCCCGTGCCTGATCGTGGTCCGGCTCCGGCACGGACTCGAACAGCAGCGGGTCCGGCGCAGGATACGGCCTCGATTCGTCGGCGCGGTAGATGGCATCCCAGCGGATGCGGTCCTCAGCGGTCATGAGCTTTCGCCGTCCTCTGCATCACTGCAACCGAGTTCGGCATACTCCTGCCGCCATTCTGCAACCACCGGATGATCACGAAAGACAGGACTCGCATCCGCCAGCGCCAGACATTTTCGGTATGCCTCACACGCGGCATCCAGACTCCCCGCCTGTTGTTCAGCCCGCGCCAGTCCACGCCATGCATTGAGTTGCGTTGACAAATCCGGTATTGATTCCGCTAGTTCTATTGCCTGTCTGTAATAGATCCGTGCTGCATCATACTCTTCTTGCATTCGAGCGATATCTCCCGAACTTTGCAGCACATTAGCCCGACCGTAAGGGCTGTCACTCTGACTGTAAACCTGTTGTGCTTGCTGGTAATACTCGATGGCAGCCGAGATGTCATCCTGTTTATCAGTCACCTCTCCAAGGCTTTGCAGAGCACGAGCCTGCCCGAGGCGCGAGCCAATCTTGTGATAGACATGCTCCGCCTGTTTCAGATACTCGAGCGCACTGGAATAGTCAGATTGTATGTAAACCATGTCGCCCAGACTTTTTAACACATTAGCCTGTCCGAGCTGGTTCCCAATCTCATGATAGGCCTCCTGTGCCTTATGGTAGTAGTCAAGGGCAGTAGGATAGTTAGCTTGCATATGGGCCGCATCCCCCAGACTTTTCAGTACATTGGCCTGTCCGGCACGCGAGCCAACCTTGCGATAGAGCTGCTGCGCCTGTTTCAGGTAGTTGAGGGCAGTGGGATAGTCAGCCTGTGTTAATAATAAATATCCTAGACTTTGCAGTACATCGGCCTGTCTGAACTGGTTGCCGATCTCTTCATAGGCCTGCAGCGCCTGTTTTAGATACTCAAGGGCAGTGTCAGTATCATCCTGTGCAGCAGCCACCCCCCCTAGTTTGTACAGGATATTGCCTAGTCCGAACTGGTTGCCAATCTCACGATAGACCTCCTGTGCCTGATGGTAGTAATCGATGGCAGTGAGATAATCAGCCTGTAGTTGGGCCACCTCTCCCATCTTTTGCAGTACATTCGCCTGTCCAATCTGGTTGCTGATCTCGCGATAAAGCTGCTGTGCCTGCCTTAGATATTCAAGGGCAGAGGGGATATCATTCTGCCTTTGAGTCACCTCTCCCATCTTTTGCAGCACATTCGCCTGTCCCAGCCGATTCCCAATCTCATGGTAAATCGACAGTGCCTGTTTTAGATATTCAAGAGCATTGGGATAGTCATCCTGTTTATAAGCCATATTCCCCAGCTTTTGGAGCACGTTCGCTGGCTTATAGTGAGGACCGACGTTGTGATACCCCTGTAGCGCTTGCTGGTAGTACTCACGGGCAGCCGGGATGTCATATTGCATTCGTGCCACATCCCCTAGATTTTGCAATGTATTCGCCTGTCCGAGGTGGTTACCGATTTCGGTGTAGGCCTGCTGCGCCTGCTGGTAGTAGTCGAGGGCTTGGGCATACTCGTTCTGCATTCGTGCCACATCTCCTAGACTGTCCAGCACATTCGCCTGTCCTAACCGATTGCCGATTTCGCGGTAACCCTGCAGCGCCTGCTTCAGGCACTCAAGGGTAGCAGGGATATCATTCTGCTGTCGGACTAGCTCTCCCTGACTATGCAGTACATTCGCCTGACCAGTGGTGTCATCCACTTCGCTGTAGACCTGCCGCGCTTGCTGGTAATAGTCGATTGCTCGGGCATAGTTCGCCTGAAGTCTTGCTACTTCACCCAGATAATGCAGCGTCTGTGCTTCCCACAACCGGTTACCAATTTTCACCGCTCCTGCCCGTGCTCGTTCCAGCCAATCCTGCCGTTCGGTATGAGACACACGAAATGTCATTGTATAATCCAGCGCGATTACGAATTTAACAGCGGCTTCGACAATGTTATGATCTTCCTGATTCAATCCCCATGCCAGTGCCATACGGATATTCTGCCAGTCCGCTTCAATCTGTGGATGACGTTTATGGTCCGTATTCAGATCATAATTCCCATGCAACCCGAAATAATATTCAAAATGCTGCTGAAATGCGGCTTTGTCTGCAGGCATCGCGCTGATCACTGCATCGTCTACCCGGTAGCAGTTCGTTATTCGATCCCGCCGGACGAGTCTCCAGCGTAGTAGAGTTGCTAGAGCCTCATCGAACTCTCCTATATTCTCAGTACGCTTTTTGCCAGTTTTTAAGAAAGCCACGAAGGCGTTTAGCCTGTATTTTGGTTTAGGATATACAATTTCAAATGCAGCCTCAGGGCTGAAACTTCCCCTGAAGACCGTCAACCGTTTGAGCAGTGCCTCTGCTGCTGCGCCATGCTTTGCCTGTTCGCACATCTGCGCCACCGTCTTGTGGATCATCTCGGTCAGCGCTTCTTCAACCTCTTCATGCTTCAGTTCGCGTAACTGCCTCAGGACCTGCTTCAGGCTGCGCTCGTGAAGCTGCCGCACAGCGAATTCGATCAGGCGTGGGTGTTTCAGGGCAGCGGTCGCCAGCGCCGCCGCGTCATCCAGTGTCACGTTTTCGGCTTCAGCGAACTCGGTCGCAATTTTGGCCGCGGTTTCAATATCTTCCAGTGGTTCGAGGGCATGTTCCACCCGCGGTCTCATCTGATGCCAGACGACTCGGGATGTCAGCAGCACCGGACCACTGCTGGTCAGCCTGCTCATCAGCTTCACATACGCTTCGCGCCGCGCCGGTTCCGTATCCGGCACATCCTCCGCATTATCGATCACGATCAGCGGGGCGGCTGTCCGTTCAAGCTGTGCAAAGACATCATCCGGCTGTGCTTCTTTCGGCAGTCCCACATGCCGCCGCAGCAGTTCGATCACATCCCCGGCCTGTGAGGTCCCGGAACACCGGTGCCACACCGCGCCGGTCGGGTGACTCAGTGCGATCTCCGCCGCCACACGGCTCTTGCCGGTCCCGCCAACCGCCGTGATCTGCGTCACATGCTGGCCGAGCTTTCCATGAATCGCCGCAAGGTCCGTATCACGCCCGGTCAGCGGCACACTGGTCAGGTAGGGCAGGTTTTCGCGGATGACACCGTATCCGGTCACCTTGCCGCGTATCGGCGTCGGGTCATCTGGCCGGATCTCGTCTGCTTTTCCCTTCAGCACGCGCACAATTGCCTGCATCCCGGCGTCGAAATCACCGCGCAGGTCGGCGTACTGAATCATCTTGATATACAGCCAGA
>JAEZAF010000130.1 GCA_023430545.1 Chloroflexota bacterium
GGCTGAGCTTACGCCAGATCTCTGAGGGTTTGGCGGTCAGCCGACAGGCAGCAGGCGCTGAACATCTTGCTCTCGGTCATCAGTTCGGTCCATACATTAATGTTTGTTTCTGGTAGGGGATAACACCTGCGTTATCCGCCGTTGACCACTATAGGATCTGAACTGGATTTATGAAATATTCAAGACATTCTCTACTTGCGACACCGCCTCATCACAGTCCATAATGAACCGTTATGAACCAAAAAAAATATCTGACAGAGGCCATAATGCAGGTAGACGATATAAAACTACTGTACGAATACAACCAATGGGCCAATCATCTGATGCTGAGGACGGCGGCGCAGCTTTCACCGGAAAAGCTCACGGAGCCAACCGGCTTCCCGTGGGGGAGTCTAAAAGGGACGCTGATTCACATCCTCGACTCCGAGAATATGTGGCGCAATCTGATTCAGCATGATCTGCTGCTGGAACAGCGCCTGACCGAGACCGAAGACTTCCCGACACTCGACTCGATTGCTGCAACCTGGCGCAGAGAAGAAGCCGAGATGCGTGCCTATCTCGACAGCCTGACCGACAGCGATATGGACACAATTGTCCGCTATGTGATCCCGGAAGGTGTGCGTGAACGGGTACGCTGGCACTGTCTGTGGCATGTGGTTAATCATGGGATGCAGCACCGCAGCGAATGCGCACAGATGCTGACCGGGTTCGGACACTCACCCGGCGGCATCGACTTCACCTACTTTCTGAACCTCCGCGCGGGGATCGAGTAAGGTACACACACTCAATCCACGGAACGAAATTCACAGAGATGCGTATTAAATATATCCCTTAACACTAAAGGATCTGTCAGGTGAGACCCATCGAAGCTGTACTGTCTGCTGCCAATGTGCTGGCATTTTTCAGCCTGATTCTGCCACTTCCCGCTGCACTTCAGGGATTTCGATTGGCAGCGCCTGCTGCCCTGCTGATCGCAGTTGTACAGATGATCGCAGAAGGGGCGCGCTGGCAGATGTTTCCCGCCTATCTTCTGGCAGGGATGCTGTTTCTGATCTGGCTTACGTCACGGCTGACACCTGAGGGATTATCGGTCAGCCGCTGGGTGGCAGGCGCAGGGGTCGGGCTGGGTATTCTGGGACTGCTTGTTTCAGTGGCTTTACCGCTGGTGCTGCCTGTTTTTCGCTTTCCCCAACCCAGCGGACCGTATGCGATTGGAACGCTGAGCTATCACTGGACCGGCACAGGCCGTCCGGAGCTTTTCACCAGTGATTCTGACGATCAGCGCGAACTGATGGCACAGGTCTGGTATCCCGCAGGTGATACTTCAGGGCTGCCACCTGCGCCCTATATCATGGATGCAGATGCAGTAGCACCTGCGCTCGCACGTCTGACGAGGCTTCCTGCCTTTTTGTTTACGCATTTCCGATATGTCACGACCCATGCTGCGGTCTCGGCACCGATTGCCGACGATCAGCCGCTGTACCCGGTCCTGATTTTTCTGTCGGGATTAGGCGGCTTCCGTCAGGTCAATACGTTTCAGATCGAGGAGCTTGTCTCGTACGGCTATATTGTCGTCGGGCTGGATCAGCCGGGTGCGGTGGCGCTGGTACAGTTTCCCGATGGGCGTCAGGTGGCCGGCCTGAAACGAGATGAACTGCATCCGCTAGTGGTGCAAAGCGTTGAACCTCAGCCCGACACCCCAACCCTGTTTGGTGAACCTTTACCGGAAGGCATTGTCCCGTATTTTGCGGCGGATGTCAGTTTCGCGCTCGATCAACTGGAGATGCTCAATAACGCCGATCCCAATGGCATCCTCACGGGGCGGCTTGATCTGGAGCAGGCAGGGATCTTCGGGATCTCACTCGGAGGGATCAATGCAGCCGAAGCCTGTCTGAGAGATGGGCGGCTGAAGGCCTGTCTCATCATGGATGTCTATATGTCTTCCAGTGTGGTGGCGGAGGGCTTACAGCAGCCTGCGATGTGGATCACACGTGATGCAGAGACCATGCGCTTCGAGCGTGAACGGGCGGGTGGATGGTTAGAACACGAGATCCTGCTGCATCAGCGTACCATGCGCGCCGTCTATGAAAGCCTGCCGGGAGATGGGTATTATCTGCAGATCCCGGATATGTTCCACCTGAATCTGACCGATTTCCCCTACTGGTCGCCGCTCTGGCCGCAGATCGGGCTGACGGGACCGGTGAGCGGTCAGCGGATCTTTGAGATTGTGAATGCCTATTCGGTGGCATTCTTCGATCAGCATCTTCGGGGCCAACCGGCAGCACTGCTGACCGGGCCCTCATCACAGTATCCAGAGGTGAACTTCGAATCACGACACCAGCCGCAGCCCTGACATCAGGGAACGTTGGGCTGGCGCAGGAATTTAGCGCGGGTGGATGCAGTCGCCGTGAGCTGTTCCGGGGACATCAGCGACCACAGGAAATTGGGCGTGACCACTTCGCCACTGCCTTCCGTGGCGTAACGCTTCAGCCAGTCAAAGAACGCCTCGGTGCCGATATCCTGCCGGAGCTGGTGCAGCATCAGCACACCGCGCAGATACACGGCGTTGATATACTGCCGGATGCTGTTGAACTCGTAGACGGTGCTGTCTACGAAACCGTCGGGGGCGTAATTCTCGATGCGGAAGCTCCACCACCAGTCCTTGAGGCTGGGATAGTATTCTTCGAGGAAGATGTATTCGCTGTAAGTCGCCAGCGCTTCGTCCAGCCACGGGGCCAGTGCCGGATCATTACCGACCTGCGCGTACCACCACTGATGCGCAACCTCATGCACCGTGATCAGTGTCAGGAAGCTGGCCGGATCACCGGTATAGCGTGTGAACCAGTCGGTGCTGACAAAGACAATACCGGAGAACTCCATCCCATCCGGGAAATCACCCTGAACGATCAGCAGGCGCTCGGTATCGAGATCCCCGAACAGGTCACTGTAGGATTCCAGTGCCAGCATGCCAACATTCAGCGCATGTGCCGCCCCATCGACTTCCTTGCCGTCAGGCAGTTTGACCAGTGCATCCGGCAGTGTGTAGAGTTCCAGCCGTGTGCCGTTCTGCGCATCAATCGTACTGAGTTTGAATTCCTCACTCATGCTGAGGGTAAAGTCACGGGCGCTGGTAAACTGATAGCGCCATTCGTTCTCGCCCAGTTCCTCCACCGTACCCGGCGCGGCGACGATCAGATCGTCGCTGGCCTCGGTCACTTTGAGCGTCACATCCCAGTCGGATGCCGCCAGCACCTCCTGCTCTCCGAGGAACACAAGCTGACGTGTCACCCAGTCCTCACCGGCACGCAGCGCGACCGTCGGCAGCCAGTGACCGAGATTGACCTGCCGCCCGGTATGGCCGAAGAAACCGCGAAACGCCAGCACACCATCTGCGACGGCTGGCACGGCAATGGTAAAGCTCAGGTGAAGTTCCAGCACACAGCCCGGGCGCAGTGGTTCGAGCAGTTCGATACGCATCCGGCGTCCGGTCAGGTCAAACTGAGGCGTCTGCTCTGCACCGTCCACGCCAACAATCGCCAGTGCCGTCAGAGTGAAGGTGTCGGGGTAACGGTTGGCCTCGATATTGAGGACGATGTCATTCAGCGGCTCACCACTGCGGTTGACATAGCGCACGATCTGGCTGACATCCGCCTTACGTGACGTATAGTTAAACTCGGCCTGCACCTGATGCCGGATGGTCGTCACAGAAGCATCGAGTCCACAGGTCGGTTCAGCGGTCACGTCCGGCGTTTCGGTGGCGACCTGTGCGACCTGCGTCGGTGCCTCAATCGTGTTGATGGTACGGGCCAGCGTCGGCACGGGCGTCGAGAGGACGGTCACGCTTGTCGTAGTGGGTGGAATCAGCGTCTCCGCTGCGGTCGATTCCTGGAGATTACATCCCACCAGTATCACGGTCAGCAGCAGGGTGAGGAATTGGTATGGTGCGGTTCTTATTTTCGACATGCGCAGCATCATACACTGTTGGATTGCAGTTGCCAACAGGTGTTTTATACCTGCCAACAGGTGTTTTGTACCTGCCAACAGGTGTTTTATCCCTGGTGTCTTGTGTTTTATCCGACGATCTGAAGTGAGATATGTCCTATGTCCCGAAAAGGCGTTCGCGATCTGTTTCTGCTTGACCCTGACGTGATTTTTCTCAATCACGGCTCGTTTGGGGCCTGCCCCAGACCGGTGTTTGAGGCGTACCAGTTCTGGCAGCGGGAACTCGAACGCCAGCCGGTCGCGTTTCTGGGGGCGCGGGAAGGTACCGGAAGTGCCTATACGATGCTCAATGAAGCGCGGCAGCGTCTGGGACAGTATCTCGGCACTGATGGGGACAATCTGGCCTGTGTTGCCAATGCGACAACCGGTGTGAATACCGTCGCCCGTTCGCTGAGGCTCCAGCCCGGTGATGAGATCATCACAACCAATCACGAATACGGCGCGTGTGAGGCCGCGCTGCGTTTCGTCTGCGATCAGGCGGGCGCACGGCTGGTCTATGTCCAGATCCCCCTGCCGCTGCCTTCAGATGAGGAGATCATCGAGCGGATCTGGTCCGCCGTCACACCACGCACACGGGTGCTGTTCCTCAGCCATGTCACCTCTGCCACCGGCCTGATCCTTCCGGTCGAGGGGCTGTGCCGCCGCGCCCGTGAAGGCGGTATCCTGACGCTGATCGACGGCGCACACGTCCCCGGCCAGCTTGACCTCGATCTGGATACGTTGGGGGCCGACTTTTACACGGGCAACTGTCATAAGTGGATGTGCACCCCCAAAGGCTCGGCGTTTTTATACGTCCGTCCTGAACATCAGCCCGATATTCATCCGCTGACCATCAGTTGGGGCTATCATCTGCCGGATGTCGGCTATACAACTGAGGCAGACTTCGTGAAGCGTCATCAGGAACAGGCGACCCGCGACCCGGCGGCGTGGATCGCGATCCCGACCGCGATTGACTTCATGGACGAGTACGACTGGCCGATGGTTCGTGCCAGGTGTCACGCTCTGGCGGTCGAGACACAGCAGCGGCTGTGCAATCTGACGGACAGCGTGATCCCGGTGCGGTCCGATGCCTTCGCGCAGATGTGTCTGGCTCCGCTGCCAGTGGACATCGACCCGCAGGCATTTAAACGTCGCCTGATCGATGAATACCGCATCGAAGTGCCGGTGAATGTCTGGCAGGGGCGACCGTATATCCGCGTCTCGTTCCAGATCTACACGACTCCGGCCGATGCGGATGCCCTGATCTCGGCGGTAGAGGCCATGATCGAACGGTAGCAGCACGCCTCAGCCCCACCGCATGTACATTTCAGTGTGAGATCCAACCGATCGCAATCTAACGTAAAAACGTTGTTAGATTCTGTAGAGTCTGGGTGATTGTTATGTCCCATGGTTCACATTAATGTTATACTGGTTGAAGGAAATTTATGCTGGCCTGACGCAAAGCGAGCGCATGACAACCATCCTTTTAGTCCGTCACGCAGTCAATGATTATGTAAAAACCGGGAAGCTGGCGGGGCGTCTGCCGGATATTCATCTGAACGATGAAGGAAAAGCCCAGGCGGAGGCGCTGGGCGCACGTCTGGCGGATTCACCCATTCAGCACATCTACGCCAGTCCGCTGGATCGCACCATGGAAACAGCGGCGGCTATTCAGGTTCACCATCCCCATCTCACCGTGCAGACTAATGAACCGATTGGTGAGGTAAAATACGGGGACTGGGAAGGGATGAGCATCGCGCTGCTGCGCATGCGCAAGATGTGGAGTGTGATTCAGGAATATCCATCACGTGCGGTGTTTCCGAATGGAGAAGCCCTGCGGGATGCCCAGACACGCGCCGTCAACGAAATCGAGCGTCTGGTAGAGGCCCATCCCAATCAGATGGTGGTCGTCGTCTCTCATGCCGATATTATCAAGATGACACTCGCCCATTATCTGGGAATGCACCTGGATAACTTCCAGCGTCTGGTGGTCTCCCCCGCATCGATCAGCACCATCACACTCGGTCACAGCCGCCCTTATGTGGGGGTGATCAATGATATTGCACATCTTAAAGCGGTAAAGGTTACCCGACAGCAAGGAACCTCAGGCTGAGTAGTGAGGTACAAGGAAAGCTATGCCTAACATCGAAATAGAATTGACATCCGTCGATTTTGTCACTATTGGAACCATCGGGCCAAAGGGCCAGCGCGTTTTTTATCTTCAGGCCGGGCAGGAAACACGCATCGTCTCGATGGTCATTGAAAAAGAACAGTCGTGGGCGCTCAGTGAAGCGATCCGCGAACTGATCGATGATCTTGACCAGCGCTATGATGCTGAAACCGAGGCCGAAATCAATCTGGTCGATATGGACATGGACCTGCGCGAACCGATTGAACCCGTGTTCCGTGTCTCTCAGATGGGACTGGGCTATGACGAGGACCGCGATCTGATCGTACTGGTCGCACAGGAATTCGTCCCCACGCAGCTTGATCGCGACGAGAACGATATCGACGAAGACACCTTTGATCTGGAGAGCGACGAGAGCGTCTCGCCCGGTGTGGTTCGGATGTGGTGCAGCCGTGAACAGATGCGTGCCCTGAGTATGCAGGCACTGGATACGGTACAGTCTGGCCGTGTGAATCCCAAGCAGAATGGTCGTCTGGTTTACTACTGGACGTAATACAGCTCCTGCAATCTTCCAGTCCGTTTGGCCGAGTCGGCCTGTTTGGAATACCAGAGGCCCAGCAGCACTGTGACAGATGATCAGAACCTGCCAGAGCAAGAGCTTGACACCGAGTCGACTGGAAGCATGCCAGTCGATGGCGCATCCGCTGATGAGACAACAACTGATGACACATCGTCCGCAGCGGAAGATCCGGTTCTCGATTCGGTATCCATCACGGTCGAGCGTGTTTTAGAGGCGATCGAAAAAGGCGAAGTCGAGATCGAACACGGGTCGATCCGGTGGAGTTCAAACTACACATTTTTACTCTCCGTGCGCTACGGCGACCTGCTCATCCCGTGCATCTACAAACCGCGTATTGGAGAGCGCCCTCTCTGGGATTTCCCTGATGGGACGCTCTGCCTGCGCGAGCGCGCCTCTTTCCTGACATCCGAGTTTCTGGGATGGCAGCTTGTCCCGCCGACCGTGCTGCGGGAAGGCCCGCGTGGATTAGGGTCGCTCCAGTTTTATGTGGAGCATGACCCGGAATACAATTACTTTTCATTCGATGAAGCACTCAAGCCGCAGTTGGTCTACCTGTCCCTGTTCGACTGCATCATCAACAATGCGGATCGCAAGGGTGGCCACTGTCTGGTGGATGCCAGCAACCGCCTGTGGGCAATTGACCACGGACTGACCTTCAACGCGGCGCATAAACTGCGGACGGTGATCTGGGATTTCGCCGGTCAGCCGATCCCGGCGGCGCTGCTGGATGATCTCCAGCGGCTGTGCAATGAACTGGACCAGCCGCAGAGTGACTACACCTGCGCGATGCAGGAACTGCTGGCCCCGCAGGAGATGATCGCTTACCGGCGGCGGGTAGAGCGCCTGCTGAATTCCGCACGATTTCCCAAACCCGGACCGGGGCCGAACTATCCCTGGCCGCCTGTCTAGGCCCATCTTATGTCTGATGTCACACCACCTTCCAAGCCGCTTCCACAGTTCAAACGCCGTCCGCAGGAGTCCGTGCAGGCACTGCTTTCGACTGTCCTGACCAATCCCGCTGTGAGCGAAGAAACACAGCTCGTGGAGCTGGAGACCTATCCCGACGGCCATTTTCGGGCGTGGTTCTCGCCAGATTACTTCGTGCTGGCGGAAGGCGCTTCTGAGCCTTCGAAATCGCAGTGGAATACCCTCAAGAAGAAGCTCAAGCGGCACGATGCACTGGCGTTTGTCTTCAAGGCATATGGGGAAGAGGTCCGCGATGGGCAGATGCGCTATTATCTTGACTTTGGCTTCTTCGCGCACTGATCACGTGTCTGTATAAATACGTGCAGGTGTGTGTCCATATATCGCTGTTGTGATGAAATCGTCGTCCGGATCTCTGCTTAAGTCACTGTTCAAATCCATCGCGCTGGTGATCTTCGGCTGTCTGCTGGCCTTTGGGCTGGCGACACTGCTGCTGATGACAATGCCCCGTCTGGTGTTCGGGGCAACCGAGTACAGCCAGCGCATTTCGCCATCACAGACACTGCAAATCGACTTCAAACCGGCAGACGGTGATCTGTTCGCCGCCATGCCCAACAGCATCCGCCCACCCGCCGATAATACCTCGCTGGCGCAGTTCACCATCCGCTGGGATGCCGACGGCTTCCGCGCTCCGGCCCAGACCTATCCCGACTATCCGATTGCCGTCTTCGGCGATTCATTCACCGAAGGCTTTAACGTCGCCATGCCGTATGCCGATGTGGTGGCGGCGGCACTCGGACGAGGTGTCTACAATTATGGCTATCGTGCCTACGGTCCGACAGAGGTCGCGGCGGCGGCGCAGCAGTTCGCCCCATCACCAGAGCGCGAATGGGTGCTGTATGGCTACTTCTCCGGCAATGATCTGGGCGATACCGTCCGTCCGCCGAAAGTCGATACGAGTACCGTCGGCGGCGTGTGGCAGGCGCTGTTCGACCGGCTCAACCCGCCGCTGACCGATCCTTACCGCCTGCCGCCGCATGACCAGTACGATTTCCCGAAGCCGGTGATCATCGGCAGCCGTTACTATGATCTGGCGTTTCTGTGGTACTACTGGTGGTGGCAGCGTGTGCCGGATGCAGAACACGGTGCATTTCTGGAGAGTGTCAACGTGCGCACCCTGAGTGACGCGCTGGATCGTATCGCCGCATCCGCACCAGAGGCGTGCAAGGCGCTGATCTTCATCCCGACCAAGGAACAGCTTTACTATCCGTACATCTACGAGACCGAGCGTCAGTGGATTCTGGGCGCGGCCAATACGCTCGTGCTGGACGAAGCGGGTGCGATTCGCATCATCCCGGAACCAATGCGCGAAGATGAGGAAGCCGACTTCATCGACAGCCTGTACGGTCAGCACGCGCTGATTCAGGCCCTGCTCGAACGCAAATCGGACTGGGCCTTCATCGACCTGCTGCCAGCATTCGAGGATGCCGCCGGACGCGGTGAGTTACTATACTATGCCTATGACACCCACTGGAATCAGGCCGGCCATCAACTGGCAGGGGAAGTCATCGCGCAGGCTTTACAGGACACAGCACTGCGCGATGCATCATGTGGTTAGATCGGTTTAAGGCGGATCTGGCTTTGTTACACGTTGGCGTCAATGTCGCGGATGGCATCGGCGCCATAGCCAAGCACCACCAGCACGAACAGCAGTAAGACCCACAGTATCAGAAACGGCCATGCGAACAGGACAATCAGCGCGGCGATAATCGGGTTCAGCATCGCCCAGATCAGCGGATCGACGATCACATTCGCCAGAATCCCCAGCGCCCCCGTACCGGCATCCCGCACCGATGCGAGCGCTACCGCAATATCCGCCCCGAACAGCAGTCCAACGCCGAGTACGATCAGTGCGAATAACAGTCCTAAGCCAATATAGCGTCTGGTCGTCATCAGTCACCTCGTGATGAAAAGTCAAAGGGATTAAGCTGCTGCCTATTTTAGCCGGAATCGTCCACAGCGTCACTTCTTCAGGAGATGGTGTAATTGCCCTTTTCGCGCTGGATAAGCGTAAAGGCAGCATCTGCTGTCGGTGTCACAAACAGCCGCGTTTTGAACTCCGGATAAGTCCGCAGGAAGAGCGACAGGATCATGTTCATCTCGAAGCCCTTGTAGACAAACACCCGCAGGCCGATGCGCTTGTTCTGGAAAAGCGTCGCAAAGGTCGAGAAACGCCCAACCATGCTGTCATGGATGATACCCGAGTCCTGTAGGTGAAAAATCACGTGGACGACAGATAATTTTGATCTTGGCACATTCTGAATGAGTTCAATTTTGCTGTAAACATCTTTCCATGTAGTGGTAGGGCCGTGAACCGCGTGTAAAATAGAGGGGTCGCGGTCGTCAAAATAATAGTCGATGTTAGGCATGACAACATGGCTTTCGTGGTTAAAATAAACTGTCATACCGGTTAATATTACAAACCTTACATGCTTCCGCGATATGACTTTTGTCTTACATTGCGTGTTACACGATTTTCATCGATTATAACGCGGATTATCATCATTTACCCTTAACAAAAGGCAGACTAATGTCCTCATCAGACAGCACTCCCCCTAATGCTTCGCCTGCACGCCCATCCGAACAGATTGACGGTGTGCTCACCGTCGCTATCAGAGCCTTTGGCGATGAACGCGGACGCTTTATGGAGACCTTCCGCAAGGAATGGTTCCCACAGGTCAGTTGGGATAAATTCCAGTCCAACCGCTCCGACAGTCAGGCCGGGGTACTGCGTGGACTGCATTATCACTTCCATCAGGTCGATTACTGGTATGTCCCGCGTGGGACCGTCCGCGCCGCGATGGTTGATCTGCGCCCGAACTCGCCGACCTTCCGGGCTACACAGGTGATCGAACTGGGGGATGAGAACAATATCGGCCTGTTTATCCCGATTGGTGTGGCGCACGGATTCTATGCGATCACCGACTGCACGCTGACCTATATCGTCAACAACTACTACGGAGACGGCTCCGACGAGCGCGGCGTGGCATGGGATGATCCGGCACTGGGTGTGAACTGGGGCCTCGACGGTGGGACACCACCGATCCTGTCGCCGCGTGACATTCAGAACCGGCGCTACGCAGATATTCCCGCCGACGAACTGCCGCGCTGATAAAATGAGGATGCGCAGCCGCGCCTGTGAAACCTTTCGCCGCGTGGCTGCGTATATCAGACACCGGTAAATTCGAAAACGCGTTTTTGATCGAAAGCGATACCTCTATGGCTTCTCGTCGTTCCAACGAAGCCCCAACAGCGTCGTATGAACCACTCTCGCCGCTGATTTACGGATTCCGCAGTTGGATTTACATGTTCCTCAACCTGCTGATCGGCCTGATGTATTTCGGCGGTCTGGCGATGGTGTTTCCGCTGGGGTTTGCCCTGACCATGATCTGGATCGGGCTGCCGATTCTGGCGCTGTCACTGGTGATCACACGGCGTGTGGCCGCACTGGATCGCTGGTTCGCAGCGAAGATGATCGGCATCGAGCAGGCACCGTCGGTCGATGATCTGGAGGATCAGCGCGTCGATCTGCTCAATATGATGGGCATGCACCTGACCAGCATGAACAGTTGGCAGAGTGCCGCCTATCTGATGCTCAAGCTGCCGCTGGGCATGGCCTCTTTCACACTCGCCACCCTGCTGACGCCGCTGTTTCTGCTGGAACTGCTGCTCTCACTGCTGAATATCCCGACCGGCATGGTCATCAGCCGCGTGATGCGGGCGATGGCCGGCGCGACCAGCGGTGTGAATGGCCGCCTGCTTCCGGCACAGCCCATTCCCGTGCGTTATGTCCGTGTGCCGATTCAGAATGAGTACGTCAGAGACCAGAAAGCCAAACGCCGCCTCAGCGATGATGAAGACGCCTACGATGATCCTTATGGTATTGACTATGTGATTGACGATGACGGCGAGATCAGCGTACGTCGGCGTACGTAGGCAAAAACGCGGGGGTTGAATACCTGTTGAACGTATAAGGGCGCAATAATATTGCGCCCCTTTTTTTGTCACACCGTTATTTCACAAACCTTATACCTGCGGATTGAGCACTCGCAGCAGCGCCGCCCGTGCGCCTTCGGTCAGGCCACCGGCGATCATCGCCTTGGCGAAATTCTCCGGCATAAACTCGACCACGCCTGACATAAACGCCGCGCCCCAGTCCAGCCCCAGTGAGAACTTCAGCACGACAAAGCCCAGACCGAACACAAATACCGAGCCGATCAGACCGGCGGCCACCCGCTGCCAGACCCGATCTCCGGCGCGTTCCACCAGCAGACCCGCAGCATAGGCACACGGGATAAACCCGACCATGTAGCCCCATGTCGGCCCCATGAAAACCGCACTGCCAGCCCCGCGTGCATCCAGTGGCAGATTGAGCGCCACCAGCCCGACATACAGCACCTGCGACCATACGCCATCGCGTGCGCCGAGGACCATCCCAGCCAGAAATACCGCCAGCGTCTGAAGCGTCAGCGGCACCGGCCCGATTTCGACCGTCACCCGCGCCCCGACCGCCGTCAGTGCTGTAAACAGGGCAATCGCCGCCAACCGTGTGATCAGTGCAGCGCGTGACTCATCGCCGCGTGTCAGAGGAAGTGTTCGAAGCATGAAAGTCATCCCTTACCGTTGAGAATCCGCCGAATCAAAATCGTGATGCACAGCCGCGTCTGTTTTGGCCGCTGCCGTCCGTGGGAAATAACCCGCGACCGCGCCTTCCGCTTCGATCTGACCTGCTACGTGCGATTTTCCGGCAGCGCCTCGACAATCACCTCGTCCATTTCGTATTCCACCTTCTGACGGCCCGCATTGCGATCAATATCCTTGCGGCGCTCCACCAGTGTGACACGTGTCCCCAATCCGCTCAGATCGAAGCGCGTCATCCAGCGCCCCACTTCCTGATTATTGCGGATAAACGCCAGCCGCCCCTGCGGGTCCATGTGCAGCAGCTTCCATTTCGCCTGATTAAAGTTCATCTTGCGCAGATCTTCCAGCAGCGCCAGCCGTTCATTCGCGTTCAGATATGCCATGAGACCACCTACTCCGTTTCACAATCCTGTAAACAAAACCTCTGCGACATAGCGCCTAGTATAGCTGGCCTTGAGAAGTGTCTCAATGTGGAGAGATGTGGGAGGATATACGTCTGCTGTATGGGTGAGCTTCCTCACCTGCCGGAGAGTTGTGGACAGCCCCTGATGATGGTGTGCTATAATCGCCCCGTTGCCAGACCGATATTGTCCGACGATCAGCGAGGCCGAAAACCCATGCCGACGATTTTAAACGTGGCTCCGAGCCTGCCATCCACCGATCTCGATCGCACGAGCCAGTTTTATGAACAGAAGCTCGGCTTCAGCACGCGCTCGCGCTTCGCCGATTACCTGATCGTCGTCCGTGACAATATCGCGCTTCACTTCTGGAAATGCGAAGACCCGAAAATCCCGCAGAGCGCCGGATGCTATCTTTACATCGATGACGCCGATGCGCTGTTCAGCGAATATCAGGCGCAGGGCGTGATTCACCCCAACGGCGCGATCCGGGACACCGATTACGGCGTGCGCGAGTTCAGCGTACTCGATGACAGCGGCTGTCTGCTGCGAATCGGCCAGACGCTGACTGTTACAGCCCAGCGCGATTAAACATAACGTGATCAGACGTATGGCCCGTTTTTTTACCCTCACTGCTGGCGTGCTGCTGGCACTGCTGATTGCCGCCTGCACACCTCAATCCCCGACCGAGACGGTAAACACTGAAAATCAGGGGGCGGCAGTGGCCGTCCGCGTCCTGGTGACCGTCAATCTGCCGCCAACACCGGACGCCGCCGAGCTTGAAGCCACGCGCCGCGCCATCCCGGTGACGCCGTCCGCTGAACCCGCGACCAGCACCCCAACCACCACACCGTATGTCGGCATCTTTCTGGGGACACCCGCCTCCAACACCAGCGGACAAATCAGCCTCGCCGGGATTGAGCAGAATCCGGGCCTGCAGGCGACACCCACCTCTGTTCAGGGGACCTGTTCCCTGCCCTTTGATCCCGCCTTCGGGCGCGGCTGGGAGAGCAATCCGTCAGTCGCTCGTCGTGTCGGATGTCCGTTACAGGAACGATTCGGCTTTGCCGGGAATGTACAGGTCTTCGAGCGCGGTGTGATGTACCGTCGGCTGGATACCAATGAGGTCTGGGCGGTGCAGCCCGGGAGTATCGGCACAGGCCGTTACTGGTATTATAATCAGGTGCTGCCGCTGCCACCGCTGCAGGGCATCGGTCTGAACCCGCCTGCCGGTCTGCGCGTTCCGGCGGATACATTTGGCGCGGTATGGTCCAGTTATGCCGAAGTCAATCAGGCGCTGGGATATGCCACCACGCCAGAACAGACCGCGGACCTGAACATCCAGCGTTTCGACGGCGGCTCACTGCTGCTCGATGTCACCGTCGGGCAGGTCTTTATTCTCCTCGATGACGGCGACGTCTTCGGCCCGTACTAGGGCCAGCGCACCTGCCGGTCATCGTCCGTCAACCACGCCCAAAGGCGAAGTTTTAGCGTAACCCATGGTGATTACAGCCAATTTTCTGACGACAAACAGCCGCCGCGTCCTCGTGACCGGTGGCGATACTTTTGTGGGACACCAGATCGCGACCGCACTGCTGGCAGAAGGCGCAGAAGTCACGCTGATTATCCGTCCCGGCTCTGAAGGTCGGCTGGGAGCACTGGCCCCACATGTGCGCTGGATCTCGGCGGATGTCTGGGACCCGGCCAGCCTGCGCGGACGCGCGCGCGGTCACGGCTGCGTCATCAACACCGTCGGCAGCCTGATCGACGATCCCACGCACGGCCTGTCCTATAACCGCCTGAACTTTGTCTCTGCCCGGAATGTGATCAACATGTGCATCAGTGACGGTGTGCCGCATGTCGTGCTGCTTGGTGTCGCGCCTGCCTTCTGGATTCCGCGCCAGTACATCAGCGCCAAACGCGACACCGAGGAATATGTGCGCCGTGTGGGGATGAGCGCCAGCCTGATCCGTGCGCCGCTGGTCTATGCACGCGAAACACCGCGCCCTCTGTTTTTTACGCTGATGAGTGCGCTTGGGCACATCCCGCCGTTGTCGTGGATGGGACTGCGTAGGGTCGCGCCGATGCCGGTCGATGTGCTGGCGCGTGCTGTCGCGCGGATTGCGCTTTCTACCCGCCGCGAGCGAAACATTTACACAGCGGTCGATCTGCGCC
>JAEZAF010000185.1 GCA_023430545.1 Chloroflexota bacterium
GTAAAGCCCTTTGTTAATATTTCTATACACTCAAAATATGCCACAAAATTACCCCACTTCAAACACAAATGTTATAATCAGGCTAATGAAGCGTTAATGAACGGTCAGAGGTCTCTGTGATTCAGAAGGTGCTTGGCGGGTTAGGGATGCTGACAGCGGCGACAGGCCTGCTGATCTCATGGCGCACGCTGGATGCGACCACCATCCCGCAGATTGTGCTGAATGAGGCGGCATGGGTTCCAGCCACCGTCGGGACAGCCGTCACCGCCGCCAGCATGACACGCCGCGCACCACTCGGATGGGCCTTTGGCGCACTTGGCGTCGGGCTGTCTGCCCTGCCGCTGCTGGAGATCCGCAAAACGATCAACGGGCTGGAGTCTGCCATGACGGGCGGCTTCGGCGCGGATTATGAACAGCGAATGCCGCTGGAAGTCCTGCGGCGTACCGCACAGCAGCGTTTCCCCGCTCACGGACTGCATATCAGTGCACCTGTGACCGTCACCCATGATGTCGTGTTTGCCGAATATCACACACGCCCGCTGAAACTCGATGTCTACAGGCCGACCGTCGCGCCAGCGGTTGGAGATCGCTATCCGGCGGTACTGGTACTGCACGGCGGCGGCTGGCGCAGTGGTGATAAAGGCGTCTACTTCAGCGCTCATCACCGGGCACTGGCGGCGCAGGGTATGGTGGTCTTCGATGCCCAGTACCGCTACACCAGTGAAGCACCGTGGCCGGCACAGCTTGAGGATGTACGCACTGCCATCCGCTGGATACGCGCCCACGCGGACGAATACCGCATCAACCCGGATCAACTGGCGCTGCTTGGCCGTTCCGCAGGCGGACATCTGGCTTTGCAGGCGGCGTATCGCGCCACCGGCCAGGATGCCGACACCGCTGTCTCTGGTGTGATCGCCATTTACGCGCCAACCAATCTGCGGCTGATGCTGCACGAACACGATGCGCGTGTCGTTGCGCTGGTCGGCGGCACCAGTGATGAAGTCCCGGATGCCTATGCCGATGCCAGTCCGCTGGATTTTGCCGAACGCCCGGATTTACCACCCACGCTGCTGATTCACGGCTACCGTGATGATGTCGTCGGGCCGGTCCATGCGGAACTGCTGCTCAACCGCCTGCGTTATCAGCGCGTGCCTGCCGCCCTGCTGCGTTTACCGTGGTCGCGTCATGGCTTCGACGGCGTCACATTTGGCGTCGGTGCACCGCTGGTGCAATACTATATTGATCGCTTTCTTGGATGGAGTCTGCATCGCAATGCCGCCCTCTGACATCTCATCATCCGACCAGCCGACCCAGCCGACCGAGTCCATCGCGGCGGGTATTGATTCGCCGATGCGGGTTCATCACCGCCTGCCCGCCCTGCGGACACGTCCCCCCACCGGGCTGCTGGCGTGGCACTCGACCGTCGGTTATATGAGCCAGCATCACAGTGCGGACGCGCAGCTCACTATTCGCGTCATCCCGCGTGACCGCCGCCTGAGCTGGACGGCATCGCTTTTGTGGGGATACCACCGCGAAACGGTCGAGGAGCGGTCCACACTGGCCGCAGCGCTGGAAGATCTCTGGACGATTGTCGATCAGAATGTGGTGGTCTTTCAGCACGAAGCCGATCAGGTCATCAGCCCGGCGCATTACGATCAGGCCGAATGGCTGGACATCCCTACGCAGGAGATCTTCCAGCGGCTGCTGTGGATGACTATGACGGCCTTTCATTCCAACTGGCATCTGGTGATCCTGTATCAGCCGGTTGAAACCACGCAGCGGCGCATCCAGATGCGGCTGCTGGTGGCGTCTGATGACAAACCCACCAGCGACACACCGCATTACGACATCGTGATCGGCACCTGGGGCGCATCCCTGATCGATGCCTGCCGCACGCTGTACCGTAACGCCGCGCCGCACTTTCTGGCACAGACCACACGCACACACGAGATGTACGCCATCAAAACCGAAGACACCGGTGAAAATGGTCAGGCGGACAGCAGTCTGAAAGACAGCAGTGACAGCGACTCCGACCAGACCAAGCCCTATATACCGACTTATTAGACTTAGCCTCTGAAAATACCAGAGCTGTACCCACAGGCGGAACCTTTTGAATAACACCCATAGGATTGATGACGCACAGGTAACACCGGCCCTTGATCTGCATGCTCTGCACTGGATGGCCGGGGCATGGATGGGCAGCATCGATGGTGATCCCATCGAGGAACACTGGAGCACTGCCGCTGGCGATACCATGATGGGCATGTTCCGCTGGCTGAAGGATCAGCAGGTGTACCTTTACGAGTTCATCGTGATCTCGAATTCCGAACTGGGGACGACGCTGCAAATCAAGCACTTCCGGCCAGATCTGGTTGGATGGGAAGAGAAGGACAGCGCGATTACCTATTTTTTTCAGTCGCTCGAAGGTCAGAGCGTCACCTTTGGGAACGCGAAATTCGGAGACGAGAGCCGCGTGCTGCAATACACGCTCAACGAACAGGGTCAACTGATCGTCACGCTGTATTCCTCTGAAAACGGTGAACCCAAAAACTACGAATTCATTTATTCGCGGCCCTGACCCCGCCCAGAACAGGTCACGCAGGGATATACGTCAGCGCTATCCGCTTTATGTGTTTTCCGTCCCCCTGCTATTCACCTGAATCTTCAACCGACGGCGGCAGGTGAATTGAACCGGGCTTCAGATTCATCCCCGCGCGCACCCACCTCAATTCCCCACAGCGGGGGCATTCACCCGCCGCCTTTGACGGGCTGAGATGCTCGATCTGGCCGCAGTTCGAGCAGGCGTAGTCGGCATCGACCGGGCGCTCACTGGCATCACGTATATAGCCTTCGTGCTCGGTGTCAGTGGACGGCATCAATGGCAGGCCGGGCCGGATCTCATCGGCCTCGAACTGGAACAGGCTGAAGTGTCCGTCTATTTCCAGATAAGCACGCCGAACCTGCCCTAACTGCTCGATCCCACTCTGGCGCAGTTCCATGAAGAGTTCATCCCGCGAGAGCAGAGCAGATTTCATCCCATCGAGATCGACCAGCCCGTCATAAACCAGTCGATGTGGCACACCGTCCACGAGATCCTGCACCTTATGATTATGGTTGGTGATGAAGTTCAGGATACGCTGCAAGACAACAATCAGTGTGATGACCGTCATCCCATGTGTCACCGGCACATCTTCATAAAACAGCGGATCACCTGCCGCTGATCCTAAGGCGATGATGATGATAAATTCCACCAGTGTAAGCTGGCCGACACCGCGCTGCCCGATAAAGCGCAGGTTCAGGATCAGCCATGAGAACAGAATCACGGTTCGGAATGCGATTTCCAGCAGAAAGACCGGGGGAAGATCGCCAAAGAAAATACGCTGAAGGTCAAAAGAGTAATCCACGACAGAGCTCCTGAGGTCAACGCCTCGGTGGTGCGGTTCAAAAAAGATGCGCGGAACTGCATATAATGATAGGCCATGACAGAATTTTCGGCATATTCTGTAAGGTAAAGACCAATCACACCTTCAGTGCTTCATCAGTTTCGTTTAACCGTGCGAATACATTGTCGCTCACGACCTGAAATCCAAAGAGGCTGTTATGCAGTACCAGCACCTTGAATCCCCTGAAGAATTTTATCGACTGGCTGAAGGCTATCTGCTGAGGCAGGAAGCCGCCAATAATCTGCTGCTGGGGCTGACCCATAACCTGATCAAACGCCCACGGGCGTATGGATCAGAGCCGCCGTATTTTGGCAGCGTATGGGATGACTCCGCTGAACCACGCATTGTCGGGCTGGCGATACGGACACCACCGCGTTCGCTGATCCTCTCGCATATCGAAGACCGCGAAGCCATCCGCATGATAGTGCAGGACGCCTACGAACGGTATCGGTCAATTCCCTCGGTGATCGGGGCGAAGGAAGACAGCCGCCAGTTTGCGGAGCTGTGGGCGCTGGTCAGCGGTCAGCGTGTCAGCCCGGGGATGTTCGAGCGGATTTACTGCGTCCAGAAGGTGATCCCGGTCACCAATGTCTCCGGCACAGCGCGGATCGCAGGTGAAGAAGACCGCGAACTCCTGCGCGAATGGATGCGTGGATTTCATAGTGATGCATTTTACAATCAGGCTCCGCCCACCGATCAGGAAGTCGATGGATGGATCAGCGTCCGCCTCAATGCTGAATTGGGCGGGATGTACTTCTGGGAAGATGAAGACGGGAAGCCGGTTTCGATGGCTGGATACACCGGCTTTACCCCGAACGGGGTGCGCGTCGGGCCGGTGTATACGCCGGTCGAGTATCGCGGGAAGGGCTACGGCAGCGCCGTCACCGCCGCTGTCACCCAGACGCTGCTGGATTCAGGCCGGAAGTTCTGCTTCCTCTTCACAGACCTGAGTAACCCGACCTCGAACAAGATCTATCAGAATATCGGCTACGAACCGATCGTGGACATCGACGAATATCTGTTTGAATAGCCTCAGCGCGACTTCCAGCAACAAAAACAGGCCATGATGATCTCATGGCCTGTTTTAATGTACAGGGGATAGAAACGCTGGTTTATACCATCGTATAGGCAGTATTGCGGCGCTGTGCCGGATTCAGGTGATGATGCCGGCGGATCATCTGAAGCACGCGGACTGCCGCTTCCATCGCGATGCGCGAATCCATCTTGCTTTCGCCCAGGGTGCGGTCGGGGAAATAAATCGGGATTTCGGCAATCCGATACCCCAGCCGATGTGTGACATATGTCAGCTCGACCTGAAAGACGTAGCCATTCGAGGCGATGCGGTCGAGGTTGATCCCGATGATCGCATCCCGCCGCCAGATGCGGAAGCCAGCCGTCACATCATTAACCGGCACCTGTAACAGCGTCTTGACGTACACACGGTTGGCGAACCAGCTCAACAGCTTGCGGTACCAGCTCCAGTTGGTATCCACACCGCCGCCGCGCACATAACGTGACCCGTGAACGACATCGAAGCCCTCTTTGATCTTCGCGATCAACTGCGGGATGTACTGCGGCGAATGCGAGAAGTCACAGTCCATCTGGATGATGTAATCCGAACCTTCCGCCAGGGCACGCTTGAAGCCCGCTTTATAGGCCGGGCCGAGGCCATTTTTCTCTTTGCGATGGATGACCAGCATGCGTCCGGGGAACTGTTCTGCCAGTTGGTCTGCCAGCCGACCGGTGCCATCCGGAGACTCGTCATCGACGACGATGATATGCAGGCCTTCGACGTTCAGCGCAAACAGCGCATTGACCATCAGCGGCAGGTTTTCAACTTCGTTATAGGTGGGCAGAACCACAGTAATTTTAGACATACCATCATCGCTTGTTGATCTGGGACACGAACGAAGATTTCAGATAGGGCTGTGCCTGTCAGGTGAGGCGTTTCAGGCGGGTACAAATAAGCACTTATTTCTAATGGTAAGGGAAGGTTGAAGTTCTCACAATAGCTAAAGAATTAAGATAGTGTCAACTATGCTCAACGGATGACATCTTTCATCCGCTTTCGATGACGCGCCGGACACACTCCAGAATAAATGCCTGATTTTCGGCGGCAGGGTTTGCAGTGGAGATTACAATGAAATCAGTTCATCAGGAGCAGGACAGGAAAACCCGAAAATGACGGATCATGTACATATCACCGACCGGGACACAGTCACCAACCGGGCCGCAGAATTTTATCAGGCGCTGCTTGAGCGCAATACCGAATACGAAGGCGTATTTTATGTGGGTGTGAAAACCACGGGTGTCTTCTGCCATGCGACCTGTCCCGCACGCAAGCCGAAATTCGAAAACTGCACATTCTTCGAGACCACCCAACAGGCGCTGGAAGCAGGTTTTCGCCCCTGCAAGCGCTGCCGTCCCCTGTATGATCCTCATCATGTACCGGAACTGGTGCAGGCGCTGGTCGATGCGGTCGAAGCCCATCCAGAGCGCCGCTGGCGGGATGCGGATTTCCGTGATTTCTATACGGATGCCTCGACCGTCCGGCGGCAGTTCCGGCAGCGCTTTGGCATGACGTTTGTGGAGTATGTCCGTTCACGTCGGCTGGGGCTGGCAATGGAGCATCTCAACGGCGGCGCGTCGGTGATCGAGGCACAGATCGCATCAGGCTATGAGTCCGGCAGCGGCTTCCGTGAAGCCTTTTCCCGTGTTACCGGAACGGCACCAGCATTCTCCGGCCAGAGGACCCTGCTCAGGATGGCATGCATTGATACGCGGCTCGGCCCGATGACTGCAATCGCCGATGATACCGCACTGCATCTGCTGGAATTTACTGACCGACGCATCCTCCAGCGCGAGATCGACCATTTGCAGGCTGTCAGCCAGTCGAAAATCATCCCTGGCTGCCCCGAGCCTGTCCAGCAGATCGAAGCGGAGCTGCGGGCATATTTCGAAGGCACCCTGACGGCATTCAGGACGCCCGTCATCCTGCGCGGAACGGACTTCCAGAAGCAGGTATGGTCAGCACTGCAAAAAATCCCATTTGGCGAAACCCGATCCTATGCCCAGATCGCGGCAGCGGTTGGCCGACCATCCGCTGTGCGTGCAGCGGCACAGGCCAACGGCGCAAACTCACTCGCGGTGATAGTGCCCTGTCATCGTGTGATCACCAGTGACGGCAGTCTCGGCGGCTACGGTGGTGGACTCACACGCAAGCAGTGGCTTCTCAACCACGAGCGAGGTCAGCGGTCTTTCTAAGCGAACGCTACTCGGTGACGACGGCGGTCCCGCTGGCCGTCACCATCAGCATCCCACCGTTCGGGCCGACGGTTTCATAATCGAGATCGACGCCGATCACGGCATTCGCGCCGATCCGACGTGCCTCGTCTTCCATCTCGCGGATCGCATTCTCACGCGCTTCACGCAGCGACTTTTCATAAGCGGCGGAGCGTCCGCCGACAATATCGGTAATACCCGCCATAAAATCGCGGAAGATATTGGCACCGAGGATCGTTTCGCCGGTCACAATGCCGAGATACTTCTTGACCTTGTGCCCTTCGAGGCTGGGGGTGGTGGTGACAATCATTGGAAAAGCTTGCTCCTTACAGTTCATCACTGGATAACGGCCAGATGGGATAACAACCATCGTTCGGGCCTTATGATTACTATACGTGGTACGGCGTGCGTGGATTGCCCCAATAATCAGGGGAATGGCGTTTGTCGAACTTCTCAAATTTCGCTGCTATAATGCCTGCTATACCTCTCCTTTTTTGTGAAAACGGCAGCATTTATGGCAATAGATTACGTTATCGATCTGAACTGTGTCCCCAAACAGACGTTCACCACCGAGGGCATTCTGGAACGCCTGAAGGGTGAGGAACGTGCCCAGACTATCATCGCGCTCTTCCGCGAAAACGGCGATGAGCGGCCACCGTCCCAGATGGGCTTTGAATTCACCCGCAGCACACCGGAAGGCGATGAGGAAACACGCGTCATCGTCGTGCAGGATCTGCTGGATGAAGCGGCAGAACTCGCGACCGTCGCCCATCACTGCGAAGGATGCCCCGCCAACCGCGCTGGCCGTCCCTTTGGCTGCTACGGCTTCATCCACTATCCGATTTCGTCCAACGGCGAACACTGGCTGCTGGATCAACTGCCCGTGCCGGACGAGGCGCTCACATGGCTGCTGCTGCGTAAGGGGATTGAGGAATTCCAGTACGACGGTTCATCGGTGCGACCGCTGCGCGAGTCCAATGACGTTTACTTCGAGGATCGCCATCCGCTGATGCGGCGGCTCGGTGAATTCAGCATCGACGCCAATCAGTTATTCGAGATGATCTTCGCAGTGGGGCCGATCTTTCCCAATCATGCCGCACTGCTGCTGTTGTTTCTGCATGCGATTAACCGCGATCTCGAAGCGGATACCATCATGAATATCACACCCGCCGCGCCGGATGTCGATCAGCGTCACCCGTTTATCATCCAGCACGAGCGCGGTGAGGATGACACCCTCTTCGAGCTAAAGGAATTCATCGCAGCGCTGTATCTGGCATGGAAGCTCAATCTGCCGCTGATCGTCGATGCCTGAAATCCATCTATAGAAACAGCACCAGCGTCTCGCTGCATGACACATAAATCATAGGGACGCACAGCAGCGTCTCCTCAAAGGCAGTTCCCTCTCCATGAACAGAGTGAAATGGAGAGGGTATCACACGCCGTGTGCTGGCACACAAAGTGTGCTGGCACACAAAGTGTGACGGGTGGGGTAAAGAGAAGCCCTCAATCTTAAAACCGGTGACATTTACGGCCACAGCAGCACCGTCTCGCTGCTTGACACAAATCCTCCGCTGACCACCTGCAAACATTTCAAACCGTTTCCTCAGTGATTTCTCAGCCGCAATAGGTTGAGCAATGGGTCAGTGCGATTATACTAGGGGGAAAATATTCACTATCAGTTTCAGATCGACCGTGAATGTTGACATCCGGCGTGGCAGTGCTTCCAATCAACGCGCTGAAAAGTTCTCTGAAGGGGCTATCAACCATTATGACCAGTGATGAAAAACTCGTGTTAAAGAATGCGGGCCTTATCAGCCGCACCCGCCGCTTAAATGCTCTCTGGCAGGCGCTCAACGCCGCGTCTACCATCCGCGAACTGGCACAGCGCAGCAAAACCTACACCTTCCCGATTACGCAGTCCACCACTACCTTCTTCCTGCAAACTGAAAACGCCGCCATTCACATCCGCCGCTGGTCACGTCCGCTGGTCGAAGTGACCGTCAAGCTGCGTGCCCCGTTCGGATGGCGTGTCGTCACCGATCAGGATGAAGCCGGTGTCTATATGGCCGCCAAACGGCGTCTGGTGGTCGGAACACTGTCCCGTGCCATTTTCGCCGTCATGCTGCCGGAATCTGCCTTCCTGACGCTCAACCTGACCGACTGCCTGCTGACGCTGGATGATCTCAACGGCACGCTGCATCTGCCACCCACCCAGCCGAATAATCCCCAGCGTCCGCTGTCCCTCAAATCGCTCTAACGCCTGTTATGCACTTTTAGAGCCTTACCCTGAGAAACTTGTTTCTCCGTCCCCGAAACAAGTTTCGCTAGAGAAGAAGAGAGAAGTCCCCTCTCCAGCACTCGAAGAGTGGTGGGGAGGGGATTTAGGGGTGCGGTTAAGACCGTAGGACGAACTCAATTTTGAAAGCTCATAACACGCTTTAGGCGTTGCCCCTACAAAATACGTACCGCGCATTTATGCACCATGTAGGGACAGGGCCGCATTGCTCGCAATGGCGCCCTGTCCGCGCCCATAATCAATTTTCAAACGGCCTCTGGAAACGGAGCGCGGCGGAGTGACTGGGGAAGGATTTAGGATGGGGGGCTTTTTTCGCCTCAAATCTCTAAAGTTGCTGCATATGATTACCTGCCTTTGAAAACCCCTGTCTCCTCTATAAAATTCGGTCCATTTCGTTTGAAACCTTTAACCGCACATCACGAACATCTGTGCTACACTATAGAATTCTCGCACCTTCACATCTGACGACACAAGCGCCGAAACTGCGGCAGCAGCTTGTAGCAGCACTTTTTTTTGTGCTGCTGCCGCTGCTGCTACAAACCCGTTTGAACCTGAACATCCGTCACAGTCCACTGATTGCAGCAGCATTTTGCTGCAAGCGCTGCAAGTGCTGCAAGTGGCACAAAACACCGCAATAGGCCGCAGCGCCGACACCGGACTTCCTGCGATCCCACCGCCCAGACACCCTGATTTTGATCTGTTGTGCCACAGACGAGCGTTTTAGATTAAAATGGACAGAAAATTTGCAGGAAAAACGTTCGAGGATTTATTTATGTATCGGAATTCTGACCGGAAACTACGGCGTTACTCGCAGATTCTGCTGCTGGTGCTGATCGCAGCGGCCTTTTCGATAACAGTGATGCCCCTTGCGGCCCAGGCCAATCCGCCGCTGGACCCTGCTGAAGAAGCGCTGGCAGAACTCTATCGCCGTGTCAGCCCTTCGATCGTGGCGATCAATATCATGGAGCCGATTGGAGATAAATTCGAACCGCTCACCGGCGGATCAGGCTTTATTCTGGACACTGAAGGTCATATCCTGACCAACTTCCATGTGGTGGACGCGCTGCGCCGCGATGGTCGGATCGAGGTCTATTTCATCGACGGGACGATTGTGCGCGGCGAAGTCACCGGCTTTGACGCCGACTCCGACCTTGCTATTGTGAAGGTCAGTCTCCCGCCGGAAAAGCTGGTCCCGCTGCCCTTCGGTGACTCCGACACCATCGTCGTCGGCCAGATGACGATTGCCATCGGCAGTCCGTTCGGGCAGAACTGGACCATGACGACCGGCATCATCAGCGCGCTGGATCGCGTCATCACCGGCCTGAACTCATATCAGGTCGGCTCCGTCATCCAGACCGATGCGGCCATCAATCCCGGCAACAGCGGCGGCCCGCTGCTCAATCTTCGCGGAGAAGTGATCGGCGTGACTTCACAGATCATCAGTCAGGAACGTGCCAACTCCGGCGTCGGCTTTGCCGTGCCGAGCAATCTCGCCAACCGTGTCGCGCAGGAACTGCTGGCAGAAGGTCAGGTGGAATACTCGTTCATGGGTGTCGCCGCCGAGACGGTCACCCTGACCGATATGGAACGCCTGAATCTGGAGAATGACACACGCGGCGTCGTGGTCAGCAACTACGGCACACGCCGCACCCAGTCTCCGGCGCTTCAGGGTGGCATCCTGATCGATGATGTCATCGTCGCGATTGATGATCATCCTATTTACAGCTTCGGCTCACTGCTGGGCTATCTGGCGACGTCAACCCGTCCCGGTCAGGTGGTACGTGTGACCGTCCTTCGTAACGGTCAGTCCGTCGATATTGAAGTCCAGCTTGGCAGTCGCGGCTGATACAGATGACAAAAAAGGGTGCGATCATCGCACCCTCTCTGACTCTTGTTATCATTGGCTCGCTGGCTGAGGCCGGATCAACCCACGACCTGATAAACACCACCCGGATCTAACACGATCGGTGCGGCGCTGGTGTGATTGTGGACCATCTCGGCCCATTCCTTCGCATTCTGCACAATCGGCGGGAACGTGTTGTAATGGATCGGGATGACCGCACGCGGATTCAGCCACTGGACGGCCTGCACCGAGCGTTCCAGCCCCATCGTGAAGTAATCACCAATCGGCAGTACAGCCAGATCGATATTTTCTTCACCATACATCTTCATTTCGGAGAACAGATCGGTATCCGCGGAGAAATAGATCCGTGTCTCTGGTGTGGTGATCATAAAGCCGTGCGCAAGGCCGCCGTTACTGCCATCCGGCAGGTCAGAGCCATGCATCGCGATCGTCAGGCGCACGCTGAAATGCTCGGTGTGGAAGGTCCCGCCGGTATTCATCCCTTCGACATTTTCCACGCCCTGATTGGACAGCCACGTCCCGATCTCGAAGTTGGTAATCACACGAGCACCTGTGCGTTTGGCGATTGCAACCGTATCACCGACATGATCGCCGTGGCCGTGACTCACCAGAATAAAATCTGCCGGGACCTCGTCCGCCGAAACCGCCGCCAGAGGATTCCCGGTTAGAAAGGGATCAATCAGGACGTTGATGTCGTTGATTTGCAGTAATGAGGCCGAGTGTCCTAACCAGTGAAATGAAATAGCCATACGCTGTACTCCTTACCTTCGGAAACACATCACACAGTGACACAGTCTTTCGACATTATAGCCAAAGTTACAAAGTGAGCGAGAATACAGAGCCGGGCTTAATCTTGCACTGGTTCCCGGATAACGGTCTGCTGGCCCACTTATCGAAATTTTCAGACAGGCTTTACGATGAGAGGCATTGGCTTACCGGCAGGGTGATCGTAAAGCGTGAGCCTTTGCCCAACCCGTCGCTTTCCGCCCGGATGCGTCCCTCGTGGGCTTCGATAATCGCTTTGGCAATCGTCAGGCCGACACCCAGCCCACCCTGATGGCGCGTCAGATGATCTTCGACCTGTACGAAATCGTTGAAAATCCTGTCAAGGTTTTCCGCCGCAATACCAATGCCGTTATCCTCGATAATGATCGCACCCTCATCCTTGCCCATAAACTGCCACAAAATGCGAATTTGACCCCCTTTTGGCGTAAAACGGGCCGCATTATTGACAACGTTCGCCAGCGCCATCCCCAGACGCACCGAATCCACCTTCGCGCAGACCGTCTGCGGAGGCGTCTGCACTTCAAGTGTATGCTGATGCGTGACCAGCATCATCTCGGCTTCGATCTTCAGCGCCTTGAATACATCCACCAGCGGTACGACCTCGAGGATCAGATCACTGCTCTGCTGGCGCATGTGCCCCAGATTGACCAGCCCGTCGATGATCTGACGGAGCTGTTGTGCACCAGAGGTCACCCGTGCGATCATCTCGACCTGTTGATCGGAGCTGGCCGTATCTTCCAGAAAACTCGCATATCCCAGGATAATCCCCAGCGGTGTCCGCAGCTCATGCGAGGCGATCGCGATAAAGTCATTCTTGAGCTTGTCCATTGCCTTAAGGTCTTCATTGGCACGCTTCAGTCGCAGGACATTACGCGCCACCTCAATCGCGACCGCCGCATTGTTCGCCAGCAGGGTCAGGGCGTGTTCGTCTGCGGTCATCCACGGAAGCTGATGCTTATTCACCACTTCCAGCACGCCGATCACCTCATTCTTGACGATTAGCGGCACGCCAAGCAGTGAGCGTGTCACAAACTGAAGTTCTTCATCGACCTTACTGTAATGGCGCGGGTCCAGATCCACGTTTTCGATCTGCACAGTGCGTTTTTCGCGGAAGATTGTCCCGGCGATGCTGTCCAGCGGGACTGGCTTGCCAATGATGGCGCGGGCCTGTGCATTCTGCGCACCAGTCGCACGGAAAACCAGTTCCTGTGAGCGCTCATGCCACAGCAGGATGGATGCACTTTCAGAACCAGTGATTTCAGCCGCCGCATCCATGATTTTTGGCAGCAGTTCGTCAAGGTTCAGCGATGGACTGAGCAGCGCGGTATTGAGGACAGCGTTGATCTCCAGTAGATGAGTCAGCATCTGTTCATCGAGGATGTGTGTGGCAGATGTCTGTGAAGTCGTCATGTTTGAAGGTTCAGAGGCCATAGCTGTCTACATTTAATTGAACGGTCTTTAAAGCATAAGGATTAAGGAGAGTTTATCAGCATTGAGGATTGCAGACGACCTGCGCAGGTTGTGGTTGTATCAGATTTTGGATTGGATGTGGTTTCTATTTATTTAAATAGCTGTAGTAGTAGGGGCTGTTCAAATGTGCAAAACTCTGTCACGCGCTTTGTAATGTGGGTTATATATCGCAGAAAGTGACGTTATATCCCCAGGTCTGATGCCATATATCGCAGAAGTGGGTTTGTGAGGGAAAAAGTTTTGAACAGGCACCTGTTCAAAACTCCCGGAGTTATGCACAGGCTGTTCAAAGTTTTGAACAGGTTGGGGGACTTTTGCACAGGCTGTTCAAAGTTTTGAACAGGTTATGAACAGGTTTTGCACAGACTTATGCACAGACTTTTGAAAAGACTCGATTCTTAGTAGGCCTCTTTTTGGGTTATAAAGTCTGTAACATTGGGATATTGGGATAAGTTATCCCAAGAAATTTTGGGATAAAATCGCCCGAATCATTGAGAAGTTTGGGATATACGGCTGAAGTGACAATGATTCTCATATTGTTGCGGTGGTAAAACGCAATATAAACATTGTGTTAAATCTGATGAGCGTGTCGAAAATGCTAACATAATTCTATGACACGCCTGATATACTTTCGCCGGTTTGGTGAGTACTATAGAGGCTCACGCGCAGTCAAACACAATTTTCGGAGGGATGGCGAGTGTCAAAAGATGACAAGACAACCACGCCTGTTGATGTCAATGAACCGAATACCGTCGATGAGACGGTGAATCAGAATGAGGATACCCCGGCGGAAGCTGCGGTCGATCAGATGCCACCGGACTCGATTCCGGAGTCATCCGCCGCGCCGGAACAGATAGTCATGGAAACAGACACCCTGAAATCGCAGAACGACGAATACCTCGCTCTGGTACAGCGTACCCGCGCAGAATTTGCCAACTACAAGAAACGTACTGAGCGCGAAATGAGTGAAGCCCGTCAGCGGGGGGCGCTGGATGCGGTGACCTCTCTGCTGCCCGTCATCGACGACTTCGAGCGTGCGATGGAAAATGTCCCTCAGGATATGAAGGACAATGCATGGGTTAACGGGATCTCGCTTCTGATGCGCCAGCTCGAAAAAATGCTGGCGGAGTATCACGTCGTCACGATCAATCCAACGGGTGAGCGCTTCGACCCGACCCGCCATGAGGCCATCGGCATGGAAGACTCAGACACTGTTGAAAGCGGCCATGTCACCGTGACCCTGCGCAAAGGCTACAGCAGTGGGGAGCGCGTGCTGCGTCCCGCGCTGGTGAAAGTCGCCAGCTAAGGTGCTCGTACTGCAAAGTGACGACACCGCAGGGTGATCATCATCTGCACCTAACACATCTTCTGGATCTGTCGTCCAGAAATCTCAGGTAACACACAACACACTAATTCGAATTCGAGGAGAAAAGCAGTTATGGGACGCATTATTGGCATTGACCTGGGGACGACCAACTCCGTGATTGCGGTCATGGAAGGCGGCGAGCCGGTCGTTATCCCATCATCTGAAGGTGGCCGACTGATCCCGTCTGTGGTAGCGGTCAATCCCAAGACCGGCGAGCGTCTGGTGGGCAAGGTTGCCCGTAATCAGGCGGTTGTGAACCCGGAAAACACGATCTTTTCCGTCAAGCGCTTTATGGGCCGTAAGTTCAGTGACGGAGAAGTACAGGAAGGCATCAAGCATGTGCCCTACGGCGTGACACAGGCCCCCAACGGCGATGTTCGCGTCAAGCTCGGTGATCGTGACTACAGCCCGCAGGAAATCTCTGCGATGGTGCTGCAGAAGATCAAGAGCGATGCTGAAGCCTATCTTGGCGATACCGTTGACCGCGCCGTGATCACCGTCCCGGCCTACTTCAACGACGCCCAGCGTAACGCGACCAAGGACGCAGGCAAGATCGCCGGTCTGGAAGTCATGCGTATTATCAACGAACCGACCGCGTCCAGCCTTGCGTATGGCCTCGGCGAAAAGAAGAACGGCATCATCGCCGTCTATGACCTCGGCGGTGGTACCTTCGACATCTCGATCCTTGAAATGGGTGACGGTGTCTTTGAAGTCCGCAGCACCAATGGTGACACCTATCTGGGTGGTGACAACTTCGACGAGCGCATCATTAGCTGGCTGGCCGAGGAATTCCAGAAGGAAAACGGCATCGATCTGCGCAAGGATCGTCAGGCGCTCCAGCGTCTGAAGGAAGCCGCTGAGAAGGCCAAGATCGAGCTGTCGAGCGTGCTGAGCACCGACATCAATCTGCCCTTCATTACAGCGGACGCCAATGGTCCGAAGCATCTGAACGTCACCCTGTCCCGCGCCAAGATGGAAAGCCTGGTTCGTGACCTGATCGACAAGACCATCAAGCCGGTTGAGGCTGCGGTCAAGGATGCTGAACTGACCACCAAGGACATCGACACCGTCATTCTGGTCGGCGGTATGACCCGTATGCCCGCCATTCAGGAAGCTGTCGAGAAGTTCTTCGGCAAGGCTCCGAGCAAGGGCGTGAATCCTGATGAAGTCGTCGCCCTTGGTGCCGCTATTCAGGCGGGTGTTCTGGCCGGTGATGTCAAGGACATCCTGCTGCTGGACGTGACCCCGCTGACGCTGGGTGTTGAAACCCTCGGTGGTGTCGCCACGCCGATGATCGAGCGCAATACCACCATCCCGACGCGCAAGTCGCAGGTCTACAGCACCGCGGCTGACAATCAGACGCAGGTCGAGATCCATGTCGTGCAGGGTGAGCGCCCGATGGCGAATGATAACAAGTCGCTTGGCCGCTTCATTCTGGACGGTATCCCGCCCGCACCACGTGGTATCCCGCAGGTCGAAGTCACCTTTGACATCGACGCCAACGGTATCATCAATGTGAGCGCGAAGGACAAGGCCAGCGGTCGCGAGCAGAAGATCACCATCACCGCCGGTACTGGTCTGAAGGAAGACGAGATCCAGCGTATGGTGAAGGAAGCTGAGAGCTACGCTGCCGAAGACGCCAAGCGTAAGGAATCGGTCGAGGTTAAAAATCAGGCCGAGAGCGCGATCTTCACCGCCGAAAAACTTCAGCGTGACTTCAGCGATCGTCTTTCCGAAGATGTGAAGCAGCAGATCACCGAGAAGATCGAAGCCGTGCGTGCTGCACAGGCTGGCGAGAACCTCGACGCGATCAAGTCCTCGACGGAAGCGCTGATGGCGCACATCCAGCAGGTGGGTGGCAGTATGTATCAGGCCAGCCCGGATGGTGCCCCGGCAGCCGGTGCAGCAGGGGCTGATCCCAACGCTGCGCCGAACAACGGTGGCAGCGACGAAGATGTCGTGGACGCTGAATTTACCGAAGCGTAAATATCCCTGAAACACCTGAAAGCCCATATCCGTATATCGGTATGGGCTTCTCGCATTCTCAGCGGTAGTGCAATCATCGGGACATCGAGTCCGCACCATCACAGGAAACATTTTCACGCCGTTCTTCGTTTTAGAGCATGACAGTTCAGAAGAACGGAGTGATGACATGATGAAGATCTGGAGACGGTTCCTTGCTGGCGCGGTGATGCTCACGATGCTGGCAATCCTGACGGGCTGCGGGCTGTTTTCGCTGGAATCAGAGACACAGACACTGGAACAGGTTGAATCCTTTACTGGCGCAGAGCTTCCGACAGAAGCGACTGGTATTTATCATGAGGTCGGTGGCTTTCAGGATACAATTATCTGGCTGCGCTTTGATGCCGCGCCGGATGCAGTCGAAGCCTATCTGACAGCACTGGGTTTTGAAGAACCGCTGACCGATGGCGGCGCAGGCTCGTTTCTGCCCAATGCACCTAAAACAGTGCGCTGGTGGGTCGATCTGGATGCGGTAGAAGCTGGGACTGGGGATTTTATCGGCGCAGCGTATTCCAATCTTGAGGCTAATCGGTTTTTTCAGGTATTAGTCGATGCATCGGACGCGGAACTGTGGCGTGTGTATCTGATTGCATTCAATACATAGTATGGCATTCAATACGTAGTATTACGTTTGTGCCGGAAGATGACAGGTGTGGTATCCTGACCTGCTTCATCCACGGAATTCGTTTGATTAGGTAAACCTGTAATACGGGAAGACTATGGCAGCAGATTACTATGATGTACTTGGCGTTTCGCGCAGCGCCAGCAAGGACGAGATCAAGAAGGCGTTTCGCGTGCTTGCGCGCAAGTACCACCCGGATGTCAGCACCGAAACCGATGCTGAGGCACGCTTCAAGGAGATCAACGAAGCGTATGAAGTCCTCTCTGATGACGAGAAGCGCGCCCGTTACGACCGCTTCGGCCATGCCGGGGTAAACGGCGGCGGCTTTGGCGGCGCAGGGGCGGCGGGCTTCACCGGCTTCGAAGAGATCTTCGAGGAGTTCTTCACCAACATCGGGGGTGCACGCCAGTCTACCCGCCGACGGGGACCGCGCGGCGGCTCCGACCGGTATGTTGATATCAACATCACCTTTGAAGAAGCCGTGTTCGGCGTCGATCAGACGATTGAGTTTGACCGGCTGGAAACCTGTGAGACCTGTGAAGGTAACGGGTCCGAGCCGGGGACATCCCCGACCACCTGCCCACAGTGCAGCGGAACCGGCGAAATCCGTCAGGTGCAGCAGACTTTCCTCGGCTCGATGGTGCGTGTCGCGCCCTGTCCGCGCTGCGGCGGCGTTGGCACGGTGATCGAACACCGCTGCAAGACCTGTGACGGAAGCGGTCGTCTGCGCAAGCATGCGGTGCTGAACGTCAAGATCCCGGCAGGTGTACGCGAAGGCCTGCAGATTCAGGTGCGGGGCGAAGGCGACGCCGGAGAACGCGGCGCACCCAGTGGTAACCTGTTCGTCGTCGTCCATGTGAAGCCGCACGAGTTCTTCCAGCGCAATGATAACGACATCCTGCTCGATGTGAGCATCAATATCGCTCAGGCCGCACTGGGGGACAAAATCGTGATCCCGACTGTCGATGGCGATGTCGAGCTGAAGATCCCGGCAGGGACCCAGAACAGCAAGATCTTCCGCCTGCGTGGGAAAGGCTTCCCGCGTCTGCGCTCCGACGGATCAAACTCGGGGCGCGGTGATCAACTGGTGCATGTCAACATCGACGTACCGGTGGAACTGACCGACGAACAGCGCGATCTGTTCCAGCAGTTGGCCGCCACGTTTGGGACCGATGTCCAGCCGCAGATCAATACCAGCGGCAATGGCCGCACCTTTGCCGAGCGCCTGCGCGATTTCTTCACCGGCGAGTAACAACAGCAGCAAGAACCTGAAACGCCCTGTCATAAGACGGGGCGTTTGTGTTATGTTCACCTGAGCTTGTTTCTATCAGACGATCAATGAATGTTGTAGGGACAGCGCCTGCGCTGTCCGCTGCTGTGCCTCTGTTTTCCTAACATTAGTATGGTAAAAAATGATTCCTCTTGGCGATTTACAACTGCATCTGATTAATGACGCCGATACGAAGGTCGATCCCGGTGGGGCGTTCGGACTGGTCCCGCGTGTGCTGTGGAGTCGCTATCTGACACCGGATGATGAACAGCTTGTCGTGATGCGCAATCACTGCCTGTATTTCGAGACCGCAGGCCGCAGGATCCTGATCGATACCGGCATGGGCAATCGTCTCGATGAACGCGGAGTCGCACGCTGGCATCTGAC
>JAEZAF010000198.1 GCA_023430545.1 Chloroflexota bacterium
GGACAGGCTAAATCATCGGCGTGAGGTTGGAGTCGTCGGTCAGGCTGCGGACAAAGGCGGCAATCAACTTCGCTGCGTTTTCGACATCCGAGAGCTGAATCATCTCATTGGGCGAGTGCATATAGCGGTTGGGGATCGAGATCACGGCAGTGGCGACACCACCGCGCACGCGGTAAATCTCGTCGCCATCGGTCCCGGAGGCCGCCGGATTGACCTTGACGGTATAGGGGATGCCCTGCGCCTCCGCGATCTCCAGCAGCATGTCATGTACCACCGGGCTGTTGACTGATCCGCAGGCGAGGCTTGGCCCGGCCCCGAGTTTGGCCTCTCCACGCATCTTACGATCTGCAAAGGGATAATCGGTCGCGTGGGTGACATCGACGGCGATGGCGACCTGCGGCGCGAACGAGAAGGCCGCTGTCCGTGCGCCAGCCATGCTGATCTCTTCCTGTGTGGTGGCGACTGCCGCGACGGTCACGGCAGGGCGATCTTTTGACAGCAGACGCAGGGCTTCCAGCACGGTGTAAGCGCCAATCCGGTTATCGATACTGCGCCCGACAAGGCGACCGTTGGGCATGTCATGCACCTGTGCGTCGATCACGCCGACGGTGCCCACGCGCACCTGATCCAGCGCTTCAGTGCGGCTGGCAGCGCCAATGTCGATCCACATATCCTCTAACTTGCTGGCCTTTTCGCGCTCGTCGGGCTTCAGCAGGTGGATGGCCTTCTTGCCGATGACGCCGATCACATCACCATTTTTACCCAACAGGCGGATGCGCTGCCCGACCAGCACCTGCGGGTCCCATCCACCTACGCCGGTGAACCACAGGAAGCCGTCGTCGTCGATATAGGTGACGATGATGCCGATCTCGTCAATATGGCCGGAGAGCATTACGCGCAGGTCGCTGCCACTCAGCACGGCGAAGGTATTGCCACGAATATCGGTGTGGACTTCATCCGCAAAGGTGGACGCTTCGTCGCGCCAGACTTTGGCGGGACGGGTCTCCTGTGTGGAAGGGCCGGGGGCATTCAGCAGACGCTTCAGGAATTCAGTGCTCATTCAGGGGACTCCTCACGATGAAATAAGTGGACTCTAAAAAATGGGGTATAAGAACCTGTTCGTTTCCAGCGCGGACACGTCACTGCCGTGTCCCTACCTTCCGCGTATTTTTGTAGGGACAATGACATGTAAGCATGTTCGGCATTGTCCGGTGTTTCCATAAATTCAGAACCGTTTGCAGAATATACAAACGGCCTCTAAAGAGGAAAACATAGCCGATAAAGCAGAAAGGGACGCCATGCGTCCCCTTTGAACTCAGATATTCTGACGCGATACCGACCGTAAATACAGGTCATACAGCGTCGATCACCATCAGTGACTTGTTGACGGCGGCTGCTTAACGGCGACCGCGACGGTCACGGCGGCGCTCAGTCACGAAGGTTTCTTCCTCGTCGTCTTCCATCATTGCGCGACGAAGGGCGATCGCCATCGCGCTCGGAAGTTCCTCTTCCTCTTCTTCAGGAAGCTGTTCCACTGGCTCCGGAACCGGCTTCATGCTGAGGTCGATCTGGCGCTTCTTGCGGTTGACCTTCAGCACACGGACTTCCACCTTGTCGCCGACTTTCACGACGTCCGAAGGGGACTTCACGAAGCCTTCGGCCATCTCGGAGACGTGGACCATACCGGGGCGCTCGGCACCGATGTCGATGAAGGCACCGAAGTTCTCAAGGCGCTCCACCTGACCTTCGAGCGTGTCGCCTTCCTTGATCGTGTCCCAGTTGACAGCGGGCGGCTTGACCAGCGAAAGTGCAATCCGCTTGGTTTCCGGCTCAACTTTCACGATGTAAGCGGTGATCTGTTCACCGGCTTTCACGACATCTTCGACGTTGCGGACGTTCTGTTTGCCGAGCTGCGAAATATGCAGCAGAGCATCCGTCCCGACGCCGATGTCTACGAAAGCGCCGTACAGTTCAATCCGCTTGACGGTGCCGCGCACTTCCATAGCGGGGGTTAAATCTTGAATCGATGTTGGGGCGTCCATCTTTGCCCTGCTCCTTACTGCGTTACTCGCGTTCAGAAAATAACAAACAACTGGTTTTCACAGTTGGGTGTATCAGAAATGGGAATTACTCACCGGCTTCTTCGGTCGCTTCGGCTGTTGCGTCAGCGTCGGCTTCATCGGATTCTGCTTCTTCCGTGACGTCATCAGCCTCAACTTCGGCTGTCGCGTCAGCTTCTTCGGTGGCTGCATTGTCGGCTGCATTATCAGCATCGCCTGCGTCTGTTTCATCCGACACATCCGAGGTCGGTTCCGGTGTCACGTCATAGCTGCCGTCGATATAGGCGGCGTAGGCCTGATAGCCTTCCCAGTTGTAAAGGGCGCTGCCAGCGATGACTTCGTCCATATCTTCCGGCCGGACGTACAGCACCGCAAAGACCGGGCTTTGCTCAGTGAGCGTGCCGTTTTCCTTGCCTTCGACAAAGGCATAGACGACGGTCTGCTGTTCCGGATAATACAGGGCTAATGATGCCTGTTCGGGGGACAGCCCCTGTGCATTCTCGTTATCCGTGCCGGAGACGTAAGTGGGTTCACCGAGGGTTTCGATCGCCTGACCGATGGTCATCTGGGGGGCGACCTGAAGCAGGATCTGATCTACGAACTGGCCGTCCTGTGAGTACAGCAAACAGCAGGGGATGCCGTCACGGTTCTGGAAGGTGATGGCGACTTCGGAGGTCTCTTCGTTGCTCTGTTCCTGCACTTCTGCCAGTGTCGGGTCGTCCTGAACTCTGGTCAGCGCGTCAGTCCAGCGGGTTTCGCCCGGAATGATGTTGCGCCAGCAGGGGGCACCACAGGGCTCACCTGAAACGAGGCTGGTATCCTGTAGATACTGCTCACTCAACAGTTCGATCTGAGGGGCACAGCCTGCAATGACAAGGGTAGTGAGTAGGATAAGCGATAAAATCGCGGCGAGGCGCAGCTTCATCAGGGAAAACACTTTCGTTGGAAGAATCATCAAGAACATGAATTTATGGGCACCTGTTCACCGTCCGGAGTGACGCGTAAACAGCGGTAGTGATGCGACAGGGGGTCATTATACAGGACGCATTACGCGCTTGACCAGACCACTTTACTGTTCTTCAGACCAATTCAAACGCTGTTGTATTGCTGATCCCCGCCAGACCGACCCCGGTTTATCGCATCTCCGAATCCATTAGAAAATTGGTTATCGTTCCGGACAGGGTGCCATCGCAAGCAATGCGATCCTGTCCTGCTCCCGCGTGTTTTGTGTGGACAACGCCTAAACATGTCTGCTTGTCGTTGTCGGACGTTCCATAAATTTCAGAACCGTTTTCTGAATATTCAAATAGTCTCTCCGCAATCACAGTCGCGTACCTTTACGGCGCGATTATAGATCGAACATCTCTGACGGGTTGACTACCAGCCGCTGAAAGATCGATTTCAGATTGGGTTCGAGTGTCACACGGACTTCGATGTGCAGGTGTGGGCCGGATGAATTGCCGGTGTTTCCGAGCGTTCCCAGCATCGTCCCCAACGTGACCAGACTGTTTTCGGTGACGTGAATGCGGTGCAGGTGGGCGTAGATGACATACGCATAGGCTCCGCCCAGATTGCGTGCCAGCAGGAACTGGCGCATCTGCCCCGGAAGTGCATTCCATGCATAGCGCACGATGACATGATGTCCGAAGCCGTAGCCCCATGCCGGGTCCGCGACGGCTGCCGCATCCCACAGGGGAATACCCTGGCTGGCGAAGTTGGGAGCGGTGTCGGAGCAGCGTGAGCAGTACATCACGCGGGCGACCATGCCATCTCCGCCTGCCGTGATCGGAATGCCGACCGCGCCTGCCAGATCGGTCCCTTTATGGCTGCCAGCACCGAACAGAGTTGTGAACCGGTAAGGTCCACCTACAGGTGTCTGATAACGGACCAGCGGATTCGGGGTATCGCCTGATCCGCCGGACCCGCTGCCGTCTGTGGTGATGGGCAAATCAAGGCCTGCACAGTCCGCGGCGTATGTCAGCAGATCTTCCCGCACAAAACCGATTTTGCCGACGGTATTCACACGGACCCAACGATAGCCATCAATATCCCGGACACTGGTCACACCCAGTACCTGAACGGGTGTTGAAGGTTCCAGTATGGCAAGCTGTGTCGAGTTCGCCCTGGGGGCTTCGCGCAGCTTGGCACGGATGTCACGGCGGACTGCGCCATTGCAGTTCGCTTCGTCAACACCGCTGCCCGTTTGGCCCGTTTGCGCGATGACATCGATGTCGGCGTAGAATTCGAAGGGAAAAAATCGCCCCTGCGGATCTCGCGGCTGCCATGTGGTTTTATGTCTGCCGGGGGTGGTTGGTGCTGTCAGCTCGACAGTGACGTTGTCCTGCTGTCCGGGGCGAATTGAGGGCAGTGGGACGCTCAGAGGTCCACCCATGCGCTCATCCCGGATAAAAGCCAGCTCATAGCCAACGCCCCATGTCGTCTCACCATCATTCAGGATACGCCATGTCTTGCGCAGGCGTTCACCGGGTTTGACGCGGATGCCATCCGGAAGGGTGACATCACTGACGAAGCGGGCCATGCTCTTTCCGCTGATCTGTTCTGGCTGGCGGACATCGATTTCAGCATACATGGCATGGGGGAAAAACTGGCCCTGAGCATTGCGCTGCATCCATGTACTGCGCACCAGCCCGGTCTGCTGCGGGGCGGTGAGATCCACCGATACTTCGACGACCTGTCCGGGGGTGGCCTGTGGCAGGGGAATACTCTGTACCGCATCCATCCGGTTGTGATCGAAGAAGGCCATCGTATAGCCGGTGCTCCAGGTGGTGGTCCCGGCATTGCGGATGCGCCATGTCTTGCGGAAGCGTTCACCGGGCTTCATGATGCTGCCATCGACGATCGTGACATCGGCGGCCCACCATGCTTCATCACGCGGGGCCAGTCCATTTACCAGCAGCGGTTGGGGGTCCACGACATCATCGATCACGTAGTTCTTGCGGCCTTTGCCGATCTGCTGGACGGTAAAAAACAGACAGGTGGTGGTCGCACTGCCGGATCGCCCTGCAATCCCGATGACATCTCCGGCGCTGACAAAATCACCCTGGCGGACATCAATACGTTCGAGGTGGCCGTACCAGGTAAACCACATCGCGCCATACCACTCATGAGAAATGCGCACATAGTTCCCGTATCCCTGAGGGCTGTGGCTGACTTCCTCGATGGTTCCGCGCTGGGCCGCACGCACTTCAAGCAGCGACGGCAGCGCCATCGGGACAAACAGCATCCCCTCGCGGCGCTGAACCTTTTTCGGTTGGCTGCCGTAGTTAGCAGGTTCATCAAAGCGGGCAGTGACACGGTAGTTCCATGTGATGGGGTAGATCAGTTGGAAAGGCGGTTGTTGAGAGGCCATGGGCTAATCTCCTGATGGGTCAGATACGCTCAGGTCATCCTTTGATTGTAGTTGGATTATCGTGTGCGTCCAGTTAGCGGGTGCTGAAGGGGTATCTATGTCTGGGGGAAGCTGATATACGACCGGGAAATGCAGAAGGGGATGATGAAAAGGCTTGTTTGCAAGTATAGGAACTGCTATGATAGAGAGAACAACACAAGCCCCCATAGCTCAGTGGATAGAGCGTTGCCCTCCGGAGGCAGAGGCACAGGTTCGAGTCCTGTTGGGGGTACCTTATAAGACTCAGTCCGAACATATTCCTAGTCAGAAAACCGCAAATTTCCTCCAAGAGCTGACGTTCCCTCAGAACGCAGCTCTTTTGCGTCTCTCGAACAAGTGCTGATTTGGCTTTACGGCAGAGCGAGAGAGGCGTTTTCTCCCTCGCCCTCCCTTGAAGTACCGTCGCGGAGGTTAACGGCACTCCTACCCAAGAGTAACACGGGTTAGCAGTTCGTTGATTTCACAGGCGGTTTTGCTCACTCACTTCAGTTTGCGGAGGAAACCTCTATCATGACACGCGTTTTCGTACTTACTAACCACAAAGGGGGCGTCGGCAAGTCGACGTCCGCCACCACTATCGCGCTGGGGATCACCGGTGTGCTGCGGCATGCGGGTGCAGCCAATCCACGAGTGCTGCTGATTGACACGGACAGTCAGGGACATGCCACGCTGGTCACGACCGGTCGCAATGACCATGGTGCGGACAACAGCCTGTATTCGGTGCTGTCGGCAGACCGTTCGCAGGCGGCGCAAATCCTTGCTAACTGCATTGTGGCCTCGCATTGGGATGAAGATCTGCATGTGCTGCCTGCTTCTCCGATGTTGGAAGGAGCAGAGCGTGAATTGATGTCGGTGGCCGGTGCGCCATATCGACTGGCCGAACCCCTCAGCCGGATCGCCACCCATTATGCTGCCGTTGTCATTGACACCCGACCCTCTTTTTCACTCATGACTGAGATGGCGCTGATCGCCTCGACGGATGCGATTGTCCCGGTTGAGCCGCGTTATCTGGAAACGGTCGGGTTAATGAGTGTCATACAGAAGATTGGTGAGATCCGTGAGGGCTGGCGGCATCCCAATCTGCGCATCAGCGGCATTCTGGTGACGAAAATGGATCGACGCGTGCGCGGTCATCAGCACCTGCTGGAGGAGATGCTGGGACATCGAATCCTTGGCAAGCTGCTGCTTGGTGTGATCCCGGCCAACGAAGCGGTGTCGTATGCCCACCACCATCACCAGAGCCTGTTCAGCTACGATGCCAAAGCCTCCGCCAGCAAAGCGTATGCCAAACTCGTCGCATCGTTGGTGCGTGGCGCGGTGAAGGGTGGTGCGTGATGGCGAGGCAACCATCAAGCCGCATCGATGATCTGCTGGCATCGGTGACGGAAGACCTCTTCGACACCTCACCTCAGCAGTTTCAGGACCAGACACTGCGGGTTGAGCGCATCCTGCTGGAGATGGTCCGCCCTGATC
>JAEZAF010000242.1 GCA_023430545.1 Chloroflexota bacterium
CGGACGCGCTGAAGCGCATACGCGTTAAGCTAAGCTCGAAAGTCCGGCTTCTCTAATTGGTGCGATAGACCCCCACCTAAATCCTCCCCCGTTGACGGGGGAGGACTTTTCACACCGCTGCGACCCCGCTTTTCTCCCTTTCCCTCTAAGCGTCCGACGAATGCTCTTCTTGTCGGATGCGGAATGGGGGAAAGGGTTGGGTATGCTTTTTCGCCGAAAAATACGTTAACTTAATGCCTATGCGCTGAAGCGCTTCCCTACAATGATCGTAGGGATTTCGGGTTGAAGTGTCGGGCTGAAAGAGGCGCACGGGCATTCTGAAAAACAGGTGAAGATTTTATGAAATCCGATCGGTTTGCGCATGGTTTACAAATGGGATGAACGGCGTTTCGGTTGATGTGCTGATGACCATAATGCTGCTGCGGCAGCCGATGAGTGTGCCGCTGCCAGACGCCGATCATGCCGATGTTGATCCGCTCTGAAATGAGGATGCAAAGTGCCAACTTAAACGCAGATGTGACTGGCTTGTCTGCAAATGAAATAAAGCGGATATTGAATAGACACATTGCAATTTCGTGACGCAATTTCATAGTGATGGGATGAATACTCATGGCAAAGCAGTATCGAGTCTTCATCAGTCATGCAGACGCGGATCATGTTTACACCAAGCGGATTGCACAGTCACTGTCCTCTGCCGGGTTTGAGATCACTGCGAGCCATCCGGCCCGCCCCGGTGCATCACACTCCACGTTCAGCCGGGATGCCGTTGCCCAATGCGACGCCGTGCTGTTCCTGCTCTCTCCGACTTCACTGGCATCCAGCATCTGTGAGGCTGAATGCCTGACCGCACGACTGTCAGGCAAGCCGCTTTACGTGGCGTATATCAAAACCGCTTTTCCGGGGAAGACATGGTTATCCACCCTGACCTGTGATTATGCCGACCAGCGGGCACATGATCTGCGGGCACATTTTGCCAGCCGTGTGATGACGCTGGCGAACGCAATCCGCCGCCGACTTGACGGCGAAGCGCCGCTGACCGGCGATCCATCTGCAATCGAACACCGGCTGACCGGGATGGAAAACCTGCAAAGCCAGCAGCCGTTTCTGGCCGTGATCCCGTTTCTGGGCCGTGATGATGACCTCGATTACATCCGCAGCCTGTCCGATGGGTTAGTGGGCGGTCAGCTCATCCAGATTATCGCGCCGGAAGGCATGGGCAAGAGCCGGCTGGCGGTTGAAATCGCACTGAGCCGCCGAACCGGAGCCGTGTGGCACCGCTGCACGGAGACTTCGGGCGCGGGGGATGTGCTCCAGCTTTTACGCCAGCACTACCAGCTTGATGAGTCCGCTGGAATGGATGCGATCTTCGAATGCCTGAGCGAAAACACGCCGCTGATCGTGATCGACAACGCGGAACGCATAGCGCCGGATGATACACGACGCCGGTCAGCCTATCACAACCTGATCAGGATACTGACTGCACGCGGGGCCATCGTCCTGCTGACCTCACGCCTAGCGTGGTCGGATACACATGCTGTCGCACCGCATGTCCTCGGCCCACTTCAGTCTGAACCGGCGGCGCATCTGGTGCTGGAATTCGCTGAACAGGCCGGAGTCCGGATGTACGCAGATGAAGCTGCACTGCTGGCAAGAGCCGCCCGCTGTCACCCGCGCCTGATCGAACTGGCCGTCCCGCTGCTGCATCACGTGAGCAGTGCACAGATCATCGAGCGGCTGCATCAGATGGAAAGCCATCCGTTTGAGGCGGCGATGGATGCCATGATCGACCAGACACTGCATCTGATGCGGTCGAAAACGTATCTGGGTGCCGAGGCAGAGATGATGCTGGGGCAGCTTACCGTTTTCCAGAATGATTTCGACTGTGATGCGGCGCTGGCACTGCGTCCGGAAGGCATCCGCCTGACGGAGATGGAAACCGTCCTGAGCACACTGGTGGAGTGGAGGCTGGTGGGCTGGAACGAATCGGCAGCCCGCTTCCACATCGATGATGCCATCATCAGTGCATTACCGCCGCATGAGATGTCCGCTGCACGGCATTTCTTCCACTACTATCGCCGTTTTGGTGATTATGATGTCAACCAGAATGATGATACTCATGCGCAGATCGGACGTGACTGGCTGAATATCCGACAGGCGCTGGTGTGGGGATTAAGCCTCGAACAGCCCCGCGCCGAGATCCTGCGCACGGCGATTGAATTCGTCATCGCGCTGGACTACGCCATGAATTTCGTCGCCTCGTATGCCGAGCATCGCGAATGGCTGACACAGGCGCATCTGGTTGCACTGCGGCTGGACGATGCGGTGCTTCAGGCCAAACTGCTGCTGCGGCTGGGACAGACCGCATGCATGCAGCAGGATGCAGTCGCGGCCCGCATCTTCTATTCACAGGCGAGAACCACCTTTGAGACGATTGGCGATGTTCTCGGTGTCGCAAACACACTGGAGCGGCTGGGTGAACTCGCGCTGCATCACGGTCAGTATGATGACGCACGCGCTTTCTATCTTCAGGCCAAAGCGTACTTCGGATCGGTGGGTTCGGTGCTTGGTCAGGCGAACGTGCTGTACGCACTGGGCGATGCCGCTCGTCAGCAGAAGCGCTTTGACGATGCCCGCCATTTTTATCTGGACGCCAAAGCCGCATTCGAAGCGATTGGATCGGTACTCGGTCAGGCGAATACCCTGCACAGTCTGGGAAGCATCGCCCGTAAACAGCAGGCGTATCAGGAAGCGAGATCTTACTTCGACCAGGCGCTGCGGCTGGCGGCGAGCATCGGCGATCTGCCTGCACAGCTTAACGCCCTGCGCAACTGGGGCAGTATGGAACAGTCACTCGGCAATCTCGCGCTGGCATGTGATTACCTGCGTCGGGCGGATGCGCTGGCGCAGTCGCATCCCTTCTATGCTGAGACACTGGCGGCGCAGCATTACCGGCGCATGCTAAGTGAACTCGAAGCGACTTTGCAGCCCGTCTCGGAATCACCGTCCAATATCATCGCGTTCCAGCCGTCTGTAGCGTGATCGGTACAGCAAGCAAAGGCGGATACGGCAGTGCCGTGTCCCTGCGAGGTGCATACAGGATGCTGCCGCTATGCATCACAAGCAAAATGCAGGGCCGGATTCTTCCGGCCCTCAACGATAACCCGTTTTCAGATAACCTCTGTGACAGGGCAAACAAAAAGGGATGCAGGTTCAGAGAACTGCATCCCTTCTGTTTAAAATTTCACGCTGACAGCTTCACAGGTCAGCCGTGTTTTATTCCGCCTGATAAACGAAGTCGGCGGTGGGGGTCGTCCAACTCACCAGCTCGGCATCCGTGAAGAAGTTGGCGATTTCGATCTTCGCGTTGTCCACGCTGTCAGAGCCGTGGATCAGGTTGCGGCTGATGTCGAGCGCGAAATCAGCACGGATGGTGCCCGCCGGGGATTCGTTGGGCTTGGTCTTGCCGATGGTCACGCGGGATGCTTCGACGGCGTTGGCACCTTCGAGGACTGCCACAACCACCGGCCCCATCGTAATATAGCCGACGAGACCTTCGAAGAAGCCCTTGCCCTTGTGGACTTCGTAGTGCTTTTCGGCCAGTTCGCGGCTGACCTGCATGAACTTCATGCCGACGATCTTCAGGCCGCGCAGTTCAAAGCGGCGCAGGATTTCACCGGTGAGGCCGCGTGCGACGGCGTCGGGCTTCAAAATGATCAGGGTGCGTTCCACGTTTCATTCCTTTATCGTGTGATTGATGTGATTGACTAGAGTCTATCAGGCTGTGCTGAAGGTTTGTTTGCTCAGGATTGTACCTGATTGGATAGGTGCGACAAGGGTGATACCAACAGCCTGGAGAAGACACAGGCTGACAGCGACGTCAGTCGGTAGTTGCGCCAAGTTCCGGGTTTGGAATAAAATCGAGATTCGATTGAATTCGGTAAGTATTAAGCAGCATCCTCGACAACCCGTGCTAAAATGCCGTTACTACAGCGGAAGGTTGAAATGGCAGAAATCATACGGCGGCGGAAGTGGAGTAAAGCTGAACTCTTTTCAGAAGGCTTCCGCTATTACGAACGACAGAAACAACTGGTCATGGCGGCCAGAATCCCTGAGCAGCTCGGCGCGATTAAGATCGTCTACGAACTCGAAACGGTCGTTGCAGAGATTGGCGACGTGCTGTGCTTCGATCCTGGCACGCGTACCCAGCGCAAGCTCATGGCCTATGATTACTGGTCGGTGAAGCCATCGATCTTCAAGCGGACCTATCGCGAATGGGACGAAACCGACTGGGTACCGACACCGCCGCAGGCGCATCTGATGCGCTTTGGCTGCCGCCCGTATTACAAATTCAAGGGCGCATGGGCCAAACATCTGGACACGCCGACGGTCGTCCAGAGTGTGGAAAGCCCGACGCCGATTCAGGTCCCGGCGGGGGCATGGCTGATCATCGGCGAGAAGGGTGAGCCGTGGCACTCCGATGGGGAGACATTCGCCAAGCGCTATATTGTCGAATCCAGTGCGCAGCAGGGCGGGTGATGGGCGTTAGCGGCTGAACGGCTCATCGAATCCGGGACAGAGACAAAAAAAGGGCGCGTCGATGATCGACACGCCCTTTTCTGTTACATCAGCAGATGCCGATGCGGATTTTTATTTCATCACCTGACCGAGTGCGGTACAGGCGGGGCAGGTGGTATCCGGACGGATGATGGCGTAACCACCCATCGGGTCGCTGTCAAAGCGGGTGAAGTTCACATTCCAGATGATCATCAGGCGAACCTGACCACCCTGTGCAGCGCGGACAGCGGCATCAGCCAGCCATGAGGCCTGCTGAGCAACGGTGACATCCTTCGCCCAACCGAACGCTGCCGGGATCGGGGTGTTGAAGCCCTGACCAGACAGATAACCGAGTTCGGTGTAGCAGACCTGCTTGCCACCGAAGCGGCTGAAGCCACGGGCAGTCATCGAGCCGAAGTAGTAGGTGGGGTATTCACCACGCGGGTCACCGCTGGACTGGCTCGGCGGGACAATCCCTTCGTTGTAGTGCAGGCCGACACAGTCCATGTACTGGGCGGCACCTGCGGCTGCCATCTGCGACATGAAGGCGTCGTCATTGCAGCCGTTGGCCGAACAGCCAGCCGCGCCGAAGAAACCGGTCGGGGCGGGAGCGCCGCTGATGACCAGCGTGTTCGGGTTGGCGGTCTTGATGGCGTTGTAGGAAGCCGCCAGCAGCTTGGTGTAGTTCGCACCGTTGATCTGACCTGCCGGCCACTCACGGTCGATGTTCGGTTCATTCCAGACTTCGATGGCGTTGACACCGAGGCCAGCCACCTGACCGACGAAGGCCGAGTACTGGGTGATGTATTCATCGAAGTTGGACATCTGGCTCTGATCGCCGACGATACCGATCAGCAGTTTGTAACCGTTGGCCTTGGCTTCGTCAAGGAAGCCCTGCGCCTGACCGGTGCCGTCACCGATGCGCCAGACCAACTGCTTCTTCACCCATGTCATGCCAGCGGTATCCATCGCGGTCTTGGCCGCACCGGTGATGCTGGTCACGTGACCGCCCAGCTCAAAGCTGCCGGTCGCTGCGCCACCTGCAACCGGAGCAGGCAGAGAACCGTCACCCGTGGGGGCATCGGTGGACACGGTATCGCCAGCTTCTTCCACCTTATCGCAGACGGCAACGGCGGAAAGGTCGAAGGCCACGCGCACCTTGTAGGTGGTCCCGGCGAGGCTGGTGATACGGAAGTCCCAGCCGAAGTAGACTTCACGGTAATCGCTGACCGGAGTCTCCTCGACACAACTATCGATGCTGACCTTCCATTCGACCTGATCGAAGGTGTAGTTGCGGACGTAGGTCAGGTCCACATTGTGCTGCTCTTCGACAGCATCGCGGGCAGCGCTGAAACCACGCCAGGTGGGATCAGACGGTGTGGGCGGGACATCGGTCTGAGCTGAGACAAGGCTTGCTGTCCCCAGGCTCAACGCGAAAGTCAGCAGAACCAGAAGGGCCATCAGCCCTCCAAAACGACGTTGTGCCTGGAGGCGTAAATTTTCCTGCATAGAACGAAACCTCATAATCTCCACTAGGATATGAATAACGGCCTGAATCCATTTACTGGGACCGCACTGCACCTGGTCGCCATGAAAGCGCCAAAAGCAGTTGAAATTCGGACTGTAGACTACACAAATCCGCCGCGATTACAATAGCTGAATCGTCATCGTAGGGGAGTCGGCGGATAAAAAACCAGCATCAAAGCGTCGTAAAACCTCCTTTCGCGCATCCCCTGACTGCGGCTGAAATCACCTGAAAGTCCTTTAAATCCTCACCCCCTGCCCCCTCTCCATTGCATGGCAGAGGAGGTTAAAGCACCTTACTGATGGTGTCCTCTCCGTTAGGTTGAGAGGGGATGGAGAAACTACGTTTCTCAGGTGTGAGGATCGTCCTACCCTGAACTGCCTCTAAAAGCGCCGCCAGACCAACGGGACCAGCATCTCGGCAGGACTGAGACCGGCGTGAATGCTGACCATCGGTGGCATCCGGTACTGGCTGTGGCTGTCCGTAAAGCGCACACCGGGACGCGCAAAGATCAGGATGTCGCCCACTCGTTCGCGGATCTCGGGATGCCATTCGGCTGCGCGTGCAGTATCCCCAAACAGCCCCGCCTGAAGCGCCGTCTCACGATCCACTGCCGTCACCACGTCGCTGAGGTCATGAGTCAGATAGGCCAGCAGCGGCTCACACATCCCATCGCGGACGTACAGATAGAGAAAGCGTTCGTCCCCGCCATATCCGTGCATGGCATCGCGGACTGGTGCAAAACGCGGGTCCACACGCAGGTCGATGGTGTGCGGCGTATTCTGGTGTCCGTGATCGGCAGTGATCATGAACAGGGTGCGGCCATCGTGCAGCGCCGGGTCCTGCAGCAGGCGGCGAAGCTGCTGAAACTGATAGACGATCTCGGCATTCACATACGGTGCATCAGCACCATAGGCATGGGACAGCGAATCAACGTTCGGCACATAGACATTGATGTAGCACTTCTGCCCTCTGGTCTCGCTCAGCATGTCGTGCAGACGCATCCACAGATCGTTGAGTCCGAGATGCGGGTGCATGTGCTGGACACCACGATGCATAAAGCGAGAAAGCCCGGTGTTATAGAGTGAGCGCATCAGCAGCAGATGGGTCGGCACTCCGGCTTCGGCCAGCCGCTGCGGGACCGATGGCACCGGCACGAACTGCTCCGGTTGAAGATTGGCCGCCTCAAACTGTGCTTTCTGCGCCGGATCGAACGCTCTAAAGCTCAGCATATCGGTCAGCACGCCGACCTTCGGCAGAAACATCGATGTGCCAAGCATGCCGGTGATGGCGGGCGGCTCCGCCGTCCAGAAGACCGGCAGCGCACAGGCGGTGGTACTCGGCGCCGATGAGGTGAGTGGGACGAACCCACCCTTTTCGGTGATCGCCTCGACATCATCCCTCAGGCCGGGTTCTTGCTCGATGAGATGGCGCAGTCTGTAATACCCGAGTCCGTCCGTGATCAGCACCACCACCCGATCGACATCCTGCGGGATCTGGGACAGCAGACGCGCATCGAGGCCGTAGGGCATGTCCGCGCCAAGCAGCGCCCCGACGGACTGCATCAGGTTGAAGATGGAGAGACCATTGTAAGATGGGAAGACAAAATCAGCCGGATACGGTGTGGGCAGATCAAGCAGACGATGGCTGCGGATGTCCTGCTCCAGCTCAGCAGCGATAACAGACAGGTTCGGCAAGTTGGGATGGCTCCTTTCACAGGATGGACGATTTTATCGGCGCAATCACATCCAGATCATTCAGACACACCTGCGCCACGCGCGGTTCCAGTTTGCTGAAAATTGATCGACGGTCATCCAGCTTACCGGATTTTTGGCTGTCTGGCAGTACTTGCACCGCTGCTGCAATTTATCACTGTTCGGATGCACTTTCTAAGATCCAACCTGCTAAGGTCCCGGATAAGATACTGCTATCACCTGACAGCACAAAACTCATAGAACAGATGTATTGACTCTCAAGCCGCTTGAGGGTTTATGCTGGTATCAGATCGACAGAGAGACGGAATAACACGGGGGCTTGCGACAATGTTCAAAATCGGGGAATTTTCCAGACTGGTGCAGGTCCCCGTGCCGACGCTGCGCTATTACGATCAGTTGGGACTGCTGAAGCCGGTGAAAGTCGATCACATGACCGGTTATCGCTACTACTCGGCCAGCCAGCTTCCGCAGTTGCATCGGATTCTGGCGCTGAAGGGGCTGGGATTCTCGCTGGAACAGATCGCTGATGTGCTGGCCGCAGGGCTAACCCCCGATCAGATGCGCGGCATGTTCCGGCTGCGCCATGCCCAGATCACGCAGCAGCTCACTGACATCCAGCACCAGCTTGCACAGGTCGAACACCATCTGCGACAGATCGAACGAGAGGATCAGCTATCGAATTATGATGTTGTTTTGAAACAGGTCGAACCGGTGCTGGTGGCGCTCGTCCGGGCGATTCTGCCGACTCACAGCGCCAGTTCCACACTATTCCCGGAAGTCTATGAAGCGATTGTGCCACACGTCGCCGAAGCACTGGGACCAAATCCGGGGGAAGGCGGTACGACGATGGTGCTGTGGTATGACACCGAGTACAAGGAAAAGGAGATCGATGGGGCGGCGGCGTTTATGGTGCGCTCTCGGGTTCCCGAAAAAGGGCGGATGCGTGTTCAGGAGCTTCCGGCGGCGCTGATGGCCTCCGTGATTCATCATGGCTCGTACAACACCATCGGGGATGCACATGAAGCTATCCTCCAGTGGACCGAAGCCAACGGCTATCACATCGTCGGACCGGATCGCGAGATTTATCTGTACAACACCATGCCGATCCGCTTTGATGATCCCAGCTATGTGACAGAACTCCAGTACCCGGTCGAAAAAATCACCACTAAATAACGACGAGAAAAATCATCATGCCAAAGACCTCTAAGACAACGACCACAGAACCCAAAATCGATACCCGCCCTGAACAGCCCTATCTCGGCATCCGGACGCAAACGCCGATGAAGGGGATGTTCAAAGT
>JAEZAF010000246.1 GCA_023430545.1 Chloroflexota bacterium
TCTCCATCCGGTGTGCGGATGTCGATCAGCGTCCACCAGTGACCTGGCTGATCGATCACGGCATCAGCGGCTACATATAATCCGGCATCGACCGGATCGGCAGCCTGTGCCTCGCCGCGGACTTCGCTGCTCGGTGAAACCTGCCGCACCTCGACCTCGACATTTTCCACTGGCTGACCGTCACGGGAAATCAGCAGGTCGTAGCTGTTGACTCCCGGCCCGCCTGGTGTAATGGTCTGTGTCAGGGTGTAACCATCCGCACTCTGAGCAGCGGTCGGTGCAGGCGGCTGATTGCGGGTGTATTCCGGGGTAGGGATGGGAGTCGCCGTCAGTAGGGCGGCGGCAGCCACCACCGCCAGCACCAGCACACTTTCCAGCCGCAGGGTGGAGATAAAGCGCAGTTTTTGCAGTCGTGCGCCGACCGCCTCGAAGCGCTGCGGATTCAGCGCGAGGAAATGTACCGCGCCAACGGCCAGCAGCGCCGTGACCAGTGCCAGTTTGACCAGCAGCGACAGCCCGAAGCGTGTATCGGTCAGCTCGTCCGGGCGTTCGATCCAGTTCAGTGTGCTGTAGACACCGCTGGCGATCACGATCAGAGCAGAGGCCAGTGCGATCCGCGAGAAGCGACGCATGACGGCCAGCAGTGCGAGACGGCGGGTGTCTCCACTGTACGGCTGAAGCGCGACCGGCAGCACCAGTGTCAGGGCGGCCAGTCCACCGGCCCAGAAGCCGACGGCTGTCAGGTGCAGCCAGTCCATCGCGATTCCGACCCACGGCAGCAGCAGTGATCCGGCGGCATGGCTCCCCGCGCTGAAGGTCCCCAGCAGCAGCGCCATGCCCCAGATGCTGGCTGTCCAGCAGGCGCGCACGGCACGCGGCTGTGACTCGCGGAAATAGAGGGATGCACCGAACAGCGCGGCGACAATTACCAGCAGCAGGGTGCGGAAGTTCCACAGATCGCCGAAGCGTGAACCGACGCGCACGACGCTCCACAGGTTCTGGCTGATGACCTGATCGAGTCCGGTGTTAAAGAAGGCCATCGACTGCTGCAACAGCGCCAGCACCTGTCCGGCAAAGGCGATCACCAGCGCCGCACCTGCGATCCGATTGAGGGTACGCATCACACGCGGCGGCAGCAGTCCGGCGGGATAGTCGGTGCTGCCCCATGCCGGAAGCAGTACCACGCTGTACAGGCTGAATGCGCCAAACAGCAGCAGGGTGGACGCCAGCAGCAGGGTCCGCCAGACGACTTCCAGCGGGATGACCTCGTTAAAGGTGGTACTTCCTTCCACCGTGCTGCCTGCGGTTGGAGCGCCAACGGTGAACACCCGCGTTTCGGTGATCACATGGCCGTCACTGGCAAAGGCGATGCGCAGTTCGGCGATGTAGGTACCATCGGGCAGATTGGGCGGAAGCTGCGCACGCATCAGGGCGGTGTTGTCGGTATCCACGCCGCCGGTGGCGATGATATTGCCATTTGAATCGCGGACTTTGATCGAGCTGTAGTCAGGCTCCAGTCCTTCGCTGAACCAGTATTGCAGGCGGGTGGGTGAGCGCTGAAGCACAGCCTGATTTTCCGGCACGGCGCGGACGATAAATCCGTGAGCCTGTGCGGGTTGAACGGAGAGGGTTAGCAGGGTAAGGAGCGAGAGTACCAACAGAAAAAAGCGGCGCATGGAGATTTCACTCAAACACTACGACACAAAGGCAGCTATTGTACCTGATCGAAGCTAATTTGTGCAGATTTTCACGAGAAAACATAGTTTGTTTACAGTATTTCAAAGTAAATTAATTGTAAATTCCATAATCTCTTTATTATTGTCTGTAGAAAGCCATGAAAGAATTAAGTTGCAAGTCTATAAGATTGCGCCTTGATTTCGTAAAACCGGAGTTTCTAATGTATTACAGATCAATAATAGTCAAACGATTGGTTGATCTCCAAAAGCGTCGGCTGCTACTGCCTTTGCTGGGGATCGTCGCTGCTATCACACTCGGAACTGTGCTTTTCAACATGGATCAGGCACCGGTCCATGCACAGTCGGAAGATCAGATTTTGCCTCTGCCGGGAATTCCGGGGGAAGAGGCACAGATCGATTTCAGTCTTTTCCCCGATACCCTGCCACAGAGCCAGCAGAATGTACTGCTGACACAGTTCAACAACCAGCGCAGCCGCATACCGTCGGCCACATCTACTGATTATGTGGTGACTGCCTATCGTCAGGAAGGTAACTGGAGCGAAGTGGCCCTAGTCCCCAGATATGTGATCGACGGCGGTTGGGAAGGCCGTTGGAGCCTGAGCGAAATCCAGTTTGTCGTCATGCGACAGGATGCAGCAGATCAGTATACGGTCATTATGCCAGATCAGCAGCGGTCATTTTCTGTCTCTGGTGTGATTCCGAAAAGCTTTCTGGATTTACCAGAAGCTGAATTACAGGCTCAGCCCCGTGCCTTAAACCATCTTTTCCCGTGGAGTAATGGACGTAAATGGGCGCTGACAACACACTGGCACGCCACCGCAGATTCTCGTCTTATTCCGGATGGCGCTATTGACTTCGCGCCAACACAGGGTGATCGTGCTGTACTTGCTTCTGAAGCTGGAACCGTGCGTTATGCATGTACTGGTGATCCGTCACAGGGGTTCTTGATTATTGACCATGATGATGGCACAAGGACAGGCTATCTGCATCTAGCCAAATCAAGCTATAAGGTGGCTAATGGGCAACGGGTAGCACAGGGTAAGCATCTTGCTGATATATACGGCAACTTCGGACAACCATTTAACACTCCATGCGGACGTGGTACAGGTCCGCATATCCACTATCATTTCTGGACCAAAGATGGCAAAAGCATTATCGATGGTCATAAGATCAGCAGCTTGTATGTGGGTGGTGTCTACACATCACATAATGGTGCACCGGTTGCCACAGGATTCAATCGCACCGCTGCCTATAACTGGGCATACGCCAACCGTACCGGATCGAACTATCCACAGAGCCAGTATTCAATGGCGGCCTTCATCGGCGGTGCATGGAAGGCTGGTGGTTTTTCAAGCCCAAGCGTTGATTGGATGACACAAGCACAGATTGTTCAATGGTTAGCAATAAATACATCGCGCTGGGATTACAGCTCGGCCGATAAAATGCGCGTTGGCGATCTTATTCTGCATAGCTGTTATGCGGATGCGCTGAAAGATCCGCTGAAGATTCATCCACAAGGTAACTCGTGGTTTGATGATGCGACACTTGTCATTAACGAGAATCCCAAGCGAATGGCTGGATGGGCACTACCATCATGGAATAATCCGTTTACCCATTACGAGCAGTATAACTGTCCTGGGACGAATCTGCCGATCAAGTACCGGGTCTATATCCATATCAAGACTTCGGATGATCCAAAGCCACAGGTAACGAATACTCCGACTAAGGAACCGACGGTAACACTTACACCTACGAATACGCCGACCAAGACCCCTCCGCCAGTGATAACACGTGAAGTGCTGGTCAATGGTGGCTTCGAAAACGGTGCCTTTGGCTGGAAGGAGACGGCATCCGCAACCCGCGACAAAGTGAAGTGCAACAAGCCGGGTAAGACGTTTGCTCACATCGGGAACTGCGCCTACCTGCTCAAGGGTACATCACCTTCGGAAGTTTCGAAGATCAAACAGGTGATCAAACCCTCTGTGAACGCGACCAGTCTGAACTTCTCAGGCGCTGCACAGTTGAAGAGCGGTAATCTCAGCGTCAGTGTGACCATCAAATACGCGAATGGGATGAAAGCTAAAGTCCCCCTGGCAATTACCAATGGTGGCTATAACACCTATAATATGCCAGCAGCAATTAACGGGGCTGTGGCACAGTATGTGGTTAACGTCCAGTTGAAGGGCAGCGGTAAGGCGTTTGTGGATACGATGAGCCTGAAACTGACCTCCCCTGCGGCGGGCAGCTTCTCTGCCCTTGATGTGACACCCGTCTCACCGGAAGCGCAGGATGGTGATCTGCTGCCGCTGCCGCCAGTGGGGAATTAAACCTCGGACCGCTGATCGTGGTTAAGTAAAACCAAAAGAGGCCGACAGGTGATCCGTCGGCCTCTTTGCATTTGATTCAGCGAGAATGGATTTAAACCGAGATCTTCTTCAGCACGTCCCCTACGCGGATGGTGCCGCCCTGAATCACACGGGCGTAGATGCCGCGACGGTGCAGGGCGCGGCCTTCGGGGGAATTTACAAAGCGGATGGCATCATGACCAAAGCGTTCGGTGAATTTCGCGCAGCCGTTGTGCGGCACTTCCGTGATTTCGAGCACGGTATCACCCAGTGACAGGCGCTGACCGGCCTGAAGGTTCTCGTCGCTCAGGTCGAGGTCAACAAAGAGTTGGTCGCCAGCCAGTGACCAGC
>JAEZAF010000250.1 GCA_023430545.1 Chloroflexota bacterium
ACGATGTCCGCCAGAAGAAGGACAAGGGCGATAATCCGGCGCTGCCGCTGCTGCGCTTTGAATGCTATCACGAGGGGCTGTCGGTGCAGATCATGCATAAAGGCTCTTTTGACGACGAAGGCCCGACGCTGGCCCGCCTGCATCAGGAATATCTGCCTGCGCACGGCTATACCGAGACCGGGAAACATCACGAGATCTATCTGACTGACATCACAAAGGCCGCACCGGAAAACTGGAAGACCATCCTGCGTCAACCGGTGCGGAAAGTCTGATCACATCTATCGGAAAACTGAAAAGCCGCTGCCATGCTGCCTTATTGCCATGTTTAAAATCGGGGATTTCTCGCGCCTCAGCCGGGTTTCGATCCGCACCCTGCGCTATTACGACCGCGTCGGTCTGTTGAAACCGGCCCATGTCGATCCGTTCAGCGATTACCGCTATTACACGGCGGATCAGCTTGCGACGCTGAATCTGATTCTGGCGCTGAAGGACTTCGGGCTGTCGCTGGATCAGATCCGCGAACTGCTGGCGGAGTCCGTCCCGCCGGAGCAGCTTCACGGCATGCTGCGGCTTAAACGGGCCGAGCTGACGGCACAGATTGCGGAAGAACAGCAGCGGCTGGCACGGATCGAAGCGCGGCTCCGGCAGATTGGTCAGGAGGCCGCACCGGACCTCGACGCCATCGTGCTGAAGTCGATCCCCGAACAGCCAGCCGCCCTGCTGCGGGCGACGATTGACGCCTATCCGGAAGTCTCACGTCTGTTCGATCAGCTTTTCGCGACATTAGCCGAACGACACATCATCCCCGTCGGGCCGCCGCTGACACTCTACCATCAGCCGGAATACCGCGACCATGAGATCGACATCGAGATCGCGGTGCCGGTGACGGACAGCACGGTTACGTTAGAAGGTGACACGCCGGTGCGTTTGGGCGTCATCCCAAGCGTGGAGTCCGCTGCGTGTCTGGTGCATCAGGGCAGCTATGAGAGCATTGGCAGCGCTTACGCCGCCCTGATGCGCTGGCTGGAGATCAACCAGTATGAAATCGACGGCCACATCCGCGAAGTCTATCTGCATAACGCCCGCCGCGATGCGCCGCCGATTGTGGAGATTCAGGTTCCAGTCAGGCGGAAGTAGGGGACGGCCTGCGGTGCCGTCCCGCAGTGATGAGGCTAACCGGGCAGACGATCCCCAGCCTGACGGCTGATCATCCACTGGGGATATTCGGGGGCAAGCTGGCTGACGGCGTCCAGCCGCTGCAGGTGATCGTCGCTCAGACGGACCTCGACTGCCCTCAGGTTGTCGGTTAACTGATCGAGGTTCTTCGCGCCGATGATGACACTGGTCACGGCGGACTGATGCAGCAGCCACGCCAGCGCAATCTGCGGGACGGTGGAGCCGATCTCGGCAGCGATTTCACGCATCACATCGACGACATCAAAAGCGCGATCCCTGTTGATCGGCGGGAAGTCGAACGAGGCACGGCGTGCGCCATCCGGGCTGGAACCGTCACGATTGAACTTGCCGGAGAGCAGTCCACCGGCCAGCGGCGACCAGACCATGATACCGAGCTGCTGATCCTGCACCAGCGGGATGATCTCGCGCTCAAGGTCGCGTCCGGCGATCGTGTAATACGCCTGAAGCGACTCGAAACGGGTGAGGCCCTGCCGTTCGCTGATGCCCAACGCTTTCATCAACTGCCATGCCGCCAGATTACTCGCGCCGATGTAGCGCACCTTCCCCTGCCGGACGAGATCGTCCAGTGCGCGCAGGGTTTCGTCCAGCGGCGTGACCGGGTCAAAGCCGTGAATCTGATACAGGTCAATGTAATCGGTATTGAGGCGCTTCAGGCTGGCTTCGACGGAGTTCATGATGTGAAAGCGGCTGAGTCCGACCGCGTTGACATCCTCACCCATATTGCCGCGCACTTTGGTCGCCAGTACGATGCGATCACGGGGGCGGCCTTCCAGCGCCTTGCCCAGCAGCCGTTCGGATTCACCATACGAGTAGACGTTGGCGGTATCGATGAAATTGATGCCGGAATCCAGTGCGCAGGCGACGATGTCATTGACCAGTTCCTGCCCCAGCCTGCCGATCGCTTCCCAGTAGCCTCTGCCGCCGAAGGTCATCGTGCCGAGGCACAGCTCCGAAACGAGCAGGCCGGTTCTACCCAGCAGCCGGTATTTCATCGTGTTGTTCGATGTGTTCTCGCTCATATTCTGCTTCCTGTTCGTAGTAGGTGGCGATTTTTCTGTCGATGAACGCCAGTGTTTCATTCAGCTCCGCGATATGCGCCTGAACCGCCTCGCGATGCGCCTCCATGATCTCGCGGCGCTGGCGGGTGGTCCCATCCCCGGCGCGGTAGAGGTCGATAAAGGCGACCATCGCTTCCAGCGGCATCCCGGTCAGGCGCAGCTTTTTGATGAGATCGAGTCGGAGCAGATCCTGATCGGTGTAGCAGCGGTGGCCATTCGCTGTACGCCGGACCGGGTCAAGCAGACCGATGTCCTCATAGTAGCGCAGGGTGGAGCTGGGCAGGCCGGTGATCTGACTGGTCTGCTGAATGGTGTAAGTGGGTTCCGGGTTCATCATGGTCACAGCGTACTCCTTCAAGTTCACTTGAAGTCAAGAGGCGAAAGATGAGTGTCAGATGAGAAGC
>JAEZAF010000275.1 GCA_023430545.1 Chloroflexota bacterium
GCTCAGTCTACATGGCGTGGACTGAATGCGATCCGAGAAAGACAAAAGTGTTGGATAAGATTTTTAGCACCCTCACAGGTAGGAAGCACAGCGCCGCACGGGGACAGTGTGCGGCGCTGGTGACTGAGGCGGATTCAGGTTTGGGCAGCGGTTACGGCTCAGGGATCTCGACAGTGAATTCCCACGGCCCTTCAATCAGGAAGCCAAGTTCGATCAGGGCAGCACGTTCCTCTGGTGAACCGGTGGCTGGAAAACTGTAACCTGACGGTTTTCCCTCTGCATTGAGGTGAACATCCATATGAACACCGCGCTCTGCAAACTTCTGCTGAAGATCAAGCAGATATTGTGGATCGTCTGGCCGGAAATCTGGCCCTCGTCTGATCGCCGTCACCTCAATGTCAAGTTTCATCCCCGGTTCAGCGTACACATTGTAGTCCTCTCGGCTGCATGTGAGGCCGCCTTTATCAGGTGGAGTACTCATCCCAGAATTAGACCAGAGAAGCTCCTGCTCACCAAGTGTGATGACCGTATGAGGAGACCATGCTTCTTTGCCTGATGGAACTGTGAAACATAAGGTAATTTCCAATCGGGATGGAGAGACTAAGACCTTCTTCAGTATGCCCGCCGTGCCATTCACCTCAACCGACTGATTCGGCTCAAGGATAACGGCACGCTGTACCGGCAGTTCAAAGTCGAACAGCATCGGTTCCAGTGAATTGAAACCCGGCTCCGCTGTTACTTCCGGGTTCATTCTCCAGTCAGGCCACTCATAGAGATATTCAGCAGGCACCATGAACCCACTCGGTATCGGCAGCAGCGACCGCAGCATCACTTCAATTGACCGCCCCGTAGACAGCTTACCTTCAACGATCATCACTTCAAGCTGAAAGTTCATGACATCCGGCATGGTCGATGGATCAAAACGTTCAGGATACTCATAGGTGATGGTCCCAGTGGCTCTGTTGCTCGGCTGCCTCTCACCTGCTGTATCTCGGCTAGGCATGCGCTCCTTCAAAAGCCCTTCCTTATTTCTAAGCAGCGCTTTGTACACCCCGTAAAAGTGATCCGTGCTGCGTGTTCCGTCAGGTTTGATGGCGAAAATCTGGTAGTTCACCACGATGCGGCTGCTATCAATGTAGCCCCAGTCCAATTCCACTTCGACATCCCCCTGACGCTGGACAAGGTTAAGTTCGGTGGTATAACCCTCGTTCTTAATCGCTTCAACCCCCTGATCATAGATCGGTGGTAGTTGGGTCTGATACACCGCATAGACCGCTGTGGTGGTCAGCAGCAGTGCGGCGACCAGTACGTAGATCAGGCGGCGGGTGCGGCGTGGATTGCTCGGCGCAACACGCAGAGTCGGTGCTTTCATCGGTTCTTTCTCCTGAGTATCAATGGCTTCCTGTATCTGGGACCAGAGATCGTAATCGTTCGACACCGCGTGCTGCGCACGTTCGGTTAGCGTCTCTTTCAGTGATTGGTTGAGGGACTTGTCATCCATCAGATGGACCCCTCCTGTTTCGGTTGTTTGGATGGTCTGGATGGCGCGGCTTTCCCCGCCGGTGCGGGGCTGCTTTGTCGTCCGAGATGGTTCAGCGCGGCGCGAAGCTGTCGGCGGGCATTGTGCAGACGCCAGCTCACCGTGCCGGATGGGATATTGAGCGCCGCCGCGACTTCACGTTCGCTGTAATCGGCGTAATAGCGCAGCACCACCACCGCCCGCTGTTCTGGTGAAAGGCTGTCCAGCGCTTCCCAGATCGTCTGGCGCAGTTCCGCCGATTCCACTTCCGCTTCGGGATGGCCCAGCGGCGGCGTCAGCATGTCGGCTGGATCGACTTCTGCGTGACGATGATTTTCGCGTTCGCGCCGCTTGACCGCTTCGACGGCGGTATTGGCGACAATCCGCATCAGATAGGGGGCGAACGGACGCGACTCGTCGTAGTTCTGGATATGACGATACACTCGCAGAAAGGCTTCCTGCGTCACATCGTCGGTCAGCGTTCGGTCACGAGTGATCAGATAGGCCACCCGCGCCGCTTCCACCTGATAGCGCCTGACCAGATCGGCTAACCCCTCGATGTCGCCTGCTTTGAGCCGCCGCAGTGCGACACGCAGCACGGCATGCTCCTCGACTTCAGCCATCCACCCTTCCTAGCGTTTCAGCGGATTCGGAATTGTCTCTTGTGTTCTACAGACTCTACTGTCGTCAACGCGATTTGCTTTGAAACTGGTCTATCCGACCTTATCAAAAGTTGACAGACATAATGTAGTGAAATCCCGACTTGCCAAACGATCGTCTTCTGTGATACTCTTTTGACCCTTTTTAAACTTTCGAAAATGCTATAGACCCTCAGGAGACGGACAAATGGCAACGCATAATTCGGTGAGTGCCCCGCGCACTGACGGCGACCTCGGGCTGCGTACTCACAACAGTGGGCTGCGGCTCGGTATCGACTTTGGGACCACGAACTCCGCCGCTGCCATTTATGACGGACACCAGCTTCACACCGTCGAGATGGAGACCGCCACGATGGGTCGCAGGCAGATTCTGCCATCGCTGATTTATGTGGACCGCGAGTACAACGTCACACTGGGGCAGGACGCCGCCCGGGAATATGCCCGCCGCGAGACAGGCCGCGCCGTCCGCTGGAAGACCAAGGACTTTGGCAGTATCACGATTGTCGTCGCGGGCACTGGCGGCTCTCCGATCATCTATGAGCATCCGATCGTACTGACGTTTGACGACGCGGCGCAGGGCCGCCTGCTCCAGTCAATCAAGACGGCGCTGCGCAATCATGTCTACCACGGCACGCAGATCTTCGACCGCTTCTACACCATCGACGAACTGATCGCCACCCTGCTCGGACATCTGAAGGAACGCGCCGAGGCGCAGTTTGGTCAGCCCTGCACCAGTGTGGTGATTGGCCGTCCAGTCACCTTTTCGGAGAACCCACGCATCTCCGCCCGTGCTGAGGAGATCATCTATAAGGCGGCACGGATGGTCGGCTTTGAAGACATCACCTTCCACATGGAGCCGATTGGTGCGCTGTACGTCTATCACGTCTCCAACGAACAGCGTAAACGGGCATTGGTCTTCGACTTCGGTGGTGGGACACTCGACCTGACGGTGGCCGAAGTCGGCGGTGGGATCGCACCGGAAGTCCTCTCGACGGTCGGCGTGCTGGTCGGCGGAGATGATCTCGACAAGCGCATCATGCTGTCACTGTACTCGTACTTCGGAGAGGACGCCTCTCGCGGTGAGTCACTGCCGTTCGAGATCGCCAAGGCGCTGGGCGACTGGCAGACGATGCCAGACCTCACGCGCCCACAGTTTCGCGATACCTTCAAGTTCCTCAAACAGACACACCCTCGTCCGAAAGCCATCGAAGCGCTGATCACACTGGTCTCGAAGAACATCGGCTTCAGCCTGTTCCGCGAGATCGAGCGCGTCAAACGGCAGCTCACGGATCACGAGGAAGTCGAGCTGAAGTTCTTCTACGAAAATATCCGCATTGATGAGGTGATCACCCGCAGTAAGTTCGAGCGCCTGATCGCACCGGAAGTTCAGAAGGTCGAAGACGGCATCTGGCAGGCGCTGGCCGAAGCGAACGTCAAACCGGAAGAGATCGACGTCGTCCTGCGGACCGGCGGAAGCTCACTGGTCCCGGCCTTTGTACGGATGCTGTCCAGCATCTTCGGGGAAGACAAGCTTCAGGAACTCGACTCGCTGATCTCGGTCGTCGGCGGTCTGGGCATCATCGCCCACGAGGATCGCGGGATGCGTGGCGCGTATCGCAGCAAATATCGCGATCTCGATGCCCCGCTGGAGGTCGAGAGCGCTGCCAGCCAGCCGCTCGGACGCTACATCCCGCAGGTCGGGGCGAAATGCTACGCGGATCGCGAGACGGTCATCCGCAAAATGCCAGTCGAGCTGTGCGGGCTGCTCGGGCTGCAAACGGTCGATCTCGATCAGAGGCGGACCGATGAACAGTATCTCTCAATCACCTTCGATCAGCCGGGGCGGGTGTACGTCGCCTATACCTCCGCCGCGACAAGTATGCCCTACTGGGTGCGCGATTATGTCGATCAGGACTTCAAGATCGAGATTCAGGACGAGTGGTGGGGCATCAAGGAACTCAACGTCTACGCCCGGACGATCGAAGCTGGCGAGTGTGTCACGCTCGGCGCAAATCACGCACCGGGAGCCGAAGGCCGCACCGATCCGCACTATCTGGTGATCGTCGAGGGGTAAACTCCAATTCTGATGTAAAAGTGACGTATAATTGTGTAAAAGTGTCAGGAATATGTGATGCGTGTACAAGTCGAGACAATTCTGGAAGAGGTCGAAAATCTTTCAGAAGAAGAACTTAATTATGTTATAAAGCGGATACATGAACTGCTTGCACCTGAAATAAAACGCCGCGAAACTTCTGATGACAACCGTAAAGAGAATACCAAGCGGGACATCCTCGAATTTGACGGAATCGGCGCTGAGATGTGGCAGAGCGTCAACTCCGATGAGTATCTGAGACAACTGCGCAGCGAATGGGATCAGGATAGCAGTCTATCGAAATCAGCGGAGCTTTAACGGGTGTTTCCTGTGGATTGCAACATCTCACAAATTTTCCGTTATAATCATTCACAATGATTTAGTGTGAGATGATCTGCTGTGGCGAACTACACCCTTAATATACCGGAAGCACTCTATCAGCGTGCCCGCAAGATCGCCGAAGAAACCGCCCAGAGTATCGACGGCGTGCTGTTGGAACGCCTGCATAACGTGATGATGACCGAAGCCGATACCGAACCTGTCCCGGTGCTGCCACCGGATGAAGAAGCCGAGCTGAGTGCCCTGCGCAACCTCTCCGACGACGCGCTGTGGACGATTGCCCGCGAACGCCTGCCGGAAGATGTACAGGTGCGCATGCAGTCGCTGATGGAAAAGAACAGCGCCGGGACGATCAGCAGTAAAGAGCACCGCGAACTTGAAGCACTGGTGGAGCGCGGTCAGCGGCTGATGCTGCGCAAGTCAGAGGCGGCGGCGCTGCTCAAGTCTCGCGGCCACAAGGTGAACGCACAAAACCTCGCGGTTCGTGAGTAAGACACCCGAAACCCCTCGTCAGCGGCGGTCGTGGCAGGCGACACGCGAACTGGTCTACCGGCGTGCCGGGGACTGCTGCGAATACTGCCAGACCGGCGAATACAACACCGGCCAGCCGATGCACATCGAGCATATCATGCCGGCCAGCGCTGGCGGCAGCGACAGCCCCGATAACCTCTGCCTGTCGTGCATCACCTGCAACCTGAGCAAGGCGACCGCCACTGCCGCCCCTGATCCCGAAACCGACCAGATCGTGCCGCTGTTTAACCCGCGCATGCAGTCATGGGCGGAGCATTTTCAGTGGAGCGAGGACGGCCTGCGGGTGCGTGGCAAAACCCCGGTTGGCCGTGCGACGGTCGCCCGCCTGAAGATGAATCAGCCGCGTGTGGTCCGTGCCCGCCAGAACTGGGTCACCGCCGGAACGCATCCACCCCGCCGCAGACGGTGACAGGGCGCAAAATATCGCGCCTCTACGAAGGGTGGACTTGCGGCAGTTTGCAGCACTATTGTGCTGCAATCAGGCTTGATCCCCAGGTGCTCAGGTTCAAAATCGGCTTGCAGCAGCAGCAGCACAAAAATTTTATGTGCTGCTAGTAGCAACTCACGGTTGCTGCAAGCGCGAGACCGCGGGCGGCATTCAATGCCGCCCCTGCATTTCCGCGATCAGTTCCAAAAGCGATGTTAAGGTACAAGTGATTTACATCATAGCACGAATGTTCTGATCGTGCGGTTAGAGTTTTCAAATGTTTCGGAGCGGGACGGGACGGCACGCAGGCCGTCCCCTACGACGCAGATTTTTACAGGGTGAGATGTGTGTTTAGCCGGATGATGCGCGTGCTTCCAGATAGCGTGCATAGCTGTCATACGGCGTGATCGTGCCGCCACTGACTTCCCAGACCGCGCCGTCGAACTGCTCC
>JAEZAF010000307.1 GCA_023430545.1 Chloroflexota bacterium
GACGCCATCAGCGTCAGCAGCATGGTCAGCAGGGCGAGGATCAGTGTGGCACGTGTTCTGAGGGTCATTTGTCAGTTCCTTTATGTTAGTTGTGTTTGATGATTGATGATGACCTTACTATACGTGCCTGTCGTCAATAAAACGTCAATTTTGCAGCCCCTGCGAAGACGTAAAAATTTCCAGACAATTTCGGGTGAAAGGGGTTTCAGCAGTGGTTGGAGCGCTTCGCTTTGCAGCACGTAGGGGCCGGAAGAATCCGGCCCGGTTTTCGACCCGTTAGGCCGGTCGGTGCCCGACACGGTGCGCGATTTCCTGCCAGATCAGCCCCGCCGCGATCAGGACAAGGCCCAGAATCCAGATCTGCACATCCACCCAGAAGGCGAGAAACAGGCACGCCGCCAGCCCGATCCATGCGATGGCTTTTGGGAACAGCCGTTCACTGTCACTCAGGCGCAGCGCGGCCAGATTGGTGATCGCGTAATAGATCAGTACGGTGAATGCACTGAAGGACCACGTCGTGCGGACGTTGCCGACCAGTACCAGTCCGGCGATCACCACGCCCATCATGATGACCGCTGCGGTTGGCGTCGTGCCGGATGCATTCAGACGACCGAACAGTGCTGGCATATCACCACGCCGTCCCATCGCCAGCAGCATCCGGGACAGGCCGAGAATCAGATTCAGCAGTACGCCGAGCATGGCCGTCACCGCGCCGATGGTGATCAACTGCGGTACACCCGGCAGGCCGAACGTGCTGGCCGCCGCTTCGAGTGGGGCGGCTTCGGTCTGCGCTGCGCCGGACAGCACCTCAGCACCGACACTGCCCACACCGACCACCGCAACCGCCATGTAAAGTACCATCGTCACCAGCAGCGTGATGATCATCGCACGCGGGATCGTCCGCGCAGGGTCGTTCACTTCTTCACCCAGCGTGGCGATACGTCCATAGCCGGTATAGGCGACAAACATCAGTGCCGCGGCCTGAAGCAGTCCCTGAAGCGTGTTTCCACCGTCCGGTGCGGCGAAAAACGGTGTGAAGTTTTCCGTGCGGATCGATGGGATGCCCGTCACGATAAAGACTGCCAGCGTGAACAGCGTCAGTGAGACGATCAGGGTGTTGGTGGTATTTGAACGGCGGATACCCGTCAGCACGATGATCGTGAAGGCAGCTACAGCGGCCAGTGCCAGTGGGACAAGCAGCCGTGTATCGTCGATATTCAGCGCGTCCAGCAGATAACCGGCGAAACCGAGCGCCGCCGTGGCTGCGGATGCGCTCTTCGCCAGCAGGAACATCCAGCCTGCGGTGAAACCCAGCCGCCGGTTGAGATAACGATAGCCGTATTCATAAGTCCCGCCGCTGACGGGATGACTGGCGGCAAGCTGGGCGCTGTTGAGGCCGTTACAGGTGGCGACTCCAGCGGCAATGGCAATCGCGAGAATCACCGCTGCACCTGCCGCACCCGCGCTGATACCGACGCTGACGAAAATCCCCGTACCGACGATCGAGCCGAGGCCCATCATCACCGCGCCGAAAATCCCCAGTTCCCGCTGAAGCTGATCGGGCTGTTCTGTCTGCTGTGGCTGCTGTGACATCATCGCTCCTCATCTCTGGCTGCCATTCGTCACCCAAAGATAGCGAATGAGGTTGATGTTCAACAGGGCAGTTGATTAAATTCTGAGGTGAAAGCTGTACAGGTGTTTATTTCATTGGTGGATAGGCTCCGAGCTGTTTGTAAAGCCCAGCGATATCGAGCACGCCCCAGCTTTCGATCACCTGACCCTTCCAGTTGAAACTGAAGATGCTGATGCCGTCCATTTTGAGGGCCTTGCCGGTTGGTGCGATATCGAACAGGCTGCCGGTGTGCGTTCCACTGTATGTGACATGCAAAATCAGACGGTTGTGTGTGATACAGACCTGATTCACTTCCTGCTTTGAGTCCGGTGCGCCCCGGTAGAAACCAGCAATATAGGTTTTCAGTCCGTTTCGGTCGAGGTCACCAGCGTGTGCCAGATGGCTGACGAAATCCGCCGCGAAAAGCTCATCCACGATGCTGAGATCACGTTCGGAGAAGATTTTCGCATAACGTTCCAGAAAGCGGTTCGCGATTGCTTTTGTAATCCGTGCGGACGGCTTTGGGGAATTCTTCGGTGGGACTCTACTGGTGTGGATATGGATCTGGGCAACTGAAAATATGAGCAGAACGATGAAGGCGAAAAAAGGTAGGCTGTTCATGAATGAAGGCTGTCCGTATCAAAAAATGGTTTAAGAAAATCTGTTAATCACTCTAGTATAAAGAAAAACAGAGCGACTGGGGGCTGGATGTTCCCAGTCGGCTCCAGTCGTTCTGCATTCTGATTATCAACTTCTGCCCAATGGGTTTGCCGTCTACTGCGCGGGTGGGAAGGCACCAATCTGCGCATAGACCGCTGCCAGATCGAGCACCGCCCAGTTCTCGGTCGCGAGGCCTTCTTCATTGAAGGTGAAGATGCCGATGCCATCCATCGAAATCGCGTTACCCGTAGCGGGGATACCGAACAGCTCATCTGTATGCGTGCCGACGTAGGATACACGGAGAATCAGGCGGTCTTCTGCGACAATGATCTCATGAACTTCCTGAGTCGCATCCGGTACACCTGCCCAGAAATCCGCAACGTAGTTTTTCCAGCCTTCGACATCCAGTTCCGGTGCCAGCGGAAGATGCCCGACAAAATCCGGGGCGAAGATCTCGTTGGCGATATGCAGATTATCTGTTGTGTCGAAGATCATCTCGAACTGTTCGACAAAGGCATTGGCGGCTTCTTCCGTAATCGCTGCTCCCTCCGCTTCAGTCTCTGGCATGGTTTCGGGTGTGGTCTCCGGCGTGCTGTCCTGTGCGCGGATCAGCGAAAAACCCACACTGGCGATGAGCACCGCTAAAACAATAAGACCTGCAAAACGAGGTTTCATAAAAAATCCTTTCAGATCACGATTTATCGTTTGGTAGAACTGTCAACGCTGGCAAGGCAGGCAAAATGGCCGTTGGATGGGCTAAAGAGAGCAACAGTCAATGTAAGTGTGTGATGTTGGGTCGTTGTTCCAGGCCTGATCCCATCCAACAGCCGGAGGCCGCGCCACTTATGGGTGTTTCACGTGCCTGACAACGACTCTAGCCGCTTTGGGTTAGGCCGTCTTGTCCGTTTCCATCGTATTTTTGTCTGATCTGATCATGTTGATCAGTCCTGATCATCAGGTTTGTCTCACTTTGACCAATGCAGACTGTGACAGGTAACTGTCTGGAGATACGTAACGTTTCAGGGTCGTCCGGCGTCCGAAAGACAGCGAAAGGATGCATTCATGGATAACAACACAGACTCCATCTCTCAGCATCACCGACATACAGATTCCACCGCGCACGATCATGCTGACCATGACTCCGCTGCGCATAATCACGACCACAGCCTGCACGGTGCAGTTCCACAGGGACTTGCGGCGGAAGGCCATTCAGTTGACCATGTCGCCGGTCATGCCGAACACGATCATGACAGACATACCCATGACAGTCATGGTGGACATGGGGCACACGCCGGTCACGGTGTCGATCATACCGGCCATGAGCTGATGTTCCGCAACCGCTTCTGGGTCTGTCTGCTGCTGACGATCCCGGTGCTGCTGTACAGCCCCATGCTTCAGGAATGGTTCGGCTTCTCGATGCCGGAATTCCCCGGCAGCCACCTGATCGGGTTTGTCTTTTCGCTGGCGATCTTCGCGTATGGCGGTGTGCCGTTTCTTCAAATGGCCGTGCCGGAAATCCAGACCCGCCAGCCGGGGATGATGACGCTGATCTCACTGGCGATCTCGGTCGCGTTTATTTACAGCATCTTCGCGCTGTTCACCGACAGCGGGATGGGCTTCTTCTGGGAAATGGCGACGCTGATCGACATCATGCTGCTCGGTCACTGGATGGAAATGCGCAGCATCCGGCAGGCCTCCGGTGCGCTGAATGAACTGGCGAAACTCATGCCGGATACCGCCGAGCGTGTGCTGCCGGATGGCAGTGTCGCGCAGGTGGCGGTGGCTGATCTGCGCAAAGGCGATCTTGTGCTGGTACGGCCCGGTGCCAGTGTTCCGGCGGATGGCGAGATCGTCGAAGGCGCATCGACGCTGAACGAAGCCATGATTACGGGTGAGTCGAAGCCGGTCAGTAAAGGCGTCGGCGAAAAGGTGATCGGTGGGACGGTCAACGGTGACCGCAGCCTGCGCGTACAGGTGACCGCGTTAGGCGAAGAGACCGCGCTGGCTGGCATCATGCGGCTGGTGAACGAAGCGCAGAGCAGTAAATCCGATACACAGATTCTGGCAGACAAAGCCGCGGGCTGGCTGTTTTATATCGCGCTGGCCTTCGCCGTTCTCACCGCTGTCGCATGGACCCTCGCAATTGGCTTCGAGCTTGAGGTGATTGAACGGGTAGCGACGGTGCTGGTAATTGCCTGTCCGCATGCGCTCGGTCTCGCGATTCCGCTGGTTGTCGCGATCAGCACCGCGCTGGCGGCTCGTAACGGCATCCTGATCCGCGACCGCCGCGCACTGGAAGAGGCCCGCGAGATCAATACTGTGATCTTCGACAAGACCGGCACACTGACCGAAGGCCGATTCGGTGTGGTGGATATGGCGGTCGCGCCGGGATGGGATCGGTCGCAGGTGCTGGCACTGGCGCAGGGCGTCGAAGGCGACTCCGAACACCCGATTGCGCACGGCATCCGTACCAAAGCCGCAGAAGTTGGTGTCCGTCCGCTTGAAGTCAGCGACTTCGAAGCGATTAAGGGGCGCGGTATTCAGGCGCGGTGGGATGGCAAAACGGTGCGGGTGGGTGGGCCACGTCTGCTGGAGATGACGCAGACTACGCTGAGTCCGGAGATGGACGCCTTCCGTCAGAACGCGGACAGTCAGTCTCGCACAGCGGTCTATCTGCTGGTGGAAGATGAAGTCGCCGCCGCTTTCGCGCTGGCTGATGTCATCCGTCCGGAGAGCAGAAAGGCCATTCAGTGGCTGCACGAGATGAATATCGAAGTCGCGATGCTGACAGGAGACAGCCGTGCCGTGGCCGAATCGGTGGCTCGTGAACTGGGTATCGATACGGTGTTTGCTGAAGTGCTGCCCGAAATGAAGGATCAGAAAGTGGCGGCGCTTCAGCGGCAGGGGAAGAAGGTCGCGATGGTCGGTGACGGCATCAACGATGCCCCGGCGCTGACTCGTGCGGACATCGGCATCGCCATTGGCAGCGGGACCGATGTCGCGATTGAATCCGCCGGGATTATTCTGGTGCAGAGCAATCCGCTGGATGTGGTGAAGATCTTCGAACTGAGCCGTTCCGCCTACCGCAAGATGATTCAGAATCTGCTGTGGGCTGCTGGTTATAACATCGTCGCGCTGCCGCTGGCCGCAGGCGTGCTGGCCCCGTTCGGATTTATCCTCTCACCGGCGGTCGGTGCGGCGCTGATGTCTCTGAGTACGATTGTCGTCGCGATCAATGCCCAGCTTCTGCGCCGCGTGGACCTTTCGACCGCTGCGGCATAACTCGTACATGCAGGGCTGGCTTTGACCAATGGGCCGGATTCTTCCGGCCCCATAGGCAGCAACTTAAGCCAATTTACATGTTGAAGCAGGTGTAAATCAGGCCACTGATGCCCCCCATCCCCTGGCCCCTTGTATCGGTTCAGGTGAAATTACCCAAACGACTCAGGGAATTCAATCAACTCGAACTCGTCTGGGAAAATCCATTGCCATCCTCCCCACAACAGAGAGAAACGCTCGATGTCCTCGTCGGGAATGAACGTCAAAGTGGTATCCGCGCCGATTGAGCTGACCTGATTTTCGTATATACGCGTGTCTGTATTATAGGGTCGAAAAATCAGCGTTTGACCATCTGGAGAAAGCACCAGTACCTGTGGGATATCTTCCGCAGTGTTGATATCCAGAGGGTCATGCAGCACCTTGCCGGATGAATCCAGGATTTCTACCTGATAGGGATTGTCTGAATGGGGTGTAAAAGAGTCAACCGGAACCAGGCGCACGCGCAGGGATGTTTCTGGCTGTGCTGCACTCACCAGTTCAGGATAAGCCGGTGTCTCACCAAACCAGAACTTCTGTTGGTTGAGCAGATCGTACAGCGTCCAGTAATCGTTTAGGAACCAGTGGTGGGCCGCGTAATCCCGCCCTTCATGGTTGATCAGCAGCACTGTATCCGGCAATCCGTAATCATTCGCTATCCAGATCGGTGTATCAGCGATGAAGGTCGCGTCCGGGGCATAAAGGCGCACGGACCATACGCTGTCGGCGACTGCCTCATCATAGGTCACTGAATAAAAGGCGATGCCAGAAGCGAGCCAGTAGGGTGTGATCGCACCTGGGCCTGCACCATTCTGTTCTGGAAAATCAAGTGACACCATATGGATCTGAGCTGCCGCCAGATCGTAAACACCTAATGACAGGGTATCAGCACCGGAATTGTATTCCGTCCATACGAACTGACTGCCATCGGGCGACCAGTCCACCTCTGAACGGGAGATCTTATTGTCATCACCGCAGTGAGTAGCATTGTCCGGCTGTCCACCCAGCATAAGGTTTTCGCCTGTTGCAAGATTTAGCAGCCACAGATCAGCAGGAACCGGACCGCTGCACCCTTCGCTCTCAAAGAAAACCGGCGCGATTACCTTCGCTGCGAGGAAACGTCCATCCGGCGACAGGGCGGCGTCTAGGACATGCAGCGTGTCAGAAAGCAGCGTTAAGCCGCCGGCGTCAAGCTGGTAGAGATTGGCTTTATCCATGTGATTGATTGCATCTGTAATCACGATGGGTCCCGCCGAGTCCTGGGCCAGCGGCGGAAAAACAGATACAAGCTCCAGGAAATACGCTGTATCATCGCCTTCAGCAGTCCACCCTGCCTGACCCTGAAAGCTGATTTGCCACCAGCGATAGCCATCCCTGCATTCCGGTGGCCCGATGACATCAAAAACAGTGCCGCCTTCGATCTCATACAGAACTGCGCCAGAAGTCGATGGCATATCTCGAACGCGATTGGCGCCATTACCGGAAACCACACGGGCTTGCTTTCCAATAACAAGTTGCAGCGGCGTGGTGGTCGGACAACTGTATGTATCCTGGGCGTGTGAAGTGTTTACTGCTGACGTTAATGCCAGTAACACTACAGTGAGCACAAGATAATGCAGCAAACTAACATTCCTTTGGTATTGTTGAAGGAATAACATTAACTGCATGCCCCCACCTGATCTGCTACAAGACCCTGCCTGATTATAGCTGCAAATCAACCAACGAACTAATATTTAAGCGCTTCAAACTGCTGCAATGAAGGTGCTAAACGGAGGTCATCGTGGGGCGAATTCGCTTCGCCTGTGCGGGGCGCGGATCAGCAGCGATACGCCGTCCCATGTGCGAAACAGCTTGACAGGCGAGCGGGCAACAGCACACACCTGGAGAATCACATCAGGAAGCGAAAGGCACGACCACCGCGTCGTGCCTTTTGGTATTCCCTGCAACGCACCTCTTGCGCCGCTAAACCTTGCGGATAAATGTCCATTCGGTACGCGCCAGTGCCGGACGGATTTAGCTTCTGGGTTCGATAGAGGTGATGTCAAGCGCTCTGCTGCCAGCCATAGGACGGCGCGTGATTTTGCTGACAATCAGGCGACCGATGCCTTTGAGAAGGTTGGTGCGATCCAGAACCCTGACTTCCAGTCCTGTCCTGCCATCGGTGGCAGATGAGGCCAGCCACAGCATACGCTCGGCGGGGACTTCCGGCGGATTTGCCCACATCTGGATGACCGTGCCGAAACGGGCCAGACCTTTTTCGTAACCCGAAATCGCGTCGATTTTACGCAGTAGATCGGTATCAACCAGACCGGGATTGAAAGCGTAAATGCCGATTCCGTTATCCTTGTTTTCCTTCGCTAACGCCAGTGTAAACGAGCGCATCCACGTTTTTGACGATGCATAGGCATTCTGGAAAGGCACAGGGCCGTCGTCGCCACGCCCCAGCAGATTGATCAGCTTTCCGCTGTGCCGGGGCAGAAAATGATCGAGCGCCGTGATTGAGCCGTAGTAGGTTCCGAGGATGTTCGTCTGGACGACCTGCTCAAAACGATCGACGGAGTTTGCAGTCGTTGGCCCATAGACACCGGCAATGCCCGCATTATTGACCCAGATGTCGAGCCTGCCGAAGGTCTGCTCAGCAAACTCACCGAGGGCGCGTACCTCTTCGAGCTTGCCGACATCGCAGGGGAAGCCTGCTACCCGATAACCTTTGGCGGTGAGTGCGGCGACGTTCTCACGCAGTGCGTTCTGGCTTCGTGCCGAGAGGACAACCGATGCACCTTCACGGGCGAAGGCTTCGGTAATAGCCAGTCCCAGCCCTCGACTCGCCCCCGTAACGACAGCGACTTTTCCATCCAATTGACCCATGATTAACCTCTGCTGCTTTAGCGTGATCTGGTCACCAGTTTAGTTGACGAACCCTCACTCAGACAGGTCGAGGAGTCTGGGAGATGAGTTGCTCTCCCGTGCGCATCTATCGCCAATGCGGGTGGCGATGTGCTGTATGTTGACTGGTCCCTATGGGATTTATGGATTGCTGTGACTTGATCCTACCGGCTTCAGATCAGAGAAGCTCCTGCAAAAAAGATGCGGGATTTTTTCAATCGGATACCGGGCCAATGCGTCTATAATATGGATTGCTGAGTCGCTGGAGTGAGAGTGTGGAATGCTGCATCAACCGATATTTGCGCCGGTGCCCATGCTGGCAGCCGATGTCAACTGCTTTTGGGTACTTGAGCAGGATCAGGAAAGCTATAACCGTGAGGTCTATCTCCCTGATGCTTACGTCGAAGTGATCATCAATGTGGGTGCGCCGCTCCTGTTGGAAAGCGAAGGCGGGATGCTCGAACTCCCACGGGCATTTTTAAACCCGCTGCAACAGAAGCCGCTTCGGATTCGCGCTGCTGGCTTCTGTCAGATGATTTCGATGCAGTTGTATCCGTGGGCGGTCAGGCCGATCCTGAATATTGATGCTGGTCCATCAGCGGTGCATGTGATCGACCTCGATGCCGGATGGCAGCGTTTTGCGGAGGATCTGACCCGGATTGTCGCGCATCAAGGCTATGGAGCAGCCATCGACTGCTATCAGGAGTATGTCTGCAAAACGGCTTATCGGGATAAGCACGATCTGACGCTGATCCGCACTGCCGGACATTTAATGCATCGCTCTCATGGTCAGATCCGTATGTCAGACCTTGCGGCACTGAGCTGCCTGTCGTCCAGTCAATTCGAGCGACAGTTCAGGCATTACACGGCCGTTTCGCCGAAATTATATGCCCGGATTGTTCGCTTTGGCAGCCTTCAGGCCGCAGTACTTGTCAATCCATTTATCCGATTAGCGGAGCTGGCCGATATCTATGGCTACAGTGATTCAGCGCACCTGATCCGCGAATTTAAGACTTTTGCACACTGTACACCACGCGATTTCACCGCTTCTGCACCAGCCTTTTTTGAACTTCGGCAAAACGAAGACTGGTGCGATTTCATGAAGCATCACTATGACGTATCTAACGCAGGCTAAGAGAATAAAGCAGTTTTAGTGATGTCGTGATCCCCGAAATCTGCGTGTGAGAAAAGGAAGGGCCATAAAACCGACCACCAATCACGTTCTGACGCCAGCCTCGCCCGACGACCAATCCATTCCTTCAGGAGGAACACGATGAGAGAACTCATGATCGACCTCGGCACTTCGCTGGACGGCTACGCATCAGGGGAGGGCTGGCCCGGCTGGTGGGGTCTCGAAGGGCCGGAGTATCTCGCGTGGGTCAGCGAGCAGCCACCGGTCACATACCTGATGGGCGCGAATACCTACCGGCTGATGTCCAGTTTCGCCGCCGGAGAGCCTCCCGCGGGAACCGCTGCGATGGAAGCAGAGGAGGAAGCCAGCGTCGATGAGCTGACACGAACGCCGAAGGTGGTGTTCTCGTCCTCGCTCGAGGAGCCGCTTGCGTGGGCCAACACGACGCTTGTGCGCGGCGACGCCGTAGAGGCGGTCCGGGCGATGAAGGCGGAAGGCTCCGGCATTCTCAGCACGCTCGGCAGCATCAGCCTGTGTCGGTCACTGCTTAAGGCGGGTCTTGTGGATCGTTTCCGGGTAGTCGTTTTTCCCGTGATCACCGGTGCCACCGGCGCGGAACGCATCTACGACGGCTATCCTGATGTCGCACTCGACAATGTGAGCATCCGAATATTCGACGGCAGGATTCAGATGCTCGAGGGTGTCCCCAGAGTGCTTGCCGGTCCGCCAGGTGTGAACAACGCGCCCTGAAACCTAAGCCACCTTCCTGCCGATCGTGTCCGATAATCGATGAGGTAATGCAGCGCATATCTCAGGCTGTGTTACCTCATCCGGTTTCCCATTGGTATTGCACACCACTTACAGAAGCATGGCCACGCAGCTCCAAACGGTCGGAAGATCTTAAGAACATACACAGGTGTAATGGCTGTGATTGGCTTTTTCCGGATACTAGCTGTGGACACAGACGCCGATGGTGTGATATGAGTACTGTGGGAATAGAGCGAAGGCACGGCGGCATTACAGCCGGATGCACAACGCGTAATGTCGATCAGTAGTGTCAATCAGACGTTGCACACACTCATCAGAAAGAGTCTCATCATGGATGATGCAACCCCACGCGAACGCCGCAGTGAACGCACCCGTCAGGAGATCCTGCAGGCGGCGCTGGCACTCGTGATTGAAAAAGGCTTACACAAGCTGTCTCTGCGCGAAATCGCGCGGCGCGTCGATTACAGCCCCGCTGGAT
>JAEZAF010000311.1 GCA_023430545.1 Chloroflexota bacterium
ACGCTCGAAATTAGGCTGCCAAGACCCCCACCTAAATCCTCCCCCGTTGACAGGGGAGGACTTTTTATCCACCCGTTAAACCTGCTTTTCTCCCTTTCCCTCGCAGCATCTGACGAATGCTTTTCTCGTCGGATGCGCCCCGGGTAGTGCAACTTGTTGCACCGGGATAGGGCCGGGGATAGGGGGCTTTATCGCCCTGCAAATCCTTAACTTGGTATGCATGGTCCGGATTCTTCCAGCCCCTACATTTGCGTGTTGTGCAGGGACAGGGCAGGCCCTGTCCACACCCGGTACCCGATTTTCAGATAACCTCTATACAAACGGTTCGCGGGTTGCAGCCTGTTACTGCGTGACCGGGATGAACGATCCCGCCGGATTACGCAGGCCGCCAGACGTTTCGCGTACCCAACCGGTGACCGTGCCGCCGCAGTTGGCCTGAAGCTCATACCATCCACTGGAAGCGGTGCGGCCAATGACATAGTATTCCTGATTGCCGCGGATGTCGCAGATAGCGGCGGAGTCCACTTCCGGGCCAGTACGCAGGCTGGTAGTGGAATAGAGGAACAGCGTCGGCGCGGCGATTTCGCCTGTGACCGGCACAATCGGGATGCGCGTCAGATCGCCGCGAATCAGCGTCAGTTCTCCGTTCACCCATCCGAGGATGTCACCAATCTGGACATACCACCATGTGCGGGAGGCATTGCGTCCCAGGACGATCAGTTCAGTGCCGCCGTCCACTTTGGCGACCACTGTGTATTCGGCTCCATCACCACTGCGGACGTTGAGGTTATCGGTGTTGACGATCAGATAACCTTCGCTGCCGCGAACACTGCCTTCAGGATTTTTCGGGCGGGGCGCGGTGACGTTCAGCGGGATGGAGGGTGAAGTGCTGCCCTGTGGCAGTGTATTGACGGCAGGCTCGGCGGTGGTGCTTTCCAGTTCGGCGCAGTTGCCCAGAATGCTGTAGACAACCTGTTCGTTCAGGCCGTTGCCCGCCTGACTGATGATGCGAACAGTCAGCGGGTTGGCACTGGGGGCAGTGGTCCATGCCCAGTAGAGTCCGTCCGGGAACTGAATGCTGAGGCCGACGCGCAGCGATTCCACCGTGGGCGCATAAATCACATTGCCTTCGCCGTCGGTCGCCGTGATGATGAACTGTTCGCGTCCGCTGCCGGTATTATCGCGATTCAGCAGCAGCGAACCGCCCCGACTGATGAAGCCGTTGCAGTCCACCCGCAGTGAGAGGGTGTCGGCTTCGGCGGCCTGAAGCGGCGCGGCGGTGAAAAAGGCGAGGCCAGCGATGAGCAGCATCAGAATGGGAACGATCAGCCAGCGTAATTCCACAGGCTGACGGAAGGCTGACTGGAACTTGAGGGACTGTGTTTGCGCCTGCATTGATGGTTTCCTTTGGTTTTACGCTCGGTTACGCTTTGACTGCGCTCAGATTACAGCGTTAGGCAAATTCACACAATGAACAGCATGATGTTTGCAACATGATGTTTGCAACATGATGTTTACATTATAGCGCATTGGCTCTTAATGAGCCGTGATGTTTTACAGAGAGGCTCGACGGCAAAAGTACAGCACCTGCGGCTGGCTGTCAAAGGGACTTAAGTTGGGGATAGGGGCAGGGTATTCAGCGTAGGGCAGGCGTAGGGTGAGCGTCCATTTTTTCGCAGAGGGATATGCTAATCTGGTGCTATTCTGGCGGGTCACTGCCCCCACCATACCCGCCAAAGAATGTTTTCCCCGACAGCCGGATGCCCCTGCCCCACAGGGGCATTCGGCTGTACAGGGCTGTGTGCTGCCTGACACGGCACGCTGTGCCTCGCCATTGTTACACCTGATTCACTCTGTTATAATGCCGAAGTTAACCATCTGAAGACCAGCAGGCTCTGTGTCCAGCCTGTTCGGTGACAATCCACACTATGAGGACTGTAAAAAGACATGACGCTTGATAAAGAGCAAAAATCGTCCCTGATTCAATCGTTCGCCCGTCACGAAGGTGATACCGGCTCGCCGGAAGTGCAGATTGCGCTGCTGACCAATCGTATTCAGTACCTGACCGAACATCTGAAGACCCACAAGCATGACGAACACTCACGCCGTGGTCTGCTGAAGCTGGTTGGGCAGCGCCGCCGTCAGTTGAATTACCTCGCGAAGCGCAATCCCGAGTCGTATCGCGAAATGTTGGAGAAGCTGGGACTGCGCCGCTAGTTCTATCAGAGGTTTGCAGCCCGGCGCTGTATCTGGCAGATGCCGGAGTAAGGCGCTAAAGCTCCTTGATCGATTTATGGATGACCTTTCCTTTTAAGAGGGAAGTTGAATCTGCAAGCCGCGTCTGTATGCTTGTTCTGCTTACAGATCGCGGCCCATCGCTCAGCACGCCCGGTAGGGCAGGAATTGGAACATGTCGCTAACTTGCATGCCCAAATTCAGTATGGCAGGCGGTTGGCGTTATTTTCCAGTCCCTGCTGCCGGGCGTATTTATTTGTGTGAGATCACACAGGAAGAAACCTAATGGCAGAGAGATTGCACAGACAGGCTCATTCTTTTAAGGTGACCGTTGCTGGCAAGGAATATACGCTGGAGACAGGGAAACTGGCCGAGCAGGCTGGTGGTGCTGTTACTGTGCGTGTGGGCGAAAGCGTGATTTTCGCCGCCGCTACCATGAGTAAAAATCCGCGTGAAGGGCTGGACTTTTTCCCGCTCAGCGTGGACTACGAAGAAAAACTGTACGCCGCAGGCCGCATCCCCGGAAGCTTCTTCCGCCGTGAAGGGCGTCCGAGTGAGAGCGCGATCCTGACGGCCCGCGTGATCGACCGCCCGCTGCGCCCGCTGTTCCCGGATGATATGCGCAACGACGTGCAGGTGATCCTGTACGCGCTGGCACACGATCAGGAACATCAGCTCGATATGGTGGGCATTGTGGCCGCCAGTGCCGCGCTGGTGATCTCCGACATCCCGTTTGATGGCCCGGTCGCTGGTGTGCGTATTGGCCTGATCGACGGTGAACTGGTGGTCAATCCGACGATTTCCGAAATGGAAAACAGCGCCCTCGACCTGCGCGTGGCCGCAACTGCTGATGCCATCAATATGGTGGAGTGCGGTGCGCAGGAAGTCGATGAAGAGACGATGCTGCGTGCCCTGCAACTGGCGCACGAGAGCATCCTGCCGTTCGTCAACATCCAGAACGAGATGCGTGCTGCAATCGGCAAGGAAAAGGCCGAGTACGCCAAGGCTCCGATCAATGAAGAACTCAATCAGCAGATCAAGGATCGCGTGACTGCGCAGATCCGCCAGATCCTCGCGGAGACCACGGACCGCAGCGGTCGCAAGGAAGCGATGTCTGCGCTCACACAGTCGCTGGTGGAAGAATATCATGCGTTTAATCTGGTGCAGGAAACTGACGCGACCAAGGTCAGCCTGCGCGAAGTGAAGGATGCAGTTAATAACGTCATGACACAGGAAGTCCGCCGCCGGATCACCGAAGATGGTATCCGCCCGGATGGCCGCGACTACACGACGATCCGCCCGCTGGACGCCGAAGTCGGCCTGCTGCCGCGTGTTCACGGCTCCGGCCTGTTCACCCGTGGTCAGACACAGGTGCTGAGCATTGCCACACTCGGCACGCCGGGTGACGCGCAGGAACTGGACGGCGTCGCGCCGGAAGAAGACAAGCGCTATCTGCATCACTACAACTTCCCGGCCTTCAGCACGGGCGAGACTGCACCGCAGCGCGGCCCGAAGCGCCGTGAAATCGGTCATGGTGCGCTGGCGGAAGCCGCCCTGCGACCGATGCTGCCGCCGGAAGATGAGTTCCCGTACACGATCCGCGTCGTCAGCGAAGCGATCAGCAGCAACGGCAGCACGTCGATGGCGAGTGTCTGCGGCAGCACGCTGGCGCTGATGGATGCCGGTGTGCCGCTGAAGCGTCCGGTGGCGGGGATCGCCATGGGTCTGATCAAGGAAGGCGAGAACGTCGCCGTCCTGACCGACATTCAGGGCCTCGAAGATCACCTCGGTGATATGGACTTCAAGGTCGCCGGAACTGAGCAGGGCATCACCGCACTGCAAATGGACATCAAGATCAAGGGTGTGGACAGCGACGTGATGCGCCGCGCACTTCAGCAGGCGAAGGATGCCCGTCTGGAAATCCTTGGGCTGATCGCCGAGGTCATCCCGTCACCACGCAAGGAACTGAGCGATTACGCGCCGCGTATGACCACGATCAAGATCAACAGCGAGAAGATCGGCGCGGTGATTGGGCCAGGTGGTAAGACGATCCGCAGCATTCAGGACCGCACCGGCGCGAAAATCGACATCGAGGACGACGGCACGGTGTTCGTCTCTGGTATGGACGGACAGTCGGTCGCCAGCGCGATTGAGTCGATCCGTGGTCTGACCGAGGAAGCCGAGATTGGCCGTATCTACACTGGCAAGGTCAACCGCATCGAGCCGTACGGCGTGTTTGTGGAATTCATGCCCGGAAAAGACGGCATGGTCCACATCTCACAGCTTGCCGACTACCGCGTAGAGCGCATCGAAGACGAAGTCCAGCTCGGAGACGAGATCATGGTGATGGTCGTCGATGTCGATCCCGGTGGCAAGGTGCGTCTGAGCCGTCAGGCCGTGATTGAAGGCTGGACGGT
>JAEZAF010000025.1 GCA_023430545.1 Chloroflexota bacterium
TCATCGGCAATGTTTACAGCGAAATCGGGCGTACCGAAGAAAATCAGGACGCGGCGTTTGCTGCACTGGACCGCGCCCTGCGTTATTACAATCGCAGTCTGAGGTTGATCCAGTCGCTGGGGGACTCTGCCTCAGAAGCCGAGCTGCTCCGCAGTATCGGCAATGCTTTGGCGAATCGCGGCCAGTACGACGACGCCATCCGCAGCTTTCAGCAGGCGATTGCCGTATTCGAAAGCATCAATGTCTTTGGTCCGGTCAAGGATCTTCGGCGCAGCATCCGTATGGTGGAACAGTACCGGGCACGCTATACCTCGTCGTAACGGATGGGCCTAGCCCTTCAGCACGCGGTCGATCTGCTCCAGATGATTCAACCCATGTTCTGCATAGCGCCGCGCCACGTCCTCGACAGTTGTTTCGCCCCACTCACTGTGGACACCGGACCGCTGCCAGTCTTCCTCGGAGAGTGACTCCAGCAGGGCGACGAAGCGCTCATGCAGCCCGCGCAGGAGCTGAAGCGAGGGCGCAATCGGCAGCCGGTAATCCCCCAGAAGTGCGAAGGCGTCCTGATCGTAGCCCATGAAATCCGGGCGAGTTTCGGTCAGCGGTTTCTTGAAGCGGAAGTTCGCGCTCATATGTGAATCCGCCAGGTGATGCACGATCTGACGCACCGTCCACTCGGTCTCAAACTGTTTATCCAGCTCCGCGTCCGACAGCGGCAGGACGATCTGCTCAAGCTGATCGGGAAAACGGCGTAAGGCGTCGATGTACCGCTGGCGCTGTCCGGTAAGGGTGGGCGAAGGCGTCGATGACATGGGAACTCTACCTTTCGTTGGGATGATGTTTGCCGTTAAGATCGTCGGAGATGATTTATACTCACAAGACATATACAGGTGTACTGATGCCGTTCAAATCTTACGTCAGATTACTGATATTGCCACTCATTCTGTTATGGGCTGGCAGTCAGGTCTGGTTGCAAACCTCAGAACCCACCTCGGACCTTCATCCCGTCATTACTGCTGACAACGTGACTGAACTGCAATCCGTCGCCTATCTTGAGGTCGAAACACTGCCGGAGCCGGTGATACTGGCCTCTGGCTGGTTCACCCTCAGCCCGGATGGAACCCGCTTCGCCGCCGTCACCCGCGAGAACGAGGTCGCTATCTTCAGCCATGCCGATCTGGTAGAACGCTACGGCATCACCCGCAATGATGAGCCTGCAACGGTACTCGATGTGCGTTTTTTCCCCGACGGTACGCAGGTTGCCAGCCTGCACAGTGATGGCACCGACTTCTTTATCGCCCTGCACACACTGGACGGCGAAATACTGGAAATCGAAATCCCGGACCGCATCGACGGGGAAGCAGTTGGTATCCCGATGCGTATCTGGATCGGGGACCATAAGACCGATGCGGAAGCGACAGATGAAATCGCAGTCAGCCTGTGGCTGGAGACCATGCCCGCAGATGGTGGCCGCGACTACCGTGTCATCCGCCTTCCGCTGGATGCTGAAGGCCGATTGATCACCGAGGCGATGACCAGCATCCTCTCCGCACCGGAGCAGGACATTGACGCCTATGTCCGCATCGGACGTATCCCCGCACCGCTGGCCGTTACCGCCACACAGGACGGGCTGGTGAAGCTGTGGGATCTCGAAACCGGCAGCCCACGCTATACCGTACAGGTCGATGACGTGCCGGTGTTCGGACGAGTCAATGAGAACGGTGGAGAGCAGCTTGCATGGCGTGATGGCAGTTCGCTTGGCCTGAATGTGCTGGACTTCGTCAGTGGGGAAAACACCCGCGTGACCGATCTCGAAGGCGATTACATCCAGGCGCTGATGATCGCACCCTCAGGTGATGTGGTACTGGCGGTCCACATCGGCCAGCAGAATAACGTCGTCGCGTGGAATGCAGACACCGGCGAACGCATCGAACCTGGGGATTACCGCCCATGTACCGGCGTTCCGGATATGGTCCAGCTCAGTCAGGATGGGACGACGCTGGTCATCGGTTGTGATGCCAGCTTCGAGATCTGGCAGGTGGTTGAGTAAATCGGGTAAGGAACAAAAGGGCCGGATTTTTCCGACCCTACAGTTTATATGATGATGCGAGGCGATTCTAATCCGCAGCGGCGACTGTATCCGGCAGACGTTCCGCGATGATCTCGACGATATCACGGACTTCAGGGCCGTTTTCGACTTCCGTTTTGGCCGAATTGAACATCTGCATACAGAACGGGCAGCCGACAGCGACGACTTCCGCACCGGTCGCCTTGGCTTCTTCGTAGCGTTCTACGTTGACCGCCTTTGTACCGTGTTCCTCTTCCTTCCAGAACTGTGCGCCGCCAGCACCACAGCAGAAGGAGTTCTTCTTATTCCGTGGCATCTCGACCGCATCGACCTTCAGCGCACCGAGCACATTTCGCGGCGCATCGATCACGTCATTGTGACGCCCAAGATAGCACGGATCATGGAAGGTGACATTCGGCTGATTCTTCGGGTGCGCCATCGGCGGAATGCGTCCCGCGTCGATCAGTTCTTCGATCAGCTCGGTGTGATGCACGACCTCATAATTTCCACCAAACTGGTGATATTCCTTGCCAATATTGTGGAAGCAGTGCGGACAGGTGACCACAATGCGCGGTGGCGCGACTTCGTTCAGCGTCTCCACATTCTGTGTTGCCAGTTCGAAGTACAGGTCTTCCTTACCGGCACGGCGGGCGGAGTCGCCGGTGCAGTTTTCCATCTCACCCAACACGGCGAAGTTCACACCGGCCTGATGCAGGACCTTGACCAGCGCCCGTGCGGTGAGCTGTGCGCGGGGATCATAGCTGGCCGCGCATCCGACCCAGTAGAGTATGTCGAAATTCGGGTTGTCTTCGACGGTCGGCACCGGGAATTCCAGCCCATTGGCCCAGCGGAAGCGGCTCTCCGGGTTTTGCCACGGGTTCCCCTGACGCTCCATACCCTTGAAGGCGTTCTGAAGCTGCGACGGGAACAGCGACTCCATCAGCACCTGATCGCGGCGGATGTTGAGGATGTCGAACATCGGCTCGTTACCGACTGGGCAGATGTCGACGCACGCGCCGCATGACGTACATGCCCACACCGCCGACTCGCTAATGGCATAGTTCATCAGCGGGGGCATCTCGCGGCCTTCGGCGTATTCGTGCTGATGATCCTTGATCAGATAGCGCTTGTTGATCTCTAGCGCGGACGGGGACAGTTCCTTGCCGGTCACGTATGCCGGGCAGACATCCTGACAGCGGTTACACTGGATGCAGGCGAAGGCATCCAGAATATGGGTCTTCGGCAGGTCGGAGATCAGCTTGACGCCGAACTGCTCGATTTTCTCGTCTTCGAAGTCCAGCGGGGCCAGCTCGCCCAATGAGGTGCGTTTGGGCCGTGTCAGGTAATTGAGCGGGGCCATAAACAGATGCGCGTGCTTGCTGTAGGCAAAATACGGCGTGAACAGCAGGATCGCACCGAGCGCAATCCACCAGAAAGCATGACGCCACAGTTCAAGTCCATCCACGCTGTTGCCATAGAAGATCGGGGCCACAAGTGACGCGAACGGGCTGAACAGATCGGCTTCGCCCGTCGATGCGATATGCGCCGCTTCTCCGAGCAGACGTGCTCCGACATGGATCAGGATGAAGACGGCGACGATCAGCGAATCCTGCCGGATCGCGCCCGCCTTCACCGCCGGATGCAGCAGGACGTTGTCGTGGAACGTCAGTTCCTTGCGCTGGGGCAGCACAAACCGGCGCAGGATGAAGTAGACCACACCCACCAGCACGGCCATGCTCAGTACATCCGCCAGCAGACGGTAACCGTCGTAGAGGATGCCGAAGCGCTCCAGTGTGGCTCCGAAATCGGGGATGTAACCGATCAGCACATCCAGCACATTGACCAGAAAGTAGAAGGTGAAGCCCCACACGATGCCGAGATGGAACAGACTGCTGATACGGCGTGTCTTGAGGGTGGTGCTTTGGGTGATATAGACCTGCAGGGCGCGGAACAGACGGCGGGGCAGGTTATCCAGATACAGTTCGCGCTCCCCACGGCTGACGATCTGCCAGATGTCGCGGAAACCGGCGTAAGTTGCGCCGATGGCGATCAGGGCGACGAATATAAAGAGCATTTTCTCAAAAGGTGTCAGCATAAAATTAAATCCTACAGTGTTACTGAAAGAGATTCGAATCCACGTTCGATATTTCGCTGTAGTGTAGCATCAGGGCATCGGGTTCGCCAAACTGTTATCGACACCTGTATTACACCCTGGTTTGACGTGCCTAGAACAACGGTGCTAAGATAGCGGCATTTGGTATTCAGACCGTTTTGCAATTATTCCGGGAACCTCTCGCCTTATGTCGCTGGAATTCAACAAACTGATCTATCAGGTTCAGAAGATGGGCGCGATGCTCGACGCGCTGGACTTCGACTTCTCCGATAAACTTCAGATCGCGCTGGAACGCTTTGCCAACGCCGGTGATCTGGATGCCGTGCGTGAACGCATCGAGATCGTCCGCAGCGCGGAAGTCAGCGGTTATCGCGGCGCTGCCCCGCCGGATGCCCCTTACGGTCAGCCGATCAACCTGATCTATCCGCCGCCGCCAGTGCCCGAACAGGCAACCCTGCTGGCCGCTGACGGCTCTCAGATCTATGTCGATGAACAGGCCCCGATGCACTACTACGTGCTGAATATCGGCCTCTTCATCTACCATCACGGGATGGAGCACACGCCGGAGCAGATCTCGCTGCCTCAGTTGGTGTATCACAAGGATTACGTCCACGATAAATCCGGTCGGGTGATCAACAACCGGACGGTGGACGCCCGCCGCACCGTCCGCGAGATGGAAAATCTCGCCGAGTACTGCTGGAAGATGAGTCGCGCCGGGATGGCACAGCCGATTGTCGCGCTGTACGACAATCACCTGCTGTTCTGGGCCAATACCGATGTGACCGGCAGTGATCACATCCTGCGTGACTATCACAGCGCGATGATCCAGCTTCATGACTCCGGTGCGCTGCTGGCCGGTTATGTCGATCATCCCTTCCGCAGCCGCGTGGTGACCCGTCTGCTGTACCTGCTGAGCCTGAAGGACGAAGCGGAGATCATCGCACGGCAGAAGGTGCTGGCGGAGGGCGGTGACCTCGAAGGGCTGCGCGATGTCCACCTGTTCGATGTGATCCTCGAACCCGGCGAACGCAGCGCCATCATGGTGCAGAACTCGCCGCGCAACCTCGATTATCGTCAACGCGGTGTCAGTTACGAAATCGCCTTCTTCTATGTGAAGGTTGCTAACGCCTTTCAGACGACGATTGCCCGTATCGACATCCCGATGTGGGTGGCGCGTGATCCGAGCGCCGTCGATACCATCCACGGGCTGATTTTGCAGCAGTGCGAGATGCAGGGGCGCACGCCGTATCCCTATGCGCTGACCCGTGCGGACGAACTGGCCGTGATTACCAGCAAGGACAAGGCCAAGCTGGACGAACTGGTACAGATCGAGCTGCGCAAGAAAGGCATCTCGCCGAAGGGAAGCTCCGCCAAGGACCAGAGCAAGCACGTAGCCCGCAGCAGCAAGCGTTTCTACGAACTGCGTACCGAGATGCGGAGCAGTCTGCTGCGGCATCCGAGGGGATAGCGCTTCGACGATCAATCTTTGCAGCGGCAGCAGCAGCGGCAGCACTAAAATTTGTGCTGCTGCAACCTCATCCCTGCCCTCAGTCTCTCAGTACAAGCGGACACGGCATGCCGTGTCCCTACCTTTCGCCTTGCACATCCTATGTATGGCGCTTGCAGCAGTTTGCTGCACTATACTGCTTGTAGCACAGCATAATGTGCTGCAAAGTGCAGCAATCAGGGCGATGTCATCCGATGTTCAGGTTCAAAATCGGCTTGTTGCTGCTGCTGCCGCCGCACAAAAATTTTATGCGGCAGCAATTTTAGCTCTGCCTTATGTCGCTCATCGTACAGGGTTTACAGCAGACGCGCTGAAGCACGTCCCTACAACAGGCATACATCAGGCTGGAAGAATCGGCCTCTAGATTTCTGCGAGGCTTGCTGGTGCAATTGTCTGGCCGGCTAACAGCGCGACGTGATGTTAAGGTGCAGGATTCAGTACAGGAATTTTATAGTGTAGCACGGATGTTCGGGTTGTGCGGTTAGAATTTATAAACGAAATGGACCAGGTTTTAACAGGCGAGATGGTACAAAGTCCGTGTCCCGCCGGTCACGTGATTGTCAGGACGTGAGTTCGGATGTAAAGCCTTCGCGCCAGTCGGGATAGCGCGGTGTCCAGCCCACTGCTCGCGCCTTCGCATTGGATGCGCCGCGTTCCCATGCCTGTGCGCCAGATGATGGTTCGGGTTCAGGTGCCCCAATCAGACGAGCGTAGAACGGGACCCATTCCGATGCTTTCGCCGGAGCATCATCGACGATGTTATATATCCCTGACGGCCACTGGAGCGCCTCGAAAGCCGCCTGTGCTGCATCGGCCACATGCACAAACGAGCTGACGGCATCGCTGGCTTTGATCTCGCCGCGCCGGATCTGGTCGGATGTCAGACCCTCGCGGGTGTACCATGTCCCTGGCCCGTACAGCAGACCATAGCGCAGCACCACACCGACCAGCAGTTCGG
>JAEZAF010000142.1 GCA_023430545.1 Chloroflexota bacterium
CCGTCCAGCGCTTGATGTTGAGCAGGCGCTCTCCCAGTTCACGCGGGGGTGGATTATCAAGCGGAATGTCCCTGGGGAAGAGGGCGACCCCGGCAGGGACACCGGTTGAAGGATCGACTGGCGCACCCCAACCGCTGCTGTCCCCTTCAGAACGACCCCATTCTCCACTCTCCGCCCCCGTCTCAGCGGATGCTTCTTCACCACCTGTGCTCCAGTCTGTGTTGCCACTACTGGACTCTTCGCCCCATTCGCCGTTACCGGAATCATCCCAACTGGCATTCATTCCTTCATAATACAGCCGCATCGAGGAATTAATGGTCTCCGTTGCCCAGTAAATCATCAGATTGGTCAGCAGCTCATCCTTGCTGAAGCTCTGGTCGGGATTACCCGTGTTATCACTCCATTTCTGGAAGTGCTCAATGATCCAGCCTGCCAGCCCTGCCGGAGAATCAGTCAGCGCATAGGCCAGAGACTGCGGCTTTGTCCCATGGATCATCACATAAGCACCTTCTGCATACGACCACTGCTCATACGCCTGGACATACTTTTGCTCTGCTTCGGACAGACTGGATCGATCCCGCGCGTAGACCACATCATAACCAATATCCGACAGGTGAATGGCGCTGACCAGATCCGGGCGCTGCTGGGCGATCTGCTTGGTCAGCGGGCTGCCGGTGTCCCCGCCGTGGACGCCGAAGCGCTCATAGCCCAGGACATCGGTCATCAGTTTGATCAGAATGCCGACCATATCCGCACCGCCGCGCTGCAACGGACGATCCGAGAAGCCGAAACCGGGCAGCGATGGCACGATCACATCGAACGAGTCGGCTGGATCGCCGCCGTAGCTGACCGGATCGGTCAGCATCGGGATGACCTTGTGAAAGCGCAGGAACGAGTCCGGCCAGCCGTGTGTCAGCAGAATTGGCATCGCATTCGAGTTCTTGCTGCGCACATGGATGAAGTGGATGTTCAGGCCGTCGATCTCAGCGGTGAAGTGCGCAAACCTATTCAGTTCTGCTTCCTGCTTCCGCCAGTCGAAGCCGTTCTGCCAGTAGCCAATCAGGTCTTTCATGTAGTCGAGGTTGGTGCCGTAAGACCACTCGGCACCCTCAACCTGATCCGGCCAGCGGGTACGCTTGAGGCGCTTCTGCAGATCATCGAGGACATCCTGTGCGACATCGATTTTGAAAGGTTGTACGCTCACGTTTTTGAGTCTCCCTGGTGGCTTTAGCTGTTCGTTCCTGACCATATCTTTATAATGAAAGCAGATCAGGACAGATTTGGTCCTAATCAGGAAATCATTTTGTTTTGTGATCATGTTTTTAGGGAAAAACCGATGTCGATTTATTCACCGACTGAACGGCTGCTGACGGTGCTGGAGATGCTTCAGTCCCGCAGGCAGATGAGCGGTTCCGAGATCGCGCGGCGGCTGGAAGTCGATCTGCGGACGGTGCGGCGCTATATCGTCACGCTTCAGAATATGGGCATCCCTGTCGAGGCTGAACGCGGACCTTACGGCGGCTATCAGCTCCGGCGGGGCTATAAGATGCCGCCGCTGATGTACACCGATTCCGAAGCCGTCGCGCTCACACTGGGACTGATGGCGATTCGTGCGTTTCAACTGCCGGTCGATGTCGCGGCAGTCGAAGGGGCACTGGCGAAAACCGAGCGTGTGATGCCGGAAAAACTGCTGAAGCAGGCACGGGGGCTTCAGGAAGCGATCAGCTTTAACGTGATGCCTGCGCCGACCATCGTCAATAATCAATGGCTGACGATCCTGAGCTTCGCCTCGCAGGAAGGGCAGCGCGTCTGGATGCGGTATGAGGCCTTCAGCGGCGCAGTCAGTGAACGGGAATTCGACCCGTATGGCGTGGTCTATAACGAAGGCTGGTGGTACACCAGCGGCTACTGTCATCTGCGGCAGGGGCTGCGCAGCTTCCGGCTGGATCGCATCACGGCGATGGAACTGGTCAACGGCAGGTTTGAAAAACCGACTGATTTTGACGCGATGGAGCACGTGATGAGTTCACTGGCGGCGATGCCGGGGGTCTATCAGGTCGAAGTGCTGTTGAAGACCACGCTGGAACACGCCCGGACGGTGATCGGTCTGCCTGCCGGTTATGTCAAAGAGACCGGGCAGGGGGTGATCTTCTACCGGCAAAGCCCTGAACTGTCGTGGGTGGCGCATTATCTGCTGTGTCTCGATTTTCCGGTGGTGGTGTTGCAGCCGGTGGAGCTGCGCGATATGCTTCAGGAAATGGCAGCAAAAGCACTGAAGATGATCAGCGATCAGGGCACAGATGCAGACGCGACCGACGAACCCTGATCGCCGTCAATCCGGGGTGGTCGGTCGCAGGCTGTGAGGATGCGCGGGGGCACTTGATCAAAGACTATAAAATCTACAATAGAATATGTATTTTATGGTCGTGATAAAGAACTAGGACGAGATCTCCAATCTGTAAGTGTGAAGCCTCAAAGGCTGTATATTTTCCGTGAAATTCAGTGGGAAATCGTGTGGAAGTATTCTTTACAAACTGATAATCGATCTCAATTCCTTTAATGTAAACTTTTCTGGAAGTGTCCCCTATATCTCTCAATGCAGTGATTCTGCCCTCAAATATTTCATTTTTGTTTAGCAACCTTCTATATAGAGAAAAATAATAACTATTCTCAGGAAAAATAAGTGAATACGCTTCAAAAAGCCTTGTTATGCCTACTATGGCAATAATTATAGAAGCTGGTAGACACGTGAAACTCATTAATAAGAAAATTATACTAGGAGAAGATTGTTCAAGTTCCATGCGAATTACAGAAAGCATAACTGGTACTAAAATAAGTGCTGACAGCATCATTAAACCAAGTGCAATCAGCAAAACAAAGCCACCCCATCTATAGAGATTGGTCATTTTTCGGTAAGGCTCTGATTTCCTACGTATATTGAACAAGACCTCACCTTTGTGAGATAAAGTCTTTGCTTGGCCGTTTACAAATGCAGAATTCGAAGCGTGAACTAGAACCGCATTTTCTGGCTGCTTGCCTATCAATTTCATGATTCGAATGGTTACCTTTCGGTTGTGTTGACTTTCAGCGAAGCCAGATTAAAACGCCGACAAAGTTCAGAAAGCCAAGATACGATTGATCCAGCTTATCGAACCGCGAAAAGATACGCCGAAACTGTTTGAGCTTGTTGATAAGACACTCCACCAAATGGCGTTCGTATATAACCAGCGAGCAGAGTCGCACAGGACGTTAGCGCGTTGGTGAGGCGGAATGACCGCTTCAATACCACGATCCAGCAGCTAGTCGATAAAATGCGCTGCCGAGTAGCCTCGATCGGTGATCAATCGTTTAAAGTCGCACCTTTACGGCAGGTGACGTTCGACCTGAGCGGCCTGTCTGCCGGGGAATATACGCTCAGTGCGGCGGTTTACGACTGGCAGACCCTCGAACGCCTGCCCACTGGCGAAGGTGATCAGGTGACGTTAGGGCATGTTAGGGTTGACCCATGAACCTGATCGCCGTGCTACCGTGTCTCTGTGCCGTCCAGCCAGACAAAGGTAGACAGCCCGCCGTTATTATCGGTGAACATCGGGCTGAACTGACGGTTCACATCAAAGAAGCCGATCTGAAGCCAGTAAGGCGTTTCTGTCCAGAAGCGCACACGCTGCACGATCCAGTCCCCCGGCTGCCATACATATCCGGGGACGACCTCGCCATTCAGGATCTGTGTGCGTTCACTGCCGGGGGATGCTTCCGACGACGCCAGCGGATTAAAGACGTGGACAAAAAGCCCGAGGCTGCTGTTGGTGATCTCCGGCCCCGGCTGATGCGCCTGCCAGAAGCTGATCAGCGTCCAGCGGCCACGCCGATTCTGCGTCAGCGAATAGCGTTTCAGCGCCAGCCCCTGACGTGATACCGCATCGACCGGACGTGTATCTTCCGCGAAGTTACCCTGCCGCAGACGTTCCGCAAGTTCCGGCGGATAACTGAACAGCGCGAAGCTGTAACCATCGGCCAGTGTCAGCACCTCATGCGCATCACTGAAAAGCGGCTGGCGAAGTTCATCCCCCGGCCCGGTGAACTGCACATAGATGCCGCCCTCATCCGGGATAATCGACAGATCCGGCGGACGTGCATCGGTGATGACTGGCGTCCAGCGACCCAGCAGGCCGCTCATCAGCAGCGGTTCGATATTGGTAAATACGCGGGTATCAGGGACAGGCTGCGCCTCTCGCATTGCTTGTGCCAGCCGTATGCCATCGCCTAACGGGATTCCATACAGCATCCCGCCGCCGGACGTCTGGCGGATTTCGTCCGCCGCCGCGTGCAGATGCGTCACAGTCAGCAGGGTGACAGCACTCACAACCCCGATCACGCCAGCGGTGGTAAACCACCTGCTGACAGGCTGGCGTTCAGGTTGCAGTGATGACTGTGTCATTGACGGCCAGAGCCTCTCGATCAGCGGCTGTGCGGCCCATGCTGCCAGAATGTATCCGGCTGGCAGTCCGAGCAGTTGATAGAAGATATGCACCATGTTGCTGGTATAGCTCATCGCCAGCACGGGCAGTACCCACCACAGCAGCAGAATCACCGCCGCGTCCCGTCGATCCTGTCCCCTGTCAGATGCACCCGACTGGAATGAGCGCATCAGCGTCCATACGGCCAGCAGGATACCGGCGATCAGCAGGATCAGCAGTGCCGCCTGCAGGATGCTTTCCGCTGTCCCTGCCCCCGGAACCGCTGTCAGATACAGCATCGCACGCGCCCCGATAAAGCCGCTGCCCGTCACCAGCCGGACGGCATGGCTTAGCGCCTCACCACTGAGAGACGCAGGGCTGGCGGTGAAATTTCCGGCACGCCCGAATCCAAGCTGCGGATTGCCAAACAATCCGAAGGCATAGAGCGCGGTGGCCGCCACCAGCACCACCGTCCCGACTGCCAGCGCCGTACGCCAGCCTGGGATGGCGATAATGCGCCGGTAAAAAATCAGCAGCAGCAGGCCGACGGGCAGCAGCATAAAATATGCCAGCAGATAGGTCTGCACCAGCGCGGTGAGCCACACCAGTGCGATCAGCAGACGCCGCGCCGGATGCCGCGCCGCGCCAGTCAGGACAGGCACCAGCAGCCACAGCAGCCCGCTGACGCCAAACGGCAGCAGGCACTGCACCCACGTCGTGCGGCTGTATTCGATCAGCCACGGATTGACGGCCATCAGGAAGGCGGCGATCAGCGCCAGACGGTAATCCCGCAGCAGATCGCGCGCAATCTGATAACAGAAGGCCACGGCTGCCGTATTCAGCAGAATCACCACCACATAAACCACCGTGATGGAGCGGGTCAGCGCGAGAATGGGCAGGAACAGGTAACCCGTCAGGGGCGGATTGGCAAACAGCACCGACGACGGCTGACCGATAATCGGAAACGTACCGGTATCGAGCGTCAGCAGCGCCTGCCAGATCGGATAAGCATGATCGATGTTATAGCGGATCGTCTCCAGATCCATCAGGCGGAGTAGTGCCGCTGTCAGCAGGATCAGGGCAAGCAGAAGCGTCTCGGAATTGAGGCGAGGAGAAGGGTGTTCAATCACAGAGGAAATCAGACGGTTGTGTCAGGTGTACGCTCAGCGTTCAGGGCGTGCCGTTGATCTGATGCGAATCATCCTGATCGGTTTCGGAATAAAGGTCTTCATCATTATCAGGTGGTTGATATTTTGCCTGAGGAACCTCGTCTTCGTCAGGGTCAATGATGATCTGCTTGGAAAACGGCACTTCGGCCACCAGCAGATTGTTATTACGGTCGCGCTGCTGTAAGGCGATATCCACCTCATCGCCGGAGACCATGACATACTTGGAGATGACGGCAAGAATTTCCTGCTTCATCTCCTGAAGCTTATCGGGGGGCAGGTTGACGCGATCATGCACCAGCACAAATTGCAGACGCTCTTTTGCCAGGCTCGCGCTGCTCTCTCGGCTGCGCCCGAAGATGCGATCAAATAAGCTGGTCATTCATTCCCCCTTTTCGGCCATTGTCGTTCGACCTGGCGGGATACATTATGCGATAGATCGGCCTGCAAACACCGGATCACGGATTATTTACGCCGGAAGAACCGCTGGAAAAAGTTATCCTGTGTTTCAAGCTCCATAAATGGTACTTCTTCCCCGGTCAGACGCCGCGCAATGTTACTGAACGCCTGCCCAGCCCGCGAATGAGGCTTCAGTGCGATGGGCACCCCATGATTCGACGCGGGAATCACGCCGTCATCCTCTGGCACGATGCCGATGATTTTGATTGCGAGAATATCGGTCACATCATCGGCGGAGAGCATTTCCCCGCGTTTGATCATATCGATGCGCACACGGTTCAGGATGAGCTGGGCCGGGCCTTTGTTCTCGGCTTCGATCAATCCGATGATACGGTCGGCATCGCGCACCGCTGAGACTTCCGGGTTGGTCACGATCAGCACTTCATCCGCCGGGGCAATCGCATTACGGAAGCCGCGCTCGATTCCGGCGGGGCAGTCGATCATGATATAGTCGAAATCGCGCCGCAGTTCATCACTCAAGCGTACCATATCTGTCGGGCTGATGGCGGTTTTATCGCGGCTCTGCGCGGCAGGGATCAGATAGAGTTCAGGAAGCTGCTTGTGCTTCACCAGTGCCTGACGCGGACGCGCCCGGCCTTCGATAATATCGACCAGATCGAAGACGATCCGGTTTTCCAGCCCCATGATCACATCGAGGTTACGCAGGCCGATGTCAGCATCGATCAGCACGACTTTTTTGCCAAGCTGTGCCAGCGCGACTCCCAGATTGGCGGTGGTGGTGGTCTTCCCCACGCCGCCCTTACCCGAAGTCACGGTGACAACACGGCCTGTACCCTTTGTGCCCTGCCTGCTGCTGACCGCCATCGGTTGTGCAGCTGCCATCCCGGATGTCGTCCGACTGCTGTTACCTGCCATAAACGCCACTTTCTGTAAGATGCCTGTCACCAACGATTACACATGCTGGAACTACTGGACATGCTGCAACCGCTGGTCCGGCAGGGCTGAAATCGAAACTGGGGACGCCTAACGGCTCCATGTGTTGATCACAATCTTCTGATCGCGGATCATCGCCATCTCCGGTTCAGATTTACGCCGCCGCCGGATGGCATTATCCACCTCTGCCACATGCGATCCGATATGCAGCCGCATCGGCATCAGGTCCAGCGCGCACACCACAGCGGACTCGTCGCCGTCTGCCCCGGCATGGACCGAGCCGCGCAGCACGCCCCATACGATCACATCCCCCGCCGCGACAATTTCCGCGCCCGGATTCACATCGCCATAGACCACCACATGCCCCGCGCTGCGCACCACCCGGCCAGAGCGCAGTGTGCGGCGGATCATCACGCCGGGAGTGCCATCTTCTTCAGGGTTGATGCTGGGCAGGGTATCGGTCGGCTGATGGCGTCCGGTCTGGGCGGTGGGAAGCGCCGTCCGCAGGTCGAGCGCCTGTGCCGCATCGAGCGTGGTATCACTCTGGCTGAGGATCAGAGTCAGCGCCAGATTTCGCCGTTCCAGCAGCGCCTTCAGGGAAGACAGCGCATACTTCGGCACCGGTCGCTGACCGATATCCACGGTAATCAGCGCACCGGTAAAAAAACTGCTTTGTTCGTCAATCCGCGCCGCCAGATCGTTCAGCACAATTTGCCAGTCCTCATTTGGATTGAGGGTGATCAGCAGCCCGTCTTTGACGCCTTTAATGGAGACAAGGTGATCGCGCATCATTTTGTGCTGCACTTATCGTCTATCGTCGAGAGGCTCGGAATATATAAATTGTAATAGGTACAACTATAGCTGATTTTGCATATTGTGCTATAGCATGCCCGTGATAAACCCTTGAGAAACTGCATGGGGCGACTGGTAGGCGGTCACCAAGCACAAAAACGGTGTGCGAAGGTTGTCTCTCCGTACACCGTCTGTATTCCTATCCGGTTCATCCGTCTGCACGGCCAATGTACAGACCGCGATGGATGTTACTTTTGCTCTTCATCGTCATGATGAACATCGGGCGTCTCATCACCGGCGACATCACTCTGCTCGTCATAGGGGCCACCAGCGATATCGCGATCGACTTCGTTACCGACATCGTAACCGCTGATATCCTGATCCTGTGCTTCGGGATCAGGGCGCGGCCATGCCATCGCCTCACCGACCTGCGCCTCGGCCAGTTGATCGCCCTGACGCGCCGCCTCGACGACTTCGCTGCTGTCGGTCACTGCGGCAGCGGCGACATCTTCCTTGCGTTCGATGGTTTCACCCGTCGGCGCTTCACGGGAAGGTGCAGCGGTGTCATGATCAGCCGTATTCATCTCTTCTTCGGAAAGCGGTGGTTTGTCCGCCCCGCGAGAGGTATCGGCCTGAAGCTCGCTGTGCGGGATGGGGGCAATCACTTCGAGCATATCCGGTTCGGTGCTCTTGTCGTTCGAAATCAGCCATTCACGGGCAGTGGCCTGAGGAAGCTGTAACGCGCCCGTGGGATCGACACTACCGTAGGCTGTGGTCGATGTGAGCGGCGTCACCTCACCCGCACGGCGATCTTCCAGCCACATCAGCACCCACAGGGCCAGTGATCCGCCGAGCGACAGCAGCGCCACCGGCACGCCCCAGTCGGGGAAGCCTTCAGCATTGATCACCAGATTCGAGATAATCATCAGCGCCAGCACGAGTAAGCTGACAGCGAAAAAATTCTTGGCAGTACGATCCAGCATCTTGATACTCCACAGATAACCATTAAAGCCTGAATGTCCCTATTATAGTAAGTCAGATTGGGCTACACTGCCAATACTGATCCGGTAAAAAAACACGTTGTTCAGCGACTATTCACAAAAGGATAATCATGCAGCGTCGATTCTTTTTCACCTTCGTTCTGCTGGTCGCCACGCTGCTGACAGCAGGATGCCGCGAGTCCGCACAGCCCACACAGCCCGCCTCCAATGATGCTTCAGCTCAGATCAATGTCGAATTCAGCCAGCAGCCGCCCCAGGTCGGCGATGATGTGCTGTTTGTGCGCGTCACCGGTGCCGATGGAGCGCTGCTGCCATTGGCCGAACTCGCCGTGCGCGGTGATATGAACCACGCCGGGATGCAGCCGGTCATCACATCCTATGAGTCCCCTGAAGCAGACGAAAACGGCAGCTACGTCGTGCCCTTCACATGGACAATGGGCGGGGACTGGATTCTGACGGTCGAGGCGCGGCTTCAGGATGGCAATACCCTCTCGGAACAGATCGACATCGCGGTGGAAAGCTGAGGCATCACGCCATGACACCCGCTCCCGAGTCCTTCCGCTTTGTGACTTACAATCTGCGCCATAATGCCGATCGCTGGGACGAGCGCTTTCCGATGCTGTCGGAGGTGCTGGTGCAGTATGCGCCGGATGTGCTGGTGATGCAGGAAGTCTGGCTGCCGTTCTATCAGGCCGAGATGATCGCCGATGTGCTTAACACACTGCCGGGGACTGCACGCTATAACGTCCTGACCTGTCCGAAATGGGGCGATTACGATGTCGAAGGCATCAGCATCGTGACACGCCTGCCGGTGATGCTGTACGAGCATCTTAATCTGCCGGAAAGCGGACGCATGGCGCAGTATGCACGGCTCGGTTTTGGGGATAGTTTCGTCGATGTCGTCAACACTCACCTGCATCACCGCCCGGTCGAGGATGAGTCGATCCGCCTGCCGCAGATGCAGCGTCTGCTGCGGTGGATCAACGAGCGCACCGCCGCACGCGGTGAGCATCACTGGGTGCTGGCCGGTGATCTGAACACCATCCCCGGCAGGGAGACCATCGGACTTTTATCACAGCAGTTGCAGAATGCCATCCCCGCCGGGACGCATACCTTCCCGACCGCGATTGCCGCCGCCGACTTTCCACCGGGCTTCTCGGTGCAGATCGATCACGTCTTTTACGACGATCAGTATCTGACACCGCTGGACTGGCAGGTGCTTGGGAATGATCCGCACCCGGATGACGCCGTGCTGTGTGCATCCGATCATACGGGTCTGGGGGTCACCTTCCGCCTGAAATGAGATAAAAGCGGATGCGGCGCTGCCCTCTCCGGGGATACCGAATATTCAAAAGTAGCACGGATATAAAATGAGCACTTCTTCTGAACTCTATCGTCCGCGCACAGGGCTTGACCTGCTCCGGCTTCCGCTGATTGGCCGCTGGATGAAATGGCGCTGGGGGCGGCTGTCGCTGCAAATCCCGATGGCGCTGATCGCCCTGCTGCTGATTTATGACGGATTCACCGGGCCGCAGATGGCTGCCCAGAATCTGGCGACAGTGGTCCCGTGGGTGCATTATCGCGGCTTCGTCGTGCTGGCACTGCTGCTGGCCGGGAACCTCTTCTGCATGGCCTGTCCCTTCACCCTGCCGCGCACGCTGGCGAAACGTCTGAGCCTGAACCCGCGCCGCTTCCCCAAACGCCTGCGCAACAAATGGCTGGCAGTGGCCGCCCTGCTGCTGATCTTCTTTCTGTACGAATGGCTGGATATGTGGGCCAGCCCCGCGCTCACGGCGTGGGTGATTGTCGCCTATTTCGTCGCGTCGTTCGTGCTGGAAGCGATGTTTGGGGAATCAGCCTTCTGTAAGTACGTCTGCCCGTTGGGGACATTCAACTTCGTCTACAGCACCACCGCCCCCACACAGATCGCCTCGCGCAGTCTCGACATCTGCCAGCAGTGCGTCGGCAGGGAATGTGTCAACGGCAGTTACAGCCCACAGCCGGTGATCCGCATCAATGAGATAACCGGTGGCGATAACACCATCGTCCATAATGCGCAGGGCACTGCCGGATGCGGTACACTGCTGTTTGTCCCGCAGATGCAGACCAACATGGACTGCATGATGTGCCTCGACTGTGTGCGTGCCTGTCCGCATGACAATGTCGGCCTGTTCGTGCGTGCTCCGGGTGCCGAACTCGGTCAGCCGCGCCCGGACAGCGGTGCATGGCCCCGCCGCTGGGATGTCTCGTTTCTGGTGGTGGCGCTGGCCTTCATCGGATTGGTCAACGCCTTCGGGATGATCCCACCGGTCTACGAGCTGATGCAGAATATCGCTTCAACCCTCAGTCTGCGGGCGGCGGGCTGGTCGAATGAAGCGATTGACGCCTTCGCCCTGACGCTGATCTTCGTCGTCGGCGGCGTGCTGCTGCCTGCGCTCACGCTCGTCGGCGCGGGGACGCTGTCCCGCACACTGACGCGCAACGGCAAAAAGACCAGCCTGCGTCACACGGCGGCGGCTTTTGCACCATCGTTTGTGCCGGTTGGCCTCGCCATCTGGATCGGGCATTACGGCTTTCACTTCCTGCTCGGTGCCATGACGCTGATCCCAGTCCTGCAGAACTTCCTGATTGACCATCGCATCACGCTGTTCGGAGAACCCAACTGGGCGCTGGCGAGCATCGTCCCGGAGACCAGTGTGATCGGGCTGATTCAGGTGGTGGTGCTGGTAGGCGGCTTCGCATGGAGTATGCTGCTGGCTCAGCGCACCGCTATGCGCCTCTACCGCCGCGATGCACCCTTCGGCCTGCTGCCGTGGGCGGTGATCCTGTTTGCACTGATGATGGCGGCGGTCTTTGTCTTCAGCCAGCCGATGGAGATGCGCGGCACGCTGTTCTTCGATTGATTATAAAGCGGACACGACAGCTTGCTGTAACTCCGCATAAAAACAGCAAACCGGCGATCTGTGTGGATCGCCGGTTTGCTGTGATGGTTCAAGCGACACCGTTTACGGCATCGGCAGGCCGAGCACACCCTCCGGTGCTGCCGAGCGTGCCGCGCCGACTCGCAACTGCACATCATCGACGTAGATGCTGCCCCCCGTCCCCTTGTACTTGATCATCACGGTGACGGTATCGACTGCATCATCCAGTGTCAGTGAGCCGTTATACAACTGATACAGATAGGTGCCGGGTTGAAGCTTCAGCTTGATCTTGTCCTTACCGTCGAAATTTTCACCGGCGGTCGGGCTGGTGTAATCGATCTTCGCCATGATACTGCCCTTGCCGGCATTCTTCCCCTGCACCCATGCGCTCAGCGTCAGCAGATTGCTGGCCGCCAGCACGGTAGCGTCCGGCTGCTGCGACAGTGAGCTGTTCTCGCCAACACTCCCCTTGAAGATCATGGCGCACACGCCGTGATGTGCGAAGAGCTTCGGCTGGCCGTTTGGCTTGAGCTTATTGCACTTCACCTTATCCTTGACCAGATTTTTACCGGTCCAGTCGGCGCTGTCCGGTTCGAAGCTGCCATTGCTCAGCATCTCGCCCTCAAATGCCGACAGCGTGAAGTTGTAATCGCCTGCTTTCGCCGAATAAATATAGGACTGATCAATCTTCAGGACGTAATTACCCGTTTCTTCCAGGTTCACCTGCTGGTCGATGAAATCCCCGTCAAATACATTCTCACCCGATGGCGCGTCCAGTGCCCAGACGAGATCCAGCGTCGTCGTCTGCGCATCGAGGAAGATCGCCTGACCAGCCGTTGCAGCGAAGGTGTACACCTCGGTCATCCCTTTCGTCTCGAATTTTCCAGCACCCGGCACTGGCGAACCGGGTGTGATCACTGCGCCGATGGTGATGGTCATATCATCGGTGCCATCCCACAGCTTAAAGGTGTACTGCCCGGTTTCACCAGCATTATAGATCTGGATTTGGTGTATCCCGCTAACGGTCAGATCAAGCACCATGTAACTACCGTTGAAATAGTGATCTTCCAGCATTTCATCATTCGGATCGAGAATACGATATGAAAGACTGTTCACGAGCGAATTCGTCGGATCGAAAATGATCTTCTGACCAGCGGCGGCGGTAAACGAATAAATGTCCCATACATCTTTATTGTCAATAATGCCTGCACCGGCATCCGGAACATTAGGGGAAACGGTATCACCAAGGCTGATGGTGTGCTCCTCGGTGCCATCCCACAGCTTGAAATTGTATGCACCCGTTGCCGAACCGGAATAGACATAAACACTGAGCGTATAGGTTCCGGCAACGTCCAGGGTTTGAACGCTGTAACTGTTGTATAAATACAGATCGAATACCGTTTCACTATTTGGGTTAACCAGTTTCCAGCTCAGCGAAGCAACGAGCGTTGGCCCTGCATCGAAGATTACACGCTCACCAGCCGCCACAGTAAACGTATATTCATCAATTTCACCAGCAACTGATATGCTGTCCTCGACCGTATCGCCAAGATTAATCGGCGTAGGGGCGGCGGAAACCAGCGATACCTGAAGCGTCAGCAGCAGGAAAAAGCCGACGATCAGCCCAGAAAATAAGCGAAATCTGTTCAAATTTCTGTGTGTCATGATGTCCTCGATGTACTGCCTTTACGAACAGAGTGATTCAATCAGGCCAGTGATGCGCTTCACTGGCCCTGATAGTTCGCATTATAGGAAGCAGGTGAGGGATGGTCTTTCCTGATCGCATCCGGTTTTTGTCAGATTCCATCATTCCGGCGGAATCATCGACGGGATCAGAGGGTGATGGCGTGCTAAAGCACCTGAATACCGAGGCGTTCCAGCAGGCGGCGGATGTTCCCGGCAGGATAGCGGATCGGCATCATCTCCGGCCCATGCGAATCAGAACCAGCGCTGATCAGCAGTTGATGTATTTCCGCATACGCCTTAAATTCCGCTGTCTGTGCCTCAGAGTGCAGCGGATAATACACCTCAAGGCCATCAATCGGGATTTCGGCGCGCATTTCTTCGATCAGCTCCGGTGTATACAGCGGGAACTCACCGCCGCGCCCTGGATGCGCCAGCAGACACACCCCACCGCTTTTGTGTGTCGCATCGACCACAGCCCCGATCTCACTCATCGCGAACTGAACACCGGCATCCAGCAGAATCCGACCGGCAGAGCGCTCCGGCGTGCCAATGTCATTCGCTTTCAGCAGATCGACCAGCGCGTGCGGCTGATGTGAAGCGGGCTGCGCCAGAATCTGCTCCAGCGGGTCGGCGGTCTGATTTTCGAAGCGGTATCCATCCCGCACCAGTTGCTGATACACCTCGCGTATATTGTCCTGCTGGCGTCTCAGCACATCCTGTGCGATCTCGGACAGCAGCCTGCTGTCCGGATCAAAGCCGAAACACAGTACGTCGGTCATCTCACCGCGCCAGTTGGTCGTCATCTCGGTCGCCGTGATCAGCGGGAACTGCTTTTCCTGCGAAAGCTGGCGCAAAACAGGGGCAGTGTCGGGCCGGTCATGGTCGGTGATGGCCGCCAGCGCGAACCCACCCTCAATCAGGGCTTCGATCAGGGCTTCCGGTGTCCATGTGCCGTCACTGTAGACGGTATGCAGTTGCAGATCGACCGAGGCATCAGCAGCAATTGTGAGGAGATCAGGCATGAGCAGTCCACTTTCTTGAGGTTATGAGCAGGATATCGAATCACACTGTCTGATCATACGCCGCATCGTCTGTACGTCAAACTGCGCACATGAATGATGCTGTGTGAATGCAAAAGCGCGATCCGGCGGCTCTGTAAATCCACTGGATCGCGCTTTCAATTGTCTCGGCCCGACTTCGTGTTTCAGCTTAGATCCGGTGGACCCCGATGATCTGCAGAACGGCCAGCGCCAGTACGACATCGGCCTGGATCAGCACCATCCAGTTACCGGCGGTGTTGAGGTCGAGCACGTTGGTCAGCAGCACCAGCACGCTGAGCACCACCCACGCCAGATCCATCGCGATCACGAACCATGCCAGCCGCTTGTCGATCGGACGGCGCGTGGCGGTATAGAAAACCAGTCCGGCAAACGGGATAAACGCCAGTCCGATCAGGCCGAAGAACGCGCTGCCGCTCATCAGTCCGAGCGCGTTCTCTAATCCGAAGGCTTCTGCCGCCGCCGCTGATCCGGGCAGCAGCACCAGCAGAAATGCGAACAGCAGCGAGATCTCGGCATTGACGTAAAACACGCGCCGTAAGAAGGTGCTGCGATCAGCCGTGCTGCTGGTGTGAAGTGTGGTGTTAGCATTCTGTGTAACGGTCGTCATGATGGGTCAGCTCCTGTTGGCTGCGAATACGATGCCCCCACCTTAGCCGACGCCGCACTGCCATCACCATACATTTCACTGCCATCTGCTGCCAGTTGACGGTTATACCGCCTGCACGGACTGTGCCGCTTCGCGCAGATCACGGGCGATGAGCTGCGCCGCCTTGTTCTGCCAGTTGTACAGCGTGCGTTCCGGAACCTGTTCCCGGAACCACTCCACCACAGCCTGCGTCGGCGCATCGAAGTCCACATCCGCACGGCTGATGCGATAAGGTTTCAGTCCGGCCACATACGGATAATAGAGCGCGTTGTAATAGCGCCATGCATCGGTTGTGCCGAAGTCCTCACCGGTCTGCGGCCTGAGCGCCTCGATCCGGCAGGTCAGCAGTGTCTTCAGCGCGGTGGTCCTGGAGAGCGTGCTGTCTGCTATCTGCTGATCCTTCAGCACGGCATCGACCTGCGGCAGATACAGCAGCGGTGAACCGGCCAGCCCTTCCAGATCCCCGAGCAGGCCGAGCGCCCGCCGTGTCAGCCGTGTGAATTCGGCCTCATCCAGCGCCAGCAGATTCAGGGTTTCGTCGCGCCACGGGATCGCGTTATACACCGCCCGCAGCACCTCGCGTTCTTCGCGTGCCGCCGGAGACACCGTAAACCGGTCCAGCCCCTGCTGAATCAGCGGCGCAAACACCAGGCTGAGGATCGTCACCGACAGGATGCTGTACAGCAGGAAGATCATCCCCGGCGATGCGCCTTCGATCTGCATCACCAGCGCCACCTGTCCACCGAAAATCAGACATGCCAGCACCACCGCCGCCAGTGACCGCAGCGCATCCGGCAGCAGGGCCTGTCCCTGATCGTCAGCATACAGCACGGCGATTCCCCATCCGAGCAGCAGCAGGTCGATGTCCATCAGGATCAGCACCAGTTCGATCGACAGCCACGGGATGTTGAGAAGCTGTGGAAGCATCACCAGCACCAGACTTCCGCAGAAGAACACCGTCGCGATCCACACCGTAATCATTGCACGGCGTCGGCGCGGCGTGTGCGGAGCAGCCGCCCCGTCTTCCTGATCCCCTGTGCGCTCCATAAAGGCACGTATGGACAGGAACCAGCAGACCGCCGGGATCACCGCCAGCAGCGGATAGGCGTCAAAGTCCGGCAGGATGATGGCGACCAGCAGGCCGAGATCGAAGGCAATCAGCCCCAGACCGGCGAAGCGCACCCCGGCATGATCCCATCCGCGCTGGAGCAGATACGAGCCAAGCCACAGGCTGAAGCTGTAGATCAGGATCAAAGGCAGCGAAAGTGGATTCAAGGTATCTCCTGTACGATGCGTCTGAACTGTATATCGCTATTTTAGCCGGTAAACGCGCAGAGCCGCGACTATCGCGGCTCTGTTGAATGCATACTTTTACAGGCTGTCAGTAAGCTGTGACGACAAACTAACCGGCAAAGATTGACTTCAACGGCAGGGTGAAGCCGGGTAGCACCGTCCCACCGTCGAGCCTATCATCAATGCCGAGCGTTCTGATCCCTTCCGCCTCATGCACTTCAATTTCCTGTTTGCGCGGGAAGACCAGCCACACCACCTGTGCGCCGTTTTCCAGATAATACAGCGCCTTCTTACGCACTTTCAGTTCAACGTCATTCGGTGATTTGATCTCAATCACCAGATCCGGCATCCGGGGCACAGCGCCCTCGGTCACCAGCGGACCGGTGCGCTCATGATGGGTAAATGCGACATCCGACAGATAGGAATTGTGCTCGTCCTCTGGCATCCGGTGACGCGCTTCAACCACCACCCGGCCAATCGGATTGGTTTTAAGATAGATGCCGATCTCAAGGATAAAGTTAGCGGCAAGGTAGCCGTGCTCTTCAGTCGGCATCTTCTCAACGATCTCTCCGGCGTTCAGTTCAAACAGGCGGTCACTGTTTTCAGGCCGTGTGATGAATGCCTCAAATTCCCGTGCTGTCACTTTTTGTTGAACTGCCATCGGTTAGAGCCTTTTTTGCTTTGCAGCAATTTTAACACAGGGTGGCCTGTGCCTCGCGCCGGTTTACCGATTCGCCAGATAATCCAGTACGTCGATCTGCGTGATGATGCCGACCACGCGCCGGTCCTCTGCACCGCCGTCCGCCAGAGTCTCCGTCACCACCGCGACCTTACTGGTGCTGAAGGCGCTCATCACCGTCTCGACCGGTGTATTCAGGCTGACGGTCTGCACCCGCGTGTCGATCACGTTCGCCTGCTGGATAGACATCTGCGCCGCATCCGCCGCCGACTGTGACAGCAGATAATTCAGCAGGCTGACTTCCGTCACGATGCCCACAAGCTGCCCGCGTTCGCCCACCACCGGAAGCTGCGAGACATCCGCCTGTTTAAGCTGCGCCACCACCGACTCGACGGATGCCTGTGCATCCGCCGTGATGATCTCGTGCCCCTGCTGACGTTCAAGGATATTGGCGACGGTCGCACCGGCCCACGCGCTGTCGAGGAAGCGGTTTTCGCGCATCCAGTTGTCATCGAAGACCTTGCTCAGATAGCGTGATCCGTTATCGGGCAGCAGCACCACCATCAGCTTGTCCGGGCCGAGGTCACGGTCCGCCGCATAGCGCAAGGCCCCGGCCAGTGCTGCCCCCGCCGACACGCCGCAGAAGATGCCCTCTTCGCGTGTCAGGCGGCGCGTCATCAGCATCGACTCTTTATCTGTGACGCGGACCATATCATCGATCACTGTGAAGTCGTAATTCTCCGGGATGAAGTCCTCACCGATGCCTTCGACCTTATAGCTGTGGGCTTCGGTCATTTTGCCGGTGTAGAAGTAATCGTACAGGATCGACCCGACCGGATCGACACCCACGATCTGGATCTTCGGGTTCATCTGCTTGAGATAGCGCCCCACGCCGGTGATCGTGCCGCCCGTCCCCATGCCGGTGACGAACACGTCGATCTTTCCGGCGGTCTGTTCCCAGAGTTCCGGCCCGGTTGTCTCGACATGCGCCTGTGGGTTGATCGGGTTGTTGTACTGGTTGGCGAGGATGGCGTTCGGCGTCTCTTCCGCAATCTGACGAGCGACACTGTAATAGCTGCGTGGATCATCCGGTTCGACATCGGTCGGCGTGACGATCACCCGTGCGCCGTAAGCCCGCAGCACCTTGATCTTCTCTTCCGACTGCTTGTCCGGCACGACGAAGACCGACTTATAACCTTTCAGGATGGCCGCAATCGCCAGTCCGACACCGGTATTGCCGGAGGTGGCCTCGACGACCGTCCCGCCGGGTTTCAACTGACCTTTGCGCTCGGCATCTTCGATGATGGCGAGGCCGATGCGGTCCTTGACGCTGCCGCCGGGATTGAAGAACTCCACCTTGCCCACGACCTGACAGCGCACGCCACGCGCCAGCCGGTTGAGGCGTACCAGCGGCGTATTGCCAATCGTGGCAAGGATATTGTCATAAATCTGCGGCGTGGAATTGGTCTCAGTGGAGCCGGACATTCGAGTCTGATCGTCAGCGATCATCAGGGTTTCCTTCCAGAATCCTTGTAAAAGTTGTGCTCACATTGTAAGGGAAAATACAGTCTATGGAGGATGCGATTGCGGAGAATGTTACATCAGGGCAGAGTCAGGATTGCGTATAACCCTGTGTGATAAGGTCGATTTCCTGCTCGATTGCCCGACGCTGTTTGCTGTTGTGCTGGGCAAGCAGGGTCACCACTGCCATTTCCAGCACCAACCCTCCAACCACCACATAGGTGACAAACGGAGGCAGGTCAAACATCTGCGGCACCAGTGTGAACATCGCCACAATGACCAGCACATCGAACACCGCCATCAATGCAAAGACAAGCTGAAAGGCGCGTTCCCTTTTACGCTGGGACTGCAATTGACGCTCCAGCCGCATCAGATGCGCGGCCTGCCCGGTAAGCTGCTGCAGATCATACAGGTGGTTGAAACTGGGTGAGGTGTCAGTCATAGGATGAATAATATTTTGAGTATCAACAAAACCCCCTATCCCCGACCCTTTCCCCCATTCCACTAGCGCCGAAACTTCGTTTCGCACGCTCGTTCAGAGGGAAAGGGAGAAAAACAGGTCGCCGGTCGTCATAGATCAATTCCCTTCCCTCGGAGCGCAGCGACTGGGGGAAGGGTTA
>JAEZAF010000156.1 GCA_023430545.1 Chloroflexota bacterium
GAATCGATTGCTGTGTGAGGAAGATTACCTGTCAGTGCAGTCGCGCATCCGAAGAAGAATGAATGAGCGTGGACATCGAAACCCTGTTCGATAAAGAGACTGCGCAGACGATCGCAATTTCGGAAGCGAAACATGTAGGTGGACAGCATGCGATAATTATCGGGGTTGCCAAGCGCCAGTTTCCCGATCATCGGAATCACCACAGACAGGTAAAACAGATAGACGAGGCGCAAAGGCGACCAGCTCGGCACCGAGATCTCAACCAGGCCGAATATTCCCCCCGGTTTCAACAGACGCCTGATTTCGCATACAAAACGCCATTGATCCTCAGACGAAAGCGTTTTGACTCCATAGATGCACACCACTGCATCAATGGATGCAGCAGGCAGACAGTTCGTCAGCACATCATCACGTAAGATATGAATTCGGGGATTTTCCAGGCGGCATTTACGTTTTTCTGCCTCACAGGTCATTGCCTCGGAAAAATCGAGTGCCACGATTTCACCATCCTGTCCGATGCGCGGCAGCACATATTTCCAGATTTCGCCCGTTCCCGCCATCAGGTCACAGACGGTCATACCTGCTTCCAGCTTCAGACGTGAAATCAGTTGTTTCCGCCAGCGCCAGTTGAATCCGAAGGAACAAATTGTCGATACCCGTTCGTAACTTCCCTGCATCTCGTCAAACAACTGCTGCAGATAACCCGCATCATAGATATCGCGATGGATATTTTTCATTGTCACCATGTCGTCCGTTTCATTGGGGATCTGTATCGCAGCTTCCTGCCGAGCTTCAATGAGCTGCATTTACTTCCACAGTCTTGATGACCACATCAAGCTCAGATCTGGGTGAGAGTCAGTTCGACGATGTAGCGGGGACCCTCTTTTTCTGGTGCATCCAGTGGTCCGGGTAGTTCATCATTTTTACGTTTGTACTTCACTTTTTCGAACAGATCCCCGACTGAAATATCTTTCGCTACGCGATGGGTCACCCATGAAGAGGTCAGCCCTGCAATTACAGCCCCGGCAATAACAATCGGGCTTATGAAATAAAAACTGAAAAAGGCGCCAAAAATAAGTTCCGCCCCGATAAAGGTCAGAAGTCCGGCACCGATGGTGGTGAATCGGGTGAATTTGTCAGTCATATAAAACGGCCTGCATAACCACGCGACAGAGGAAACGAACAGACCGTCAATCGCTCCCATCAGCAAGCCGGCGAACCCGCCCAGCCCTGCTCCCACCACGGTACCGATACCGGGCATGAGCAGCGTTCCAAACAACGCGCCTAACCCTCCTCCCAACCGCATCCCAAGCCACATGATGGTGGTAATGATGCGTCGATAACTATAGGTTCCGATCATGAGGTGTCTCCTCCAGATTAATCATGCCGCCTGCCAGTCTTGCCAGACGTGAAAGTGCTGCTGCTGCCGGTGGAAGTCCTAAAAACGGACGGATCAGGGCCAGCGCATCCCGCGCAATATGAATCAGTTCGCGGGTAGCCTCTTTATTCCCTGTTCGGTCATATAACCAGAACAGGATCACCGCCAGATGTGCGCCATAAAAAATATCTGCCAGTTCATCGACCTGTTTTTCTCTCGGCGCATTGGCCGACCGTTCGATCACCGTTCGATAAAGATTGCGGGTTTTGACACGAATGCTGGTCGTGCTGCTTCCCAGTACCGCCACACCCGATTTGATATTCATCCCCGCCGCAAACAATGCGCCAAGCGCATCCTGATGCGGAATCAACCCTTCGACTGCCGCCAGCAGGGTTCGTTCGAATTCATCTGCCAGTGACAGCGGTTTGAGTCCGATGACATGTTCGATGAACTGGTCGGCAAGCCGTTCATACAGTTCCATCACCATGTCTTCCTTGCGTGCAAAATAGCGATAGGTCAGGCCTAACGAGCACTCTGCGGCCACGGCGATGTCACGCATTGTCGTTTCTTCATAGCCTTTTTCCTGAAACAACCGCAGTGCTGTTTCGAGAATCCGATTTCGTGTTTCTTCTGCTTTTGGTGTCAGGGTTGTCATTTGCAGGCTTAAAACTTAAAAGTGAACATGTTCATTTTTATAAAATAGCGCATATCTTCGGGGATGTCAACCCGTCTGATCCATTTCGCATCCCTGTAATAAAAATGGGCCAGAATTATCCTGCCCCATATGCACCAAGTTAAGGATTTGCAAGGCGGAAAAGCACCCCCTATCCCCGACCCTTTCCCCCAGGGCGCATCTGACGAGAAAAGCGTCCGTCGTCTGCTGCGAGGGAAAGGGAGAAAAGCAGGTTTAACGGGCGGATAAAAAGTCCTCCCCTGTCAACGGGGGAGGATTTAGGTGGGGGTCTTGGCGGCCTAATTTCGAGCGTGTAATTTGCTTAACTTGGTACGCATGGGGCCAGAATTATCCTGCCCCATGCGTACCAAGTTAAGCCATTTTACATGTTGAAGCAGGTGTAAATCAGGCCACTGATGCCCCCCCATCCCCTTTCCCCACTCGCTGCCGACGGGAAGCGCATCTGTCGTTCGCTCCGAGGGAAGGGGAAACAACCCACTTATACACAAAAAAGTCCTTCCCTCGGAAAGCAAATCGAAGATTTGCCGAGTGGGTAGCGCTGCTTGCTGTGCCGGGATGGATTTAGGATGGGGGCTTTTTCGCCTCAAATCTCTAAAGTTGCAGTACATGGGGGCCAGAATTATCCGGCCCGAGATACTGTGCGTAGAGGCCCCCTATACACCATCACAAAAAAAAATCCCCTGTCTGATGCAGCGTGCTGCATCAGACAGGGGATTGAGCGGTGCAGTTACAGCAGAGCGGCTTTACACCCGCGCATCCACCCATGCGAGGATGTCGCCGAACACCTCGGCCTGCTCCGGCTCGTTGTGGATCTCATGCCGCAGCCCCGGATACCACTTCAGCGTCTTGTCGCTGGAGCCAGCGCGGTCGTAGAGCATCTGGCTGCCAGATGGCGGACACAGCGTATCCGCATCGCCATGCACCAGCAGCAGCGGCGTCTTCAGCCGGTCGAGCGCCGCATAAGCCTTTGCCCCTTCGTAGACGATCTCGCGGGCCATCCCCAGACTGCTCGGACGGTTATCGTTCAGCGGATCGCTGGCATACACCTCGACCACCTTCGGATCTCGTGACAGTACGCTCAGGTCCATTGGCAGTACCCGTGCGCGTGGGAAGATCCGGCTGACCGCCTCCACTACCTTTACCACCAGTACAGGCTGGCTTCCCTCGAGCCCCAGCGGAGACCCTGACGACACGAATCCCGCAACACCGTCCGGATACTTCAGCAGGTACAGCGTGCTGATCAGCGACCCCATGCTGTGCGCGTAGATGAACAGTTTCTTTCCGGGATGCTGCTTCCGTAACTTTTCGACCACCAGGCGCATATCCTCAACGGGAAGATTGAAGCTCTCAAAGTGCGCCCGTTCGCCTTCGCTCCTGCCGTGCCCCCGGTGATCGTAACCGTAAACCGTGTACCCGTGCTCAAGAAAGGCCTCGGCCACATGGTCATAGCGTCGGCTGTGCTCGCCGATCCCGTGGACGATCAGGATCACCGCCTTCGGCTCGGTCGAACGCTCGGCATCCGGCGTCCATTCGACCACATGGAGCTTCAGCCCATCATTTGTCGTAATTGTTTCGGTGTTAACGGCTCTGGACATCGCTGTTCTTCCCTGATTGCATGATCGGTTAAAGGTTCTTCAAAGATCTGGAAATCGCGGACGGGCAGCGGCGGGGCATCCGTCCACCATCTACTTCGCCACACCCGGAGTCTTCAACAGATCGTCGATCCGGCTCAGAAGCTCGGATATATCCATGACGCGGTTCAGGTAGGCGTCGGCTCCGGCTTCCATCGCCAGTGCGCGGTCCGCCGGGGACTCCATCGCGGTCAGCATCGCCAGCCGTGCCGAGCTGGTCACCGGGTCCGTCCGCAGCTTGCGGCACAGGTCATAGCCTTCGGTGGGATAACGCAGGCGCACATCCATAATCACCAGATTAGGTTTGCGGGTTCGCGCCAGTTCGAGGGCATCCGCGCTGCCGGTCGCCAGCAGGACGTGATACCCGGCGTTCTCCAGCACCGCCTGCATCAGTTCGCGGTTCATCCACTCGTCATCCACCACCAGAATCGTCGCCGGTGTGCTCACCAGCCCGTTTGATTCAATCTCAGTGCTCGTCAATGTATCCCTTTTTGGCTGGTCTATCAGCCAGTATCTGTCGGTCTTCAGCCTGAACGAGTGCCCCGTTAAACGGGTTTCACAGCGAATACTCACGCGGAGTTTAGCCTGCATTTGCAAGCGCTCTTTAGACTGAAAAACAATCGTACTCAAACCACCGTCCCGGACAATCGCTTCAGCCTCATTGACCGTGACAGGCGCTCAGGTTACAGAAGCATAACAGGAAACAATCAACCCAGAAAGTCAGAGAAAGGGCATCCACCAACGCCTATGAAACGCATCCTTCCCGCCCTGATGGGGACCGCTGTCACCGTCGGCTTAGGCACTGTCCTCATCCCGCGCTATGTCATCCCGGCGCTCAGTCCTCGTCCGGAAAAACTCGGCGTGTCCGGTGGAAAGCTGGCCCCCTGCCCGGACACCGTCAACTGCGTCAGCAGTCAGTCCACCGACGCGTATACCGCCATGCAGCCGATCCCGTACATGGTCGATCTGGAAACGGCCAAAGCCCGCCTGATCTCCATCCTGCGCGGTATGCCGGACCTCAGAATCATCGACCTCTCGCGACCGAATTACATCTACGCGGAAGCCTACTCGACAGGCTTAAAGTTTATCGATGATGTGGAGTTCTACTTTGACGATGAGAAGAAGCTGATCCACTTCCGGTCAGCATCACGCCTGCGCGACGGTCGGATGCATGCCAACCGCCTGCGCATGGAGCACATCATCCGTCAGTTTTAGCGTAATAGATGGTTTGGCGTCTGGGGCGTCAACAGGCGATTCCGTAGGGGATGGCCTGCGTGCCATCCCGTATTAAAGCGCGTTCGAGGTTGGTTTACCCCGCTTTTTCTGACAGGGATATGGCCCATGCCGTAATCTGACGGGCATCGGACGGCGTGGATATCATGCGATTTTCCATCGCTTCCAGTACCCCTGCATCAAAATAGCGGTGTCCGCAGTTTGGGCAAACCCACGCCGGGACATTTTCGAAGATAAACCACTCCCCACCACGGTGACGTGTGACCGTGACAAACTTTTGAACTTGTGGCTGATCGGTATCACAGAACTCACAGGGGAAGTTTTTTTCGCTCATCATTTCACCTTTAATCGACCACATAAACGGTGATGATAATTAACAACGTACCATCTTGACGAAACCGACAGACCACATCGACCTCATCCTCATCCACATCACCGCGTATTACGTAACGGGTTCCGCGTGAGTCATCTGTATAAGTTGAATCGAGTTCACCATAGAGCAGTACATTCAGTATATCAGTTAACGTCAGATCATCGTCATCGGCTTCTTCCAACGTGTGATCGGTCATTTGATAACGTTTTTCGCGGACCGACTGTCTTATTCGGGCAAGAATCTCAGCGTGCATTGCACACTATTTCCCATCTAAGAAACGAATAACAGATCGCAATGTATGGCCTGCGTGCCATCCCGCCACTTACCGTCTCGACCCCGTCTCGCTCGGATTCACCCACGGGTCCTGAAGCGATTCCGCCATGCTCTCGGTTAGTTCGCCATCTTCCGTCAGGCGGACACCGGCGCGCTTTTCCTTGTCCGAGGCAGATGGTATGTCAGAGGAGTCCACCTTATCAGCCCGATTTACCCGCAGTTGTGCGAATTCACGTTCGATGGCACGCGCTTTGGCCGCGTCACCAACCATCGGGCTGAGCGCGACGACCGCCCCGTGAATCACCACCGGCACCAGCAGAATCATCGCGATCAGGAAGACCAACTGTGGATGCATGATGAAACTGGTGAAATCTGTATCACCGATCAGTTCGGAAAGCAGTCTCGGCAGCGGTTCGCGCACAGCGAACATCACCCCCAGCACACCCAATGTCACAACGAAATGCTGAAGGAAGCCAAGCCGTTCTTCCATCGGTTTGACCGCCTGTTTGCTCACGGTGCGATATTCGCGGTCGGTCGCGATCTCTGTCCAGTCCGGCCCGAACCGGCGCTGCATGGCGGTGTCGATATCACGACGGCGGCGCTGCCCCCAGTAGCCGGTCTTGTAAACGACATCCAGCAGATGCGCCAGCATTCCGCCGCCCCACGCAAAAGCGATCATCAGCCCGAAGGGGAAATCCACCAGCGGCTGCATCGGGGCAGAGTCAGCGAAAATTGAAGCGACAATATTCCGGATCTGCGGCTCACCGGCCAGCATCAGGCCGACCGTCATCGCATAGATCGAGGCGTGAATCGCCAGCCCGCGCCGCTCGTTAAGCTGTCCTTCCACCCGCGCCCGGACCGACTGCTCACTCGTCCCCCACTCGCGCTCGATCAGCTTCTGGCGTCCGCGCCGGGGACGGCGTGCCGAACTGGTACTGCCTTCCTTGCTGCCTTTCCAGTTCCACGAGAACTCGCCCTCATTTGCCATCTGCTCGAACTGGGTTTTGACCTGTACGTAAAGGTGTTCACCTGTCTCGCCGAGACTGCGCAGGCGTTCGCGATCCTGAAGCGTATGCCGGATATCGTAGACCGCTTCGCGGAAGCGAATGACACCTTCCTGTAAGGACTGCTGCGAAAGCAGCGAGAAACTGTTGACGGCCTCGGCTTCGGTTGGCGTTTGCGGGATACTGACCTCACGGCGCTGGTGTCCGCCTGAAGCTGAAGCCGCAGCCCCGGCTGCCGCTGCGGTCGCCGAGCTGACGGACAGCGTATCATCCCCCATCATGTCAGCCGCACGCGCCGACGGGATCACGGGAAAGGCTTCGGCAGTGTCCTGTACATCCAGCCGACGTTCCAGTGACAGCTCGACCATCCCGGAGTTTGCGACTGCCTGACGGAAGGCATTCGTCAGCGCATCGGGGGTCTCGTAACGATCCTGCGGGTCTTTGCTCAGCGCCTTGAGCAGCACCGCTTCGACTTCCAGCGGTAAATCCGGCAGGATGTCGCGCGGCGGCGTGGGCGGTTCGTAGATATGCTTGTGGACGATGATGAACGGTGTATCCCCGCTGAAGGGCAGCCGCCCGACGACCAGTTCATACAGCACCACACCGAGCGAATAGACATCGGTGCGGGCATCCAGCACCAGACTGCCCTGCGCCTGCTCCGGCGAGATGTAATGCGGCGTGCCGATCATCATATCGGCGCTCATGGTGGATTCCCCGGCCTTGATCATGCGTGCCAGCCCGAAATCCATCAGATACGGCGTGTTGTCTTCCGCCAGGATGATATTCGACGGCTTGACGTCACGGTGCAGGACGCCGCGTGAATGCGCATAGGTCAGGGCATTGGCAATCGCCGTGATGATCTCCAGCGTGGCACTCAGCGGGGGCGGTCCTTCCCGAACGATGCGTTCCTTCAGCGACTGCCCTTCGATCAGGCGCATCACCAGATAAGGCTGCTTCGTATCCGGGTCCTGATCGTAATCGTACAGCGGGATGATGTTGGGATGATTCAGGCTGGCGACGACACGGCCTTCACGCTCAAAGCGTGCCAGAAAACCCTGATCGCTCAGGAACATGGCGTGCAGCATCTTGATGGCGACATAGCGGTCCAGCCGAGGCTGATACGCCTTTAAGACCGTCGCCATGCCCCCGGTCCCAATCGGGCCGAGGATTTCATAAGGTCCCATCGTTTTAGGTGATGCTGCTGAAGAATTTGTCATTACCATCGAGCCTGTATCGCCAGTCTGTCACGCTGATTCTGTTCAACGTCCGCGCATCGTGATGTCAGCGGCGTTTTTGTTTGGGTTGATTGATTTCCTCGACAAAACTGTCGGTGAGTTCACCGTCACCTGTCAGCCGAACACGCCGATATTCATCGGTATCGGTTTCCACCAGTTCTTCGTTCTTGACCTTACCGGCGTACCGGCGTTCGCGCTCACGCTCAATTTCGCGCTGGATTTCGGCTTCACGGCGTTTGCGCCCGGCACCGTACTTTTCATAATAATCCGCAAAGTGTGCGAACATCCCCATGCCCCAGAAAATCAGGACCGGCCACACGGGGGTAAGGTCATTGTTGATGAACAGGAACAGATTGACACCAACATAAGCAGCGAAGTGCCCCCAAAGCCCGTTGCGCTCTTCGATCTGCTTTTCAATCCGTTTGCGGATTTTGCGCTCTTCGGCTTCCGTCAGTTCCAGCCGCGATGTGCTGGACAGCGAGGAACCATCCCTGGATTTGCGCTCATCCTCATCACTGAAGATCTCGGTCAGCGCTTCGTCGAGGGTATGCACCGACTGGCGCACCATCTGGCCGATATACCGACCGGGATTCTCTTCAAAGCTCGGCCTGTCCTTAACCGGACGCTCCGACGCCGCCGGGGCTTTCCCCGCCTGTGTCGGGACCGCACCCTGCGTACTGTCACCCACCGGCACCGCGTTGCGCACCCGATTCGGGTCCAGTACCCGCAGGCCGGAGGCATTCAAAGCATCTTCCAGCGCCTGCATCAGTTCCCGTGCCGAGTGATAGCGCTGCTGCGGGTCTTTCGACAGGGCTTTCAGCAGCACTGATTCAACAGCAGGCGTGATCTCCGGGTCGAACTGCGAAGGCAGCGGTGGGTCCATATAAATCTGCTCGTGGACGGTCGCATAGGCGCTGTCCGACGAGAACGGCACCCGTCCTACCAGCAGCTCGTACAGGATAATCGCGAACGAGTACAGATCAGTGTGATGGTCGATGTTCTGATCACCGCGTGCCTGCTCCGGCGAAATATACTGCGGCGTGCCGAGCATAATATCCGCGCTTAATGTGGACTCCCCAAGCTGTGCCAGCCGTGCCAGCCCGAAATCGGTCACATACGGCGTGCCATCATCGGCCAGAATGATATTCGACGGCTTGACATCGCGATGCAGCACGCGCTGCTGATGCGCGTAATCCAGCGCCTGTGCGACCGCGTTCATGATGCGCAAAATCTCAGGCAGCGGGATCGCCCCCTGCCGGATCGCCTGCTTCAGCGTGCGGCCTTCGATGTACTTGATCACCAGATACGGCTGATGCTCGTACTCATCGTAATCGTAGACCGACACAATGTTGGGATGATCCAGCTTTGCGATCACACGAGCTTCGCGTTCAAAGCGGGTCTGAAACTGTTCATCAGCCAGATACTGGGGATGCATCACCTTGACAGCGACCGTACGATCGAGCCGCGTGTGATGGGCTTTGTAAACCGTTGCCATGCCCCCACTGCCGATCACCTGCTGAATTTGATACTGGCCGAGGTTCGCACCGGGTTGCAGCGCCATACGCTCCGCGCCTTTCAATATGATCTGGTTTCTGAAGGGGATGAGGCCCACGCAGTATGCGCGTTTCTCATCCCTATTTTACCTTACACCCATTTGACCGCGCTATGGACAGTCAAACCTTGAGATGTTGTGAGATAAAAATACAACGCCATGATGCTCGAAGGCGTGGCGTTGTACTGTAAAGCAGGTGTCATGCGACACCGTGTCAGCTTAGGCAGCCGTCGCAGGGACGATGGCGATCAGAACACGCGCTCGTCTTCGCTGAAATCACGCTTGGCTTTGTCGTGGCCGTTGAGTGCATCGCGCTTGCTCTTGTGCCCAAACGCGGCTTCGACATGCTTATTCATCTCGGCAGCAGCCGTCGGACGGCGGAACAGCAGGAACAGCGCCCCCGCGATCAGCAGCAGCGGAAGCCATTCCTGATTGTTGAAGATCAGGATTTCGAAGAAGAAAAAGCCGAGGCCAGTCGCCATGATCGACCAGCGCAGCATCTTGGCCCCCAGGCGCATCTGTGCCCGGTCACCCGTGCGACGGCCATGCAGCTCCATCGCGAAACCAACCAGCGCCGGATAGATCGTCCAGATATACGCCCACGACTCCCAGTGTCCACTCCACATCTGATACAGCAGGATGACACCGGTGCCGGTGATAATCATGCCGGGGAAGTAAAGCCCAGCCTGACCTTCATCTCCGGTGTGCGCGGCATAGAGAAAGCCTGCCCCCGGTACGATGACGAACAGCGGCCACAGCGAGCCGATGTCGAGACGGATGAAGCCAAACCAGCGGTTGAAGATGAAGAAGACCGCGGCGGCGATCAGGATATAGGCGTAAGTCCTGCTGTTGTCATTGACATTGTTGCGCATCATAAACGTTCCCCCACAATGCGGATGGATTGAAATGGATCTCTGATTGAAATGTGGATCAGCTGATTAACTCTCTTTACGCAGGTTGTGGACACTTTGTTGCAAAACCTGCAAAAACGGTGACAAGTCATGATTTGAGGATCAATTCCGCCCTCATTGGGCCTGATGATGGAGAGAGAACCGAACATCATCCTCCACAGGAGCAAAACAAGATGCAGCACATGCCAGCACAACAGCAGATTCAGGACGGACGGAATGACTTTGATTTTCTGATCGGTGACTGGCACGTTCACAGCCGGCGTCTGCGCGAACGGCTGCAAGGCTCGGACGACTGGGAAAGCTTCGAAGGTCAGTTTTCCGCCCAGAAGGTGCTCGGCGGCCTCGGCAATATGGACGAAGTGACCTTTGAGCGCGAGTCCGGCACGTTTCGCGGACTGACGCTGCGTCTGTTTAACCCGGATGCACAGGAATGGTCGATCTACTGGGCTTCCGATGCCAACCCGACCGGCGCACTCGATGTGCCGATGGTTGGAAAATTCACCGACGGCGTCGGCAGATTCTACGCGCATGAGACACATGCGGGGCAGCATGTCTTCAGCCGCTTCATCTGGACGGTGATCTCACCCGACGCCTGTAAATGGGAACAGGCGCTCTCGCAGGATGGCGGCCAGACGTGGGAAACCAACTGGACGATGGAATTCACAAAGTAGCCGCATACCGCGTCACGCGCAGTTAAAAACCAGACTCCTCGGTTTGCATTTCGCTGGTTTCGACGCTTTAATTGGCGCGAAACTATTCAAATGCTGGTTAAATTTCTGGTTAAATTTATTGATAAACTGAGGAGTTTGTTGTGTCTGATGATCGTCTGAATCAACGTATCCGTGATCTGGTGGCCCACGCCTATGCCCACGCGCCTGCCGTCCGCCGCATCATGGACGAAGCCGGTGTCTCCCCTGATGCTATTCAATCCGCCGCTGACCTCTCGCGTATCCCGGTCACCAGCAAGGACCGGCTGATCGAGATGCACCGCGCCGATCCGCCCTTTGGCGGCTGGCTGGCAATCGACCCCGCCGATCTGCCGCATATCTATGTCTCACCGGGGCCGATCTTCGACCCCAGCCCACCTAATCCCGACGCCAATGATTTCACCGGCCCGGCGGAAGCCCTGCGTTATCTCGGCATCGGTCGTGGGGACCGCGTGCTGAACACCTTCGCCTATCATCTGACTCCTGCTGGCTCGCTGATGGATCTCCTGCTGGTGAATGCTGGCGCGACGGTCATCCCCAGCGGACCGGGCAACACCGAGCTTCAGATCATGATGATGCAGGCACTCGGCGTCACCGGATTCTGCGGACAGCCCAGTTATCTCATGACACTGCTGGACAAGTGCGAGCAGATGGGACTGAGCAGGGAACAGATCAGCATCAAAAAGGCGATCTTCTCCGCTGAACCGTACACACCCATGCAGCGTCAGCGCTTCGAAGACGAGTACGGCATGAAGGCCACGTCCATCTACGGGACCGCCGATCTGGGCTTCGTCGGGCATACGATGGACGGCCTGCAGGGGTTCTCGATTGCCGACACCATCTACCTTCAGGTGTGCGATCCTCAAACCGGCCAGCCGCTGCCCGCCGGAGAAATCGGCGAGATCGTCGCGACTTCGTTTAATAAGGCCTATCCGCTGATCCGCTTCGGGACCGGCGACCTCGGCAATCTGGCCGCAGAACCGGACGCACTCACCAATGGTCATCAGCAGCTTCTCGGCCTGTACGGGCGCAGCGGCGAGGCGATCAAGGTGCGCGGGATGTTCCTGCACCCGAATCAGTTACGCGGTGCGATGATGTTCTTCCCGCAGATCAAACACGCGCAGGTGATCGTCACGCGGCCCGCTAACAGCGACCATGTGCGTCTGCTGCTGGAAATGCATCCGGGTGAGTCGGGCGAAGGTTTGGGCGAACAGCTTCAGGCGCTGGCCCAGAACGCCATCCGCCTGCGCATCGACGAAGTCGAGATCGTTGAACCCGGCGTGATCGACGCCTCCGAGCGCACCATCATCGACCAGCGTGAATGGGAATAATCCCGCACCTCACAGCGCCTGCAAATTGCCATATTTACACCATCCATAAGGGACAGCCTGTATGCATCCTGTCCCTGCATTGCTTGTCACACCATCGCACGGGGCGGCCTGTGTGATTCTGTCCCTGCATTGCTTGCCACACCATCGTAGGGGGCGGCCTGTGTGCCGCCCCGCTAAGACAAAACTTTCACCCATCACCTGTCGTAGGGACTTGCTTCTGCACGTCCGCCCGCTATACAAACCTCCTCACCGCACAATCCCTGCAAATAATTTGAAAACTCTAACCGCACAACGCGAACATCTGTGCTACACTATAAGATTATGGCACCTAAACTCGCACCTTAACATCACTTCCTAAAACGGCACGATTACACAAGCAGTGTCGTTGCAGCAGCACAAGTTTTTTTTTGTGCGGCAGCAGCAGCAGCAAGCAGATTTTGAACCTGAAGTGATGCAAACTGCTGCACTTTGTTGCACTAATTGCTGCAAAATGCTGCAACAGGCTGCAAAACTGCCACCGACCATGTGCTATACTCGCCGACTTCAATCACCAACCCGCCAGCCAGCCAACCAGCACCGACGGAACTCAATGCGCTATATCACACTCTCTGAACTGATCTATATCAATGGTACCGTCCTGAATAATCGCAATATCGTGGCGGGAAAGCAGCAAATCCGCGATATTACACTACTGGAAGCAGCAGCAGCCCGTCCCGCCGCCAGTGCCTTCGGCCAGGACGCCTACCCGACGCTTAGCGAGAAGGTCGCCGCGCTGATGCATTCCGTCGCACGCAACCACCCGTTCACCGATGGCAACAAGCGCACGGCAACCGTAGGCGCCGTTTTTATGTTTCTGGTAAACGGACAGCGTATCATCTGGGATCAGGAAGAAGCGCTGACGAAGATCGTACCGCTGGCAGAAGGCATCAGCACAGCCGAGGAAATCGCCGCTTGGTTCCCGGTGACACCTGTCTCGCCCTCATTAGAGGCTGACGCCGAACACGATATGCACCTGATCGCCAGCATCATCCACGAGCAGAAATGGCTGTTAAATGAGCTTGAGCGACGATAAACCCATCCGGTATCTCGCCGCCTCCGATCTGTATAACATCAACGACGAAGTGACCGGCGGAGAGACCTTCGTGCGCGATATCCATCTGCTGAATTCCGCCGCCGCCCGGCCTGCCATTACCCTGTTCGGTGAGGAGCAGTTTCCAACCATCGCGGATAAAGCCGCCAGCCTGTTACACGCGCTGACGTACCATCATCTGTTTGTCGATGGCAACAAGCGTACCGCCCTGCGCGCCGTGACACTGTTTCTGAATGTGAATGGCTACCAGCTCACATGGGATGACAAAACCCAGTACGAGTTCATCCTCGACATCGCCCAGGGCAAATATGACGTCGCTCAGGTCTCCGCCCAGTTGGAGCCGTACATCCGCCGGGTATAGCTGCGGCGACGGTCAATAGAAATAAGAGTTAAAAGGGTGGTATGCAGCGCAGGAACGTACGTCTGCACGTCCCTGCAAAGTAGGAATTGAAGTTGCGGACAGATTTACGCCTGATCGTATGCCGCCTGTAGACCGGCGATCTCGATCTTCTTCATCTGGAGCATCGCCTGCATCACACCCTGCGCCTTGGCCGGGTTCGGATCACCCATCAGCTCACCCAGCGCCGTCGGGATGATCTGCCACGAGACACCAAATTTGTCCTTCAGCCAACCGCAGGGACCCTCTTCGCCGCCATCCGCAGTGAGTGCGTTCCACAGTCTGTCAACTTCTTCCTGCGAAGTGCAGCTTACATACAGCGACATCGCGTCCGAAAATTGATGGCCTGGACCTCCATTCAGCGCGATAAACTCCTGACCATCCAGCTGGAAATTGATGAGCATCACTTTGCCAGGCTCACCACGTCCCCCATCGGGGTAGCGCGAGAGATGCGTGATCTGTGTGTTTTCAAAGAGCGATGTGTATAGGTTGACAGCTTCTTCAGCATTCTCGTCGAACCAAAGATATGGGGTGATTTTCTGCGACATGCGGCCTTTTCCTGATGTGTTTATGGGTACGTCAGAACAGCCTTATCATAATCCGCAGGGATCAGTTGTGTCTTGTAAAAAATGGCAAACTGAACGAGATTTCAAGGGAAAACTGTTGATCACTGCAATTACCCCATACCGAAATGTGTTACGCTTTTGGAAAGGAAATGTAACAAAACAGGGACTGAATTCATGTCGCAGATGATCCAACTTGAGAAGCAGCATAGTTGGAACAATATATCCGTTCGATGGAATAAAGCGAGAGCATGCTGCGTTGTGCAGTTCAGGTTTCATAACACAGGTATGAAATTACCTTTAGTACCTAAACCCAGTCTGTATGCCTGCGCCAGCACATCACTGCTCTGAAACCTCTTCAGTCCCATCTCATAGTCTTAAGCCCCTCACCGCCGGAAATCCCTTAGAATTACAACAGGTTCAGTGACATTTCACGGATTATCATTTCCGGTCAGGCATAAGGCTCTTGTAATTGTTCAATAAACGATCTCTTCCCACGCATTTATTGTTATGGGCCGCCGCGCTGGTGACCGCCCTACCGCTTCTCGCACATCTTGCAATCAGTGTCTATAACCGTCCAATGCTGGATGACTTTTGTTTTGCCTATGACGCAGCCAATCTTGGTTTGTTCGTCCATGTAGAGTACATGTATAACACATGGACTGGGACATACTCATCCACATTCTTTCAGGGCATCATTGGGGTCAATGGCCTATGGCAGTTTACGCCGATGATCCTGATCATCCTGTGGGCTGGGGCACTGCTCTGGGCGTTCTATCCGTTCGTAGCAATGATTGACGAAACCAGACTGGTCGCTGCCTACCGCTTGCCAGTGACTGTTATCTTATCGGCCCTGCTTCTGGATGCTACTGTAATTGGTGCGCCTAATGTCTATCAATCACTCTACTGGACCAGCGGTGCGATTACGTACAGTCTTCCAGTGATAATTTTCACTGTGAATCTCGGTCTCTTTGTCCGCACAGTACGAGATTCAACCTCCGTATTGCTTCCATATCTGGCACTGATCGCCGGTCTGTGCGTGATAGCCGGGGGTTTTTCACCGTTTTTTGCCGTTCTTCAGGTCACGATCTGGTCTTCCATTCTGCTGGGATGTGTGCTTTTTCTGCCAAGGACCTACCGCCGTGCAGCCCTGATCGCGTCACTTACTGCAATCGGATTTAGCCTGATCGCATTTGTGATTGTGCTGGTGGCTCCGGGGAACGCCGTCAGACGCGCACGTTTCCCAGATCTGATGCCGATTACAGAAGTCATGACGACTTCGATTCGTTATGGCATTACCTTCATCCTCACTTCCCCTTACATAGCAGTAATGATATGCGGATGGGGGCTGACAGGCGGTTGGTTATACCCTATCTATGGAAAATGGGTCGCAGCGCAGCGCTTGTTCCTGATCAGTGCGCTTGCAATTGAAGCAGTAGTAGTTGCAGTAATCTGCGGATTCTTCACTGGGTTTTATGCTACCAATCGGACACCTCCGATCCGCTCAGCCATTGTCATGCAGTACTTCATCATGATGGCAGCAATCGTTATAGGGCTTGCGTTAGGCTATGGTCTGACTCAAATGCTTGCCCGTCGGTCAGGCACACGGTCGTTCAGACTGCCGATTCAGGCAGTCGTCGCGGGCGGTCTCATATTCGTTACGGTCAGTGTCCTGCAAATGGCACAACAGCCGCTGAACGATCACGTTGCTTTGCAGACGTTTGCCACCGAGTGGGACGAAATAGAAACGCAGTTGATCAACGCCGGACCAGACGATGACATCGTCATTCAGCCTTTCAGCTATGACTTCTATACGATGGCAGGACATGATCCGATCAGCACGGACCCAGGCGCAAACGGCTGTGTCAACCGCTATTATGGGATTCGCGGCCTGCGTATGGCTGATGCACAAAACAGACAGTAAAGATACTTCTGATCAGCCTTCAGTTTTAAGCATATCAATAACACCTCAGAATTGATCCCTGTCCATGACGAAAGAAGATCTCTTGTCCAGTAAACGCTTCACTTCAATACAGGCCTTATTATGGGGTCTGGCGCTCTTGACAGTAATACCGCTAAGCATCCATCTTGCGATTGGACTCAACAACCGTCCAATACGGGATGACTTTTGTTTTACGATCGATGCCCATCAGAACGGCATTTTGGGGAACGTCAGATACTATTATGAGGGTTGGACGGGAACTTACACATCCACCTTCTTTCAAAGCATTGTTGGCCTCCTGAAGGCATGGCGATTCGTACCGGGGATTTTGCTCACCTTATGGTTTATCACGATGGTGGGTTTCGTTCACACGCTGTTCTTATTCATCCCACCGGAGAAACTTCCGGTGAGATACCAATATCCATTGACACTTGTCGGTGCGGCGTATCTCCTATCCACTACCATTCACAGCACCACAAATACCTATCAGTCCATATACTGGACCAGTGGTGCGATCACTTATGCGCTACCTCTGATAATCTTCACCTTTACGCTGACCATCGTGCTTCGATATATCCGAAGCGCATCACACCATATATTAACCCCTCACCTCGCACTGATTGCAGGCCTGTGCATGTTGGCGGGAGGGTGTTCACCCTTATTCGCTGTGGCACAGGTTTTGATCTTTGGCTTCCTCCTGCTTCTCAGCGCTTTATTTGCCCCGCTTAAATACCGTCGTGTAGCTGTGATTTCCCTGCTGACAGCATTTGCATTTTCGACTATGGCTTTCCTGATTATTTTGGTTGCCCCCGGTAACGCAACACGTCAGGCAGTTTATGATGTCTACCTTTCATTCTGGGAACAGGTTATCATCAGCGCCGCACTCAGCGTCAAATACATGCTTCAGTTACACTTCACGCTCCCTGTCGTGTTGGTCATGAGTGTTGTGGGTGGATGGCTATACATGATAAATCGCAGAAGAGTTCCCCCAATCAATCTGCTACTAACGGTTGCACTCACGATACTGATCATGATGGCAATATCAATGAGCGGTTTCTTTAGTACTCTATACGCAATGTCATCCGCACCACCCGCCCGCGCCATGATTGTAATGCACTATGGCAGGATACTCGGCGCAGCCGTTATTGGCTTTGCACTGGGTTATGGCCTGATACCAAACCTCCTGAATCGGGGCAGAAATGCACCTTCGCGGCTTGTCGCATCAGGTGGACTGCTTGTGGCCTGTACGATTATCGTTTTCAGTAATTTCCAGATGCTGACAACGACTATTACCGATGCACAGCAGATCGCAAATTACGCAAAGGAATGGGATGCAGTCGAAAGCTTACTGTTCGCCTCAGATTCCGATGATGTCGTTCGTATTGAACCATTTACTGACGATTTCCACGAAATGATCGACCTTGGAAGTCTGCGCTACTATCCAGAACCTCAAAAGTGCGTCAGTGATTACTATCAGGTGAAACGCATCGTTATGCCGCCCGAAAATCGCAAGGCTGATGCGTGGTAGGCGTGGGAAGGATTGAATAGCAGGCATGTTATTCAATCCCCTGTCAGGGGTTGGATCAGTTTACAAGCATGCACAATATATCAAAATGTGTTACGCTTTTAGAACGAAAATGTAACAAAACAGGAACTCAATTCATGTCGGGATTCATGCTGCGGAAAATGCCTATGGCCCTGCTCGTCACGCTGTGCGGTCTGTTGATGCTCACCGGCGCGATGATCGCTGCACAGGATGATGGTAACGCGGGCGGTAATCCATCAGGCGAAGAAGCCCCTGCTGCGACGGCTGAAGCCACACCAGAACCCTTCAAGCCACTGGAAGTGACGATTGAAGCACCGGACGGTCACACGCTCTACGGCTGGTACTCCAGTGCCGGAGACGGTGAAGGGCGCGGCGTGGTGCTGTTCCATCAACTGTATACCACCCATACGAGCTGGAATGCGTTCGGGCAGGCGCTGATGGATGCCGGTTACAAGGTACTGGCGGTCGACCTGCGCGGATACGGCAGGACAAAAGGCAAAATCAGTTGGACAGCGGCGCAGGATGATGCCGTGGCATGGATCGCGTGGCTGAAATCGCAGCCCGGTGTCACGTCGGTTTCCGTGGTTGGATCCAGCATGGGTTCGACCGTGGCGCTGCTCGGATGCAGTAAATCGGACCAGTGTGTGAGCACGGTGGCTTTGTCACCGGGGCTGGATTTTTACCGTGTGGATACGACTCCGGCACTGGAAGACGGTTTCCCAGCACTGCTCGTTTACGCCGACCGCGATAACCCCCCCGCCGCAGATGTACCGGTGATGCAGGAACTCGGCGGAGCGCATATCGAGGCGCTGGCGTATGAAGGACGTGATCACGGCGTCGATCTGTTTAAAAAACACAGCGATCTGATGGGTATTCTGATTGAGTGGCTCAATAATCACGGGTGACGGACACCTGTAAATAACAGGCTTTCGCTTTAAGCCAAAAAGGAGCGTGTGCGATGTGGGATCATCGGGTTGAAACCAAGGCAGAACTTCTGGAACACATCGAGCGTCACTGCGGGGCGCTGATGGACTTCATCGACACGCTGACACCGGCACAGTTAATCCATGTCAAGAACCCAGACGGCTGGGCGATCAAGGATCATCTGACGCATCTGACCGCATGGGAACAGTCGGTGATCGCCTTCCTGAAGGGCGAACCACGTCATGAAGGGCTTGGCATCCCGGAAGCGATGTTCCTCAATGAACATTACGATGTAATGAATGCCGAGATCTTTCAACAGCGCCAGCATCAGCCTCTGGATGCCGTGCTGGATAACTGGCGGACCGCACATCAACAGCTTCTGGCGATGGTCCATGCACTGAGTGACGCCGACCTACAGCGGCCTTACTCGCATTTCCTGCCGGACCAACCGGGTGAACCGGACTCGCGGCGGGCGATGGATGTGATCTACGGCAATACGGCTCCACACTTCCGCGAACATCAGGAATGGATACAGGCCATGCTCGAGACAGCGTGAGCCGGTTGTGCATATACTGACCGACGCCTGGTGCACTATATCAGGCGTCATTGTTTCGTATGTGATTTATTTCACTGATGATTTCTGAAATTTACGTAATCTTCGAATTTCAAACGTTTCAAAATATAACAACCGCGTCATAATACAATTAAATATATAACAATTTGGAAACTGTCATGAATAATTCCTCTTCTGTAGAAAAGACTGCCTTAATTGTCGATGATGCCCCGGCCAACCTCGATTTTATGGAACGCCTGATCGGGATCGCTGGCTATAAGGTCAAAGGTGCGGGCAGTGCCAAAGCCGCGCTTACCGCCGTCAGTGGACTGCCCAGCCTGCATCTGGCGATGCTCGATATGGAACTGCCGGATATGAACGGTATCCAGCTTACGGGTGAATTACGGGCACGGTTTCCCGAATGTCTGATTATCGTCGCGACAATGCACGACGAACGCTCGCTGATGGAAAGCGTCTTCCAGCGCGGGGGCAATATCTTCATCGTCAAGCCGCACGGATTTATGGAACTGCTCAAACAGCTTAAGAGCGGCGAACTGAATAATGTCAAACCCGGCGATTATCTGGTGATCGACCAGTACGGGCCGCGTCCGTTTGTCCTGACGACTGCCACCGCTGAGGCAAGAGCCGTCAACTAGGCCCTTCCGCGTTTAACGTAACAGATGCAGCAGGCCGGGCCGCACCTGAAAGTCCAGCCGCTGACCACTGCCATATTCCCCATCCAGATCGAGGCTGACCGGCTGCTGGCTTTCGATCATGACGCGACGCGCACGCTTGTACTGCACAGCAGGATGCGCCAGATGACTGCCGTCATAGACCCGGCGCAGCGTCATCAGGACATCGAGCTTGTGGGCGTCCTTCACCAGCACGACATCGAACAGACCATCATCAGTAGCCGCCTGCGGTGCGATGCGCATCCCGTGGCCGAACGTCGTCCCATTGGCGACGGCCAGCAGCAGCGAACGCCCCTCATACCATTCCAGATCATCCAGCCAGACACGCATGGGCCTCGGTTGATAGCGCAGAATTGAGCGCACCGTCGCCGAGAGAAAGGTCCACGGACGGCGATTGTGCACGGCGTTCACACGGCGATCCACTTCCCCACCCAAACCGGCGCTGGCGATGTTCAGGAAATGCTCGGTGCGCGGCGCGTCATCGTTGAGGGCACCGATTCGCAGCAGGCCGATATCAGTAGGATGCGGCTGCGCGTTCGCGATCCAGTCGGCGGCTTTCTCGATGCTCTCCACACTGTCGCCCAACGGCATGCCCTGACTGCGTGCCCAGTCGCGCCCGGTGCCGACCGGCAGCATCCCGTAGATGAGCGGCTCACCATCGGGATATTTGGCGCTCAGGGCGGCCAGCGCATTGACCAGCGCGTGATTGGTACCGTCTCCGCCAATCGAGATGACGCGATTGAGGCTGCTGTTGTAGGCGTTTTCCAGATGAACGGCGACTTCTTCCGGATGCTGGGTGACCGCGACCACCAGTTCTCCGAGCCTGTCCCAGAGGATCGGCTCGATCTGCGTCCAGAGTTTACCGGCGCGTCCGCTGGCGGCGTGGGGATTGAGGATAATCAGGGTGCGAGACATTGGAAACCTTGCAGGATGTGTAATCCGTATCAGATCAGCAGCGACAACAGACCGTGAGGCAGGATGCAGGGGATTTACGCTGTCGCAGGCTGTGTTTTAAGTGTATACCGGCGGACGTGAATCAGACAAAAGGTTTTGAAGTGAAGGGATTGTGTGGTGGAAAAGCCCCCTTCCGCCATTCCAGTCGCGCCGAAACTCCGTTTCGCACGCTCCTTCAGAGGGAAAGGGAGAAAAACAGGTCGCAACGGTTGTCTGACTAACGGGTCGGAAGAATCCGGCCCTGCGATTCGGCGGCAGTTTGCAGCAGTTTGCAGCAGTTGCAGCCGAATTGTGCTGCAAATTGCTGCAATCAGGATGAGGTCAGGTTCAAATCTGCTTGTTGCTGCTGCTGCTGCCGCACAAAAAAAATTGTGCTGCAACTGATCTGCTTCCATGATCTTCCATACCGAGCAGAGATGTTAAGGT
>JAEZAF010000164.1 GCA_023430545.1 Chloroflexota bacterium
GCTGAGACTTTGTCGATCACAAGCAAACCCAAGCGAGGAGTGCAGTAATGACGTTCATCACGACATTTTTGAATCCACTCACCCACCGCCTGACAGATGCTGCACAGCCGCACACCATGCGGCTGCACTGGCTGCGCCATCACGGGCTGCGAACGGCGGCGCTGACTGTCCTGATGCTGCTCACGCTGACGGCCTGCGGTGTCGATGCCAACCAGATCACCCTCGAAAACTTCGGGAACTTTCTCTACCGCATCGGGCAGGAACCGCCAGCCTCACAGCGCGTGGTCTATATCCTGCTGGGGGCACTGCTGCTGCTGGTCGGGGCACGGATTTACAGCGGGGCGGTCATCGTCTACGGCGCACTGATCGGCGCACCGATTCTGGCGTCCATCGTCGGTACTGATAACACCCTGCTGTGGATTGCCGCACTGGTCATCGGCGCACTGGTCGGCGCGGTCATCGCCTACTTCGCCGCTGGTTTCCTGATCGGTGCGTTCATCGGCGTCATGCTGGCGAATGAGTTCTGGGTACTGTTTGCCAATTCCAACCCGCCGCCGCTGCTGCTGATTATCGCCGCTGTGGTAGGGGCCATCATCATGTGGCGGGCGGTAGATACCGTGCTGATTTTCGCGTCGGCACTGGTCGGCGCGATCATGGTGGTGCAGGGCCTCAATCTCGATCCGCGCCTCATGTGGATTGTCATCCTGTTCCTGATCGGGGCCGCCGTGCAGTGGGTATCCCGCCCGCGTACCACCGTCGTCACCACCTGATCTACAGCGCGAATCATCGGGCGGGATTCTTCCCGTCCACCTGATGAATCATGAACCCTAAAACACCCATCGCTCTACAACACGCCAACTGTAGGGACATGCTTATGATCTTTCACAAATTACGAGGGAGATCATTTTTCGGAGCGATTCCGCTGTAGGGGCGACCTGTGTGGTCGCCCGTTTTTCTCCGTATTGAATTATAAAACGACATAAGCATGTCCGGTACGTCCGCCCGAAAACCCACACAACACAATCCATCCCCCTACAAAATAAGCGGCGGGTAGGGACACGGCACTGCCGTGTCCGCTGTAAACAAACACCTGAACCAAAAATCAAATATCTACCTTTGAAAATCGGGTATGGAGGGCTTTTTCGGTCCACTTTGTTTGAAAATTCGAACCGCACAACTCGAACATCTGTGCTACACTATAAGACTCCTGCACCTTAACATCGACCAGCCATAAAGCCGTGTTCCACCGCTGTACAAATGCAGATTGCAGCAGTAATTGCAGCATTTTGCAGCCGAATCGTGCTGCAAATCTGCCGCCGCCATTCATTTTGAGGGGAAAACCCGTTGTTGCCGCACAAAATTTTTGTGCGGCGGCAGCAGCAGCAGCAACTGCTACAGGCAGCAGCAGCTACAGGCTGCCACAAACCGCAGCGCCTTGTGGCGCACTTACGCCACAACCCTGCCATCGCCGCCCGGATTGAGGGGAAAATGCTTGTAGTGGCGCATTTTTTCGCGCCGCCGCCACTGCGCCACCGCCACAATCCGCAGACACCCAACGATCATACGGATTACGCCAGCTCCGCGAACACCTGCGCCAGCGACTGGGGATTAAGCTCGGCGGTCGGCGCGTCATACCCGATCACGCCGCGAGCGATCACGACGGCACGATCTGCCAGCTCGACGGTTTTATCGAACTGGTGTGTCGCCATCACAATCGTGCGGCCCTGTGTTCTCGCATCGCGCAGCAGGGTGTCCAACGTCTGTGATGAGACCGCATCCAGCCCGGTATGCGGCTCATCCAGCAGCAGGATATCAGGGTCGTGCAGCAGCGCCCGTGCGATGCTGAGCCGCTGCGACATCCCGCGAGAGTAATTCCGTGCCAGATCCCGTCGGCGCTTGTACAGCCCCACCTGCTGAAGCACGGCTGAGACTCGTTCGTCCAGCGCTTTGCCAGACAGGTTGTACAGCCGCCCGAAAAAGCGCAGATTTTCTTCTGCCGTCAGGTTTTCGTACAGCAGCAGCCGGTGGCTCACCAGCCCGATCTGACCGCGCACTGCCGCCGATTCTTCCGGCAGCGTCCAGCCGCCGATGCGCAGCGTCCCAGCAGTCGGACGCGCCAGCCCGGTCAGCAGCCGGATCAGTGTGGACTTTCCGCTGCCATTTGCGCCCAGCAGTGCCAGAAACTGCCCACGCGGCACGTCCAGTGTCAGGCCGCGCAGCACGGGCAGCAGCCCATACGCCTTGACCAGCTTCTCGGCTTCGATAATCGGCCTCGGACGTGTCTCGGACGCCCGGTCGTCGGATGAATTCACAAGTGATCCTCTGCAAGGTAACAGCTCGCAATAAAAAGGACGACTCAACTGAGCCGTCCCCCATTTTACCCGCTTACCACGCTGTGGTCAGGTGTGACGCGCCACGGTCAGAATGCGGGTGTGAACTCCGGAAGGCTCACACCACTCAGATCCGGTTGGGTTGTATGAAGCAGAAACCACTGGCTGTGGATCTGATCATCTGCCCATAGGGTTGTGGTCTCGTCACCGATGTTCGCCGTTAGTGTGACGGCGGGTATCCTATCGTCAGGATCGAAGAAGCGTGTGTAGCGAATATAGCCACCATGAACACCCCGTATGCTGTCCAGTCCATCCGCGACCGTTTCGGTCAGCGCCGTCACCGTGCCATCACGCGACAGCATCACATAGCGCAGCGGTCGGTAGATTTCATAGGGATCGTCACCCGCAAGAAAATCGACCGCTTCCATCAGGCCGATCGCCAGCGCGGTCCCAGCGTTGATATAGTGCACCGAGGTGATGACCTCTTCGGTGTTGGTGTAAACCGTCACCGGCTCGCCGCCTTCGCGCTGAACGATTACTGCATTGGAAGCGGGGATCAATGCCCCAGGATCAGCCGATGGCACATCACCAATCCACACATTGTCAACGAACTCGAAACCGTCAGCCGTCTGGATTGCAGTCGCAAGCGGCGGACCCCACATCTGGGCTTCCGTCACACTGCCAGTGCCGCCGTCCCACAGAAATACGGGATAATCCGACCGATCCTGTCCGTTGAACCGGCTCACCAGCGCAAAAGTCACCTGATCGCCTTCGACGTGGCGCACAGCGGGGATCAGAAACAGCTCTGTCACATCGACGCCCAGTTCGGCAAGCTGCGGATGAAGCGAATCAAGTGTTGCGAGGGTGTCACCACGGACCGCATCCAGCAGATACAGTGTCCATGTGGTCTCACCTTCCCGTTTGTCTGTCAGTGTCGGGGATGGTGCGACAAGTCCAACTGCCAGACGCGATCCATCCACCGAGTAGGCAGCCGGTGTAACGCTGCAACCCGACCCTCTGCCCAGGGACACTTCTGCCAGCGTCGTCTGCGCCGTCAGATCCCATATGCTGACACGGTAATCAGCGAAGCCTGTCGTCACTTCCTGATCAGCAGGCGCGGGTGTCGTGAGGCAGTAGGCGATGCGCGTCTCGTCCGGGGAAAACGCGATCTCACGGCTCAGGCCATCTGCGCATTCCGGTAGTTGATGCATCAGCACCGAGCCATCCGCGTTAAACTGTCGGATCTGCGCATCCTGATCGTTAACCAGATACACAGCCCACGGCGCATCAGGCACGCCCTGTGCGAAGACCGACCCAATCCCCCATATCAACATAGTTGATGCCAGCAGGGTAAACAGTCCATACAGCAAGCGCAGATGAAGGGTTAAGCGGAATGGTTGCTGTGAAGTCATGGGTCGCATCTCCTTGTGATAAAAGGTTTCAGATCAGTCAAAAAAAGAGACGCCTCATAGGGCGTCTCCTGTTTTGCGTAGCTCAAAAGATCAGGACGCGGGTGTGAATTCCGGAAGGCTCACACCGCTCAGATCCGGCTGTGTCGCATAGATCAGGTTCCACCCCTGACTGCCCGGCTCATCGGTCCACAGCGTTGTGGCCTCGCCTCCGATGTTCGCGTTCAGGGTGCCGGTGGTGGACATATCTTCAGGATTAAAGGTGCGAACATAGTGAATATAGCCACCTGGCACCGGACGCACATCCACCGAGCCATTCACCACCGGTTCGGTCAGGTCCGTCAGCGTTCCATCCCGCGACAGCATCACAAAGCGCTGAGGTTGGTCCACCGGGACATCGCCTTCCATCTCGAACGCGCCGAGCAGACCAATCGCCAGTGCTGCTCCATCGTTGATATAGCGCACGGACATAATGATCTCTTCGGTGTTGGTATACACCACCACCGGCTCACCGCCTTCGCGCTGAACGACCACCGTGTTGGCTTCGGGCATCGGGCCGCCAGGGTTGGCCGCGGGCTGATTTTCGTCCAGCATCGTATAGACGAACTCGAAGCCATCCGCCGTCCGGATCTCATCCGCGAACGGACGGCCCCACAGCGGTGCTTCGGTCACGGTATTGGCGCTGGTATCCCAGACGAACGCATCATACGACGGCAGCCCTTCCGTGAACCAGTTGACCAGTGCAAACGTCACCAGATCACCTTCCACACGGCGCACATACGGCATCATGAAGGTTTGCGCCGTGTCGATTCCCAACGCAGAAAGCTCGGGACTGAGCGAATCCAGTGTGGCGATGGTATCGCCGCTGGCCGCATCCAGCACATACAGCGTCCATGACGCCTCACCCTCCGGCATTTCGGGGCCGCCGGGGAAGGGCGGGATTGTGCCCACTGCCACACGCGATCCATCCAGTGAGAAGGACTCTGTTGTCAGGTTGCAGGCAGACAGTTCACCGATCTCAGCTTCAAACAGGCTGCTTCCGGCTGCCAGATCACGCACAACCACGCGATTGATCGGCGGGGGCGGTGTGGCATTCGGATCATCCGAGAAAGGTGGAGTCGCACAATAGGCGATTTTTGTTTCATCCGGAGAGAACGCTGCCGAACCACTGAGGGCATTCTCAGTCCCCGGCTCCAGTTGATGAGTCACAACCGAACCATCGCCGTTGAACTGCTGGATCTGAAGCGTTTCAAAGCTGGAGAGATACACAGCCCACGGCTCGGTGCTGCCGTCCTGTCCTTCCTGCGCCAGCAGCACACCGCCACCTAGCATCAGCGCCGAGAGAACGAGCAGCCAGACCGCATATTTCAGACGATTTCCTGAAAGCCGTTGCAATAGCATAAGGGGTCCTTCCTTTCGAGTGAGCGAATGAGATGACCAGCTATACCGGTGACAGACACAGCATAATCCCGCTTGCAGTGCGCTGTCACCAGATACCTATGCTATTGAAATCAGCTTTTCTGACAACCG
>JAEZAF010000070.1 GCA_023430545.1 Chloroflexota bacterium
GTGCAGGTCGATGGCATCAACTATATCGCCGACATGCGGGCCGACATCGGCGTCGGTGAGGCGACACGCAGCATTTATGCCGCACTGCTGGCCGCCGATTTGCCGGTAGATTATCAGGAAATCGTCACACCGCTGATCTCAAGGACGCACTCTGCGCCGGAGCCATCATTCAACAGTGATCCACGCTATGGCGTCACACTGGCCCATGTGAATCCGCCGGAACTGCGCATCGCTGTCCAGCAGTATCCAAAATCCTTTGTGGGACGCTATGCCATCGGCTACTGGCACTGGGAAGTCCCACGTTTTCCGTCGCGGTGGGTATCCCGCTTTGATGCACTGGACGAGGTGTGGACCGCCAGCCGCTACACGCAGCAGATTCTCTCACAGGCAGGAAACGTGCCAGTGTATTACATCCCGCTGCCGGTCAGCATCCCCACGGCGACGCAGTCTCCGGAGAGCCTACGGGCAGCATTCGGACTGCCAGCCGATCGCGTGATCTTCTTCTTTGCGTTCAATCCGGGTTCGTCGATGGCGCGGAAAAATCCCGATGGTCTGATCGAGGCCTACCGCCGTGCCTTTGGTGCAGATGACAGCACAAGCCGTCCTCTTCTGGTCATCAAGGCGCATCACCTGACCGATCCGATGCACAGCGCAGTCGCGACAGAACTGCGAACTAAAGTCGCAGACGTGGGCGGCGTGCTGATCGATCATCATCTCTCGCGATCGGAGATGAATGGTCTGCTGAATGCCTGTGACTGCTTTGTATCGCTGCATCGGGCAGAAGGATTCGGCCTCGGCATTGCGGAGGCGATGGCGCTGGGCAAACCGGTAATCGCGACCACCTATTCTTCGAATACCGATTTTATGACCACGGCCAACAGCTACGGCGTGAACTATACTCTGCGCCCTATCACGCTCGAAGATCACGCCTTCCAGCCGTCACTGCAAAGTGTCTATACACCGGGGGAAGGTCAGATGTGGGCCGAGCCGGATCTCGATCATGCGGCGGCACTGATGTGTCATGTGGCCGAACATACTGATGAAGCAGCACAGCGCGGGCGAATCGCGGCGCAGGATATTGCCGCGCAGCTGAGTATTGAAGCTGTCAGCCAGCAGATTCGCGCCCGACTGGAACAGATTCAGCACCGGGAAGGCGTACAGCCTTCATGAGCGTGATACACCCGGATTTGTAATGTACTGTGTGCCGTTAGTTCACCGTCTGTGAACTGACTTCACCCGAAGGCTGATCAGCTTCATCACTGCGGCCTGTATAGGCTTTAATGACCTCTTTTGTCGGGCCGTCCATGATCACGCGGCCATGATCCAGCCAGAGGGTGCGCTCACACATCTCCTCGACCGAGGTCAGGCTGTGCGAGACGAATACCAGTGTCGTGTTCTTATCACGGAGCTGCTTGATACGTGCGCTGGATTTCTGCTGAAAATCAGCATCCCCGACCGACAGCACTTCATCCAGAAAGACGACATCCGGCAGGATATGCACCGCGATGCTGAAGCCGAGTCTGGCAATCATCCCGCTGGAGTACAGCTTCACCCGCCGGTCGATAAATTCCCCGATCTCGGCAAAATTGATAATGTCTTCGACCCGCTGCTCGACTTCTTCCGGCGCGACACCCTGAATGGCAGCGTTGAGATAGATATTCTCGCGACCACTGCGCTCGTAATCGAAACCTGCGCCGAGTCCGATCAGGGTGGCGAAGCGTCCGTTCACCGTGATCTTTCCCTCTGTCGGTTCGATAATGCCGGAGAGCAGACGCAGCAGCGTTGTTTTACCCGCACCGTTATGCCCAATGATGCCGAGGGTATCGCCCTGATTGAGCGTAAAGCTGACATCTTTCACCGGCCAGAAGGGCTGGCTTTCCCATGCCACCTGTGGCGCACGCCCGATCCAGCGTTTGGCGATCTGCACGGCTTCCTGTCGCAGACTGGGGCGGAAGTGCTGGAAAACATAGCGCTTCGAGACATGCTCGACACGCACGATCGGTTCTCCCGGGATTGGAACTGGATTATGAATGACGTTCATCGGAAATCCGCCAGACGGCGCTCATTATTCTTGAAAAACATGTAACCGGTGTACAGCACCACGCCGGAAAGGACCAGCGAGAGATAAAGGCTGACCATATCCGGTGGTTGATTGTAAACGATGATGGCTCGGTAGGCGCTGATGATTGAGGCCATCGGATTCGCGACCGTGATCACACCGCGCAGGGCTTCCGGCATCAGTTCCAGCGGGAACAGCACCGGCGTAAGATAGAACATCATTTGCAGGACAACACCGATCAACTGCGGCAGGTCACGCACCAGCACGCTCAGAAAGCTGGTATAAAACATGATGCCGAGTGTCAGCGCGATCTGGGTTACCAATACCAGTGGCAGATAGAGATAGTTGAGATTCGGCCACACACCAAACAGCGCGTTGATCACCACCAGCACGATAAACGTGAAGCTGAGATCGACCAGCGCCTCGCCCAGCTTGACGATCACCAGCAGTTCTCGCGGAAAATAGATCTGGTTGATCAGGTCCATCTTCTGCAGGATGCTGACGGTCCCCGTCTGCACACCCTGTGTGAACAGCGTCCAGAAGGTCAGGCCGGTCAGGAAGAACGAGATAAACGGCACATTACCAATATCCCGCGCCTGCATAATGAATGAGAAAACAACCGACAGGATGATCGAGGTCGCCAGCGGCAGCATGATAATCCACACGATACCGAGGAAGGTCTGGCTGTAGCGCGACAGCACGTTATACCGTACCCATAACTGGAATAGTTTACGGTTACGCCAGATACTTTTCAGGCAGGCGCTGAGGGGGATGCGGGTGGGTGTCAGGCGGAGTGTCACCAGTGCCAGCAGTACGCCGACAATCACAAAATACAGCATCTGCAGCAGTGAGATATCCGGCAGCAGCACAGCCACCAGCAGAAACGCAGCGCCAATCACACCGACCGCCACAAAAAAGCGTGTTCGCTTGCTGGCCTCTTTAAATACATGCTGCTGTGCCAGCATCTGATGAACAAACGCCCCTAACAGGGCGCATACCAGCAGGATGACATAGAGCATGGGAGTCTGCGCCTGGTATTCGGTGCCGAGGGTGGAACCGGCGAAGATCTTCAACCGGAACTGGACCGCAATCAGCGAAGCACCAATCACGATCAGCGCGATCGTGGCAAAATCCCATAACAGGGCATTGCGCGAGAATTTAGTCATAGAGGGCTCGGTTAATATTGTGACAGGTGGCTGGCATCAATCGGTGGTGGGCACTGTCAGAAGGTTTCATATGCGGTGTTCAGCCTACAACCAACCAGGTCGGGAGTCAACGGCATTCATGTTCTGCTGAAAATTCTGGAATTCACAAACGGTTGGAATGGTATCGGAAAAAAATCACTCCAACAAGCCTCGATCACGGCCCTTCTTAAGCCATCCAGCGTCAATCCGGGCTTAGACTCGAAGATATTAACCGCTGTCTGACAGATGCCGCGTACTGGCGCTGTCAGCGTTTACAGGATTCACAATGGCACCTAAAAAGAAATTCTCCCTGATCGAATTTATCCTGCGCCTGCTGGGATTATGGCGTGAGTCGAAACCGGGCGCTGAAACGGCTGACAGCGCTGCTATAGTGGACACCACTGATGCGGCTGAGTTTCCTTATCATCTGCGCGATGATTTTCTCAGCCCGGCGGAATTCAGTTTTTACAGCGTACTGCGCGAGACCGTTGGGAATCAGTCTGTGATCTGCGTCAAGGTCTCGTTGTCGGACCTCTTCTGGGTAAAGCGGGAGGATAGCAGTAAACATCGTGTTTACACTAACAAAATCGACCGCAAGCATGTCGATTTCCTGCTGTGTCATCCGGGCACCATGAAACCGCTGGTCGGGATTGAGCTGGATGATAAAAGCCATCAACGGGAAGACCGCAAACAGCGTGACCGGTTCGTTGATGGCGTATTTCACGCGGCAGGGCTGCCTCTGGTGCATGTCCCGGTAAAGCGCGGGTATGTGACGAACGACATGCTGACACTGCTCTCTCCATATCTGGCTGTGACTGCACCGATAATGCCACCATCGACTGTGGAAGCTGCGAGATTTTCATCAAAAGCGCCTGTTAGTCAACCGCATGTTCAGGCGAACGGCGCACCGCGCTGCCCCAAGTGTAACAGCGAGATGACTCTGCGCACGGTCAAAAAAGGCGAACATGCGGGTAAGCGCTTCTGGGGCTGCACGAGTTATCCCAACTGCCGGACGATGCTGCCTTATACGCAGCCCACGCTTCAGAATGTCTAGCGCATTCAGGAAATTGTTCTACAATTTGCTACAGGAACTTGCTACAAGTTGTATACACGCACGCTGCATAATTCATTGCACGTGACACAGAGCATGTAGGGCCGGATTCTTCCGGCTCCATAGGCAACAACTTAAGGGATTTGAGGCGAAAAAAGCCCCCCATCCTAAATCCTTCCCCCACTCGGCAAATCTTCGATTTGCTTTCCGAGGGAAGGACTTTTTTGTGTATGAGTGGGTTGTTTCCCCTTCCCTCGGAGCGAACGACGGATGCCCTTCCCGTCGGCAGCGAGTGGGGGAAGGGAAAGCGGAATTTATTCTGCAGGGATGGGGGGCATCGGTGGCCTGATTTACACCTGCTTCAACATGTAAAATGGCTTAAAATGGCTTAAGTTGCAGTACATGGGGCCGGATTCTTCCAGCCCACAATCAGATACCTCTGATAGACCTCTGGCTTACCTCGCAGTTCACACCCACTCCATCCGTGACACAGATGATATAGTTAACGCGTATAAACCTATACTTGAGAGGAGCGTGAAAATGGCAAACAGCCGACCTGTGCAGCGCGTGGATGCCGACCGTCACTGGTTACTGATGGTCGTGTACATCAACCACTGCTGACCAGTTACGCCCTTTCACGCCGGGTGATGTAGCTGACGCTTTCACACGTTGCCAACCCCATACTTTTGTTCGTTCTGAAGCCGATCCCGATGACGGGGATTCGGCTTTTTGAGTTTGTATTGAAAGGAGCAGGCCAATGCAGAAGAAACCGTTAGCGATTTACGTGGTGAAGCCGTTTTCCGGTCTCAACGACGAGGCATCCGGAGAGTGGCAGGTGGAGAGTTGGGAAGATCACCCTGCGCTGTTTCCGCGTGGACTGGTGGTTCACACCGTCAGCACCGCCGCCGGGGATGTGGAACTGCATATTCCCTATCCCATATCACGGGATTCAAGCCGTTTAGGGTGGGCATTCAACGAAGTGGAGAAGCTTCATCCCAGACCGGACGATCTGGGCCGCATAGCAGTGTTGTCAGCCTCCGAAAGGCTTGCGTTAGCACTGGAATTCGCGCTGGAGTATGTCGAGCTAGCCGAAGAGGGACACGGACACAATGCCCGTTCGCGCTACCTTGCCCACTGCATCCGTCATCTGAAAGACATCCAAGCTCAGGAAGGGAGTAAAGCGCATGTTGACACAGATTAAGCCACTGACACAGGAAGAACGCCAGCTCGCTCATGCCGCCGCTGAAGAAGCGGTGATGCGTGACATCGGTGAACGTCCGCAGCGCGACCACTACAACCACCATGTTGCGCATCGCTATCCCCCGATGGTGACGAAGCTCATTACTGGATTGTGTATCGCCCTGCTGCTGGCTGCTTTCACGCCATCTGCAATCCGTCTCTATGTCATCGGGTCATCGACCTTTGGTGCAGCCGTCCCACATGAACTGGCAATGATCGCTGTCGGGATTGCGACCGTCCTGACTGCGGAAGTGGGACAGGTGGTGTTCTCACTGGCACTGGCAACGCTGGGAACCACGCCGAGCGCACGCCGACTGCTCTATGCAAGTATGGCGATTGCCACGGCGATTGCACTGGTCGGGAACGTGCAGGTTGCACTGCCCGGTCACATGCACAGCCCGTTTGCATGGCTGGAAGCGATCGCCCCACCGCTGCTGGTGCTCTCCACTGCCTACGTCCTCAAAGAGCAGATGCTTGAAGCGATCGAACTGCGCCATGCCAACGAACGCGCCTATCAGGAAGCGATCAACGACTGGCAGCGGGCGACGATCAATCCCGAAGCGCATCCGCAGTGGATGCAGTTCTACGCCAACGCCTTGCGGGATGCCCTGCGGAAAGTCAACAGCCGCCGTCGTGAGGCACTGGAAGGACTGAACACCGGTGATTGGCGAGCGCTGATCTACCGCGAACTGCAAGCCGACAACTGGTATGAACAACCTGCACCTGAACTGTCTGCCAATCCTGCGGAGCCAGAGGTGATTGAACCGCGCCCTTTAGCCCTCAGCGCCAATGGGAACGGACGACATCACGAGGCGAACGCATGAGGGACTGTGCTGTGTGCGGTGACCCACTTCCTCGATCCAGTTACTACGCTGGACGGCGCAGGCTGTATTGCAGCAACCGTTGTAAACAGATCGCGAAGTGGCAGCGCTGGAAGGTCCTTCATACCCATTTCGTGTCAAACCTTGATTGAAAACAGGTACAAAAACGCCGATGAGTAAACCAACGATCATCCCCAACTGGAAATACCAGAAGCCATCGAAAGGTGGTTACAAGGGACTGAAGAAGCTGCTGAAGTATGTGTCCTACCGCGAAAGCCCTGACCACCGTCCACTCGATCTGGGTGATCGCTGGACCGATTGTGGGTTAGGCAGCGGCTGGCAAGAGGTCTACAAGAATGCAGATCAACTCGCGGGTCCCTATGTGCTGGCACACCATCTGGTGATTGCTCCGGCACCGGACCTGATGGCACTGGTTCCAGAAGACCTGCGTCAGGAGCTGGTACGCGAAGTGACCGAGAACACGATTGAGGGCTGGTTCGCAGCACGCGGCCTGAACATCCCGGAGTACAGCTTCGTCATGCATGACCGTGATACCGACGACGAGTATGGGATGCAGATGCTGCACACGCATGTCTTTGTCGCTGGAACCATCGAGAACAGTGCAGGCGAGCGCGAGTCCCACCGCATCGACCGTCACCATGTCTGCACCGATCGAGGTGGACTGAACCGTGAAGACAACCTGCATCACATCGCCCGGCGTGAGTTCGAGCAGGTGTTAGACCGAACAATTGGGCAGGAGTGGCGCTTACTCCGTGATCCGGAGCTGGAGCAGGAGATGTCCAACTTAGACGTCACCACAGGTAGTGGCTGGGAAATCGACCGATGAAGTCGTCTAACACATTCCAAAGGCTGGCGATTGGCATCGAGCCAATCGGCGATTGCAAGGCAATCGCCGGTGTCCCGCCTGTCCTACATCACCGTGTGGACAGGTCCGCCGCAGGCGGGACACCGAACCCTCTACACCGTAGGGGTAGCGAGTTTAATCAACTCGCTCCTCATGCGCCGGAGTGGCTTGATGCGCCGCGCTTTCGAGCGCACCGCCAGCGACGGGCTGGACGGGGTCCGCCGCCGCTGAAAGGCATGGCGCGTCACGGTTCACCGTGTCCCACCCGTCCAAAATCGACCGATTTTGTCCGAAATACAGAAACGATCACCTAAAACAGAGGGAAAAATGTCTGACAACTCGAAATCACAATACAGCCGCCGTCTGACGGTGCATATCACCGGCGCGATGGAAGCCCGGCTGGAGCAGATCGCGATGCTGCGCGATGAGCCAAAAGCGGAAGTCGCACGCGCGGCACTGCGTGCGTATCTGGATGAACAGGAAGACCTGATCGGGAGTCGCAAGCACTTCACGAAGATGTTTCAACGCCGCGTAGATTACCTGGAGCGTCTGCTTGTGATCGGTCTATGGCTGAATGTGCAAATGGCACAGATCCTGTTTGACCGGGTGAAGAAAGATCCCCGCGACCTCGTGGACCTGTTGCAGGATGCCATCAATGCCGGGATTACGACCGAGAGTGGCATTCACACACTGGTCGAAACTGCTGTGTCCCAACAGAAAACCAAACCGCCAGCAGAGTAATCCACTGGCGGCGTGTTCGGAAGATGTATCCGGAAGACTTAGACAATCTGAGGATACATCAATCCGGGCGTGCTGTCCAACGCTTTGTAAAACACGAATGCAGCATCTATATATAAGGAAAACAGCACGATGACATCGTCAACATCCTCAAAACAGCCGCCGATCACACAGGTCGTACAAGCGGCACAGCAACAAACGACGTTATCCGCAGCGCTGGCGTATGCCGCACTCGGTCTGAGCATCATCCCGCTGGATGGCAAGCGTCCGGCGTTAACCTCATGGACCACCTATCAGCAGACCGCCGCTTCACCGGAGACCATCCGGGCATGGAGCAGTGCCGGACTGCTGAAGAATCTCGGCATCGTCTGCGGGAGGGTATCAGGTAATCTGGTGGTTCTCGATCTGGACGGGGCAGCCGGATATCCAGCCTTTGCCGCGACGTTTCCACACCTTGCACAGACCTACACGGTTGCGACCGGCGGGGGTGTAGGGAAGCACGTCTACTTCTACGCCGACCAGTTTCTGCCGAGTGTCAAGGCGATGAATACGCCAATTGGCAATCTCGAAATATGTGGAGAAGGGCGGCAGGTGGTCGCGCCGCCGAGTATTCATCCCACCAGCGGTCAACCTTATAAAGTGGAACGACCATCCGATATCCTGCGCGTACCGAATCTGGACGAACTGGTAATCTGGATCGAAGCCTTCAAGCCGCGAGCAGAAACACGGACGTGGCAGCCACCGACACGGATGAACCTTCCAACAAGTGATGCGGTGATCAACTCGCGAGTCATCGACGCCATTGCTCAAACGCTGGCAGGGCAGGGCTTTAAGCAGCATGGAGACTGGCTGCATGGCCGCTGCATCCACCCGGAGCGACACGAAAACGGCGACAGAAATCCATCCTTCGGGTTCAACACGCAGACCGGATACGGCCACTGTTACCGCTGCGGGACGATGCTGGCAAAAGAGATCTGCGAGGCACTCAACATTGATCCAAACGCACTCGGCGGACTGATTGAACGTCCGCAGCCGTCGCCCATCCCGACCCAACCAACGGTAAAACGTAAACCGACACCCAATAAACCAAAAGACCCACCGCCATCGGTCCCAACCGACTATAAGCTGCCAGACTGGCTGCAGCAGTACATGGACTGGTCCGGGACGACGGGCAATCAGACACCGATGCTGTTTCATCAGGCGGCTGGACTGTGGCTGCTGGCAACGGCGGTCGGACGCAGACTCTACGGTGAAGCGCCGTGGGGTGTGAAGATCTACCCCAATCTGTACCTTATGCTGGTGGCAGGGACAACGTTTTACCGTAAGTCTACCGCCTACAAGCTGGCGGAGCAGGTGGCACGCGCCGCGATTCCACACATGCTGATGCCGACACCCGGTTCGCCAGAGCGCTTTCAGGAGGCACTCGCCGGACGGATGCCGTCCAACTTCGATAAGCTGCCGAAGATGCAGCAGGAGCGGCTGACGAAGTCTCAACCATTTGCCGCACAGCGTGGACTGCTGAAGGATGAAGTTGCCGGGTTGTTCGGTGCGATTAACAAACGGGATTACATGGTCGGGATGAAAGACCTGCTGATGGAGCTTTATGACTGTCCCGACTACTTCGACAAAGACACGCAGACTGGCCTCAACATCGTCGAGAATGCGGCGCTGTCGATTCTCGGTGTGACGACACCGGCCAGCCTATCCTGCGCGGTCAGCACCGGGGATTGGGACAACGGTCTGTTGATCCGTTTCGCACTTCTCACACCGGAACCGGACTACGCCGAGCGTCCCGCCGCGAAGACTTACCGAGCCGTCCCACAGGCACTCGTGGACGATCTCCGCAGCCTGCATGAGCGTCTGCCAGCACCGCAAGCCACTGAGTTTGGCATGGCCGCGCCGGGTGCTTTGCGGCTGAACGTCGAATGCTGGGCACAGTGTCAACAGTACGGGGACTGGCTGCGCCGGAAATGCGATCCGGGGCAGGACACCGAGCTGGACGACCGCCTGAAGGGGGTATATGGGCGGATGCACGTGCAGACGTTCAAGCTGGCATCGTTATTTGCGGCGCTGGACTGGCTTAAAACGTCTGACGAAGCGCCGACCGTTACCGTGGATCACTGGCACGCGGCTCAAGAATTAGCCGAAGGCTGGCGCGGAAGCGCACACCGTCTGCTGGACCAGCTCGACCGCAGTGGGGAAGCGACCGTCGAACGCCGCCATCAGGAGCGGATGCTGAACGCTATCCGTCAGGGTGGTGAGATAGGGATTGCCTTACGTGATCTGTATCGCAATCTGAACTTTTCGGCTAAGCAGGCTCGGCAGTTGGCGCAGGATCTGGTCAAGGCGGGGTTGATTGAGGAACGGCGGATGGATCGCGCTGAATGGTTTATCGCTGTTGAACACATCATCGAACAAGCATAGTTTACCGACAATACCGACACACCGACAACCGACGACAAATTTTGTCGGTATTGTCGGTTGTCGGTTATGTCAGTTTGATACCGACAAATCAGGAGATGAACTGTGAACCACACACAACGAGTCGCCCATGTCGCACGACAGCGCCGCAGCCTGACCAAAGCCCTCGTCCGCGAGTCGGTGGAACGGTATCTGGAAGCGCTGGCAGAGGAGATCGCCAGCGGCGAATGGGTGGAGATTCCATATATCGGCAAGGTGCAGGTCCAGTGTGAAGAGGGGAAAGGGTATGTAACTTCGTTCGGTAAAGATGGACAGCGCGTCCGCTACAAAGTGAAGATGCGCCTGCGGACGAAGGTGCGGCTATATGAGACGTTCAAGCGGCGGTGCCGTAGAGGGGAGTAGATCAAAAGGCACAGTGGGATTCGCTCCCGCTGTGCCTTCTTAATATTTCAGTGATATAATCTGACTGTCCAAAATCACCAGATACGACTCCGCTAACGCGGAGAAGGACGTGGGGGCTTTGCCCCCACACCCCCTTAGAGGCGCTCACTGCGTTCGCTTAGAGCTACAGAGACGCTCGTTTTACTCGCTTTCAGAGTTCAGAGTACCAGAGGGCAGAGACGCGACAGGGGCACCCAACACCAACCGAAAACCGTAGTAGACGAACCCGCTGCTCGGACTGAGGCGGCTGCGAAACGACGCAGCGGCGTCGCTCTGATTGAGGCTGAAGGAACCGCCCCGCAGCACCTTACGTTCTCCATTACCGTAACCCTCCGTTACATCTGGATTGTTGTAATCATTGAGGCACCATTCCCACAGGTTGCCACTCATATCGAATACACCAAATGGCGACGCCCCATCTGGAAATAACCCCACCGCGCTGGTCCGCCTAATCCCGGTTTCATGCGTATTGCCCTTCGTTGGATCAAAATCACCGGAATACGGATATTTTCGCTCATCTGTCCCACGTGCGGCATACTCCCATTCCTGCTCGGTCGGCAGGCGGATTTCTGCCCTCACCCCATGCGTAACCTGTTCGCCTCCCTCTCCCAGCACAGCATTCGGGAGAGGGGGGATCAAGCCTGCCTGCTGATATTTAGCCGTCAGCCAGCGTGTGAATGCGACCGCCTGATACCAGGAGATATTGTCACGTGGATGATTGTCATACGCGTTATTCTGCTCAGCCATTTCCTGCTGCTTGTACTCCGGTGGGAAATCGTTCCACCAGTCTGGGTGATCATATTCGCCAGAGTCCACAAAAGCCTGAAACTGCTGATAGGTAGCAAGGTATTTGGACATCTTAAAGCTGTATTTCAATTCAACTTCACGTCGGGGATTATCGCTTTGGTCGTCGGCACCCATCATGAATACCCCATCCGGTGGAGCAGGGATATCACACCACTCGATCTGCGGTAGTTCGACAGTTTTTCCGTCAATCGTGACTTGGGTTATTCCTACACCGGGACGGGGATCGCCAAGTGTGGATAGAATACGTCCCATCTCGGCGCGGTCAACCGGCGCGAGTGCGCCGATTTCGACAAGTCGTACAAGCAGTTTGTGCAGGCGCGGACGATACACGTCTTGCAGGTCATCCTCGGCAGGCAGATGCGCTGTCATCAGGCGTGCTGCATGGAAAATGCTATTCCACACAGGATCATCAGCCGTGTCGGGTAAGGCGCTGTCCTTCTCCGGCAGCAGTACCTTTACCAACTGCCACAGGTCGCGCTTTTGCCATCCCGCCTCGCTCGGGAGCAAATCCATCACATTACGCCACAAGCCCGGCTGATGTCGCACATGATTGGCGATCACTTGAGGGTAACGCCCCGCTTCTGTCAGATAACATGCGGCCAGATGCTCCTGAAAACTGCGGTGTGCGTACTGGTAGCGGTTCGGGGCACGTTCGTAGATCACACCTGCCCGCTGCGCCAGTGCATCGCGCAGGGCATAAATGTCCACGCGCCTGAGTTTAAGCGTTTCGACAATGTCCAGAATCTTCCCACCGGTAAACTCGGCATCATCACTTTCGCCCGCTTCGCTGTGTACATGGTAAGCCAGTGCCTGCAGCACCCGTCGCAGATCGCCTTCACTCAGGCCGATGTCATCCAGCATGGATTGACCGCTGACGGCGTCCTTGCGCGTCCAGCGCCGGATGAGCATCTCCACACATTCTCGGTAGATATCGTCTTTCGATACCGGCAGGCGTTCGGCGACAGGTTTCATCGTATTGTTTAACCAGATAGATGCCATCAGCGTGAAAAATAACGGGCTTCCGCGCAGTTCTTTCGGCACATTTTTCATCTGTTCTTTGAAGGATTCGGCTTCCTGTTCGGCACCCTCCTGCCCCAGAACCACACGAAACAGCCGCAAAGCCAGCTCTTCCAGGCGGTCAGGATCAAGATTAACCAGTGTCACCTGCCCGAAACCATCCAACTGCCAATCGCCCGCATAAGCATACGGTCGTGAGGTGATGCAGATGCGGCAGTCCGGGTATTGCTGGCTGAGCAGATGTGCCAGTGTTTTGATCTGTTCGCGACGTTCAGTGGTATCCGCTTCTGGCACTTCGTCCAACCCATCAAGAAAGATCATCGCGTCGCCATCACGCAGTTGGGCACGCAAATCATCCAGATACGAACCAATCCCATGTGGCTTGAGCTGCTCCGTTTCGATGTAGCTGAAAAATTTCTCCAGTGTCACCACCGTTTTAGGGTCAGGGAAAGCCGTCCGCACCAGTGCCCGCAATTCAACAAAAATCGGCGTATAAGCCGGAAGAGGCCAGAAACCGAGCCTGTTCAGGTCCGCTTCAGCTTCGTCACCGTTGAATAGCATATCGCCCGCCATGCACAACGCCAGATGTTTCAGCAGGGTGCTCTTACCACTTCCCGGTGCGCCGGTGATCACGATGTGCGACATCAGCGCAGGGGCGACCTCCGATTCGATGCGATTCCAGCGGTATGTACCATCTTCCAACTGTTCGCGTTCTTTTTCGTCTTTCTTGGCCTGTTCTTCTTCATGCCTGGCCTTAAAGGCCGCCCAAGCCTGACGCATCTGGTTTTCCCATGCTGACCACGCCACACCCCCTGGCGAAAATCCATTGAGGGCCTTCGGCTTTGGTGTTTCGCGTAATTCATCCGTATTTTCCGCCCGAGTCTCGGTGTTCTGGTCACGCATCCACCAATCAGCAAACTCACCGTCAGTGACTTCGATATTAAAGCTTACGCCCAGCTTAAGCGGCACATAAACATCAAACAGGCTGACCTGTTCCTTTGGCGTGGCATCCAGCAGATAGGAGAGGCTGAGTTTGCCATAACGGGTGAACAA
>JAEZAF010000066.1 GCA_023430545.1 Chloroflexota bacterium
GGCTTTTTCGGGCCGAAGATCACCGCTGCCAGCACCGCGCCGACCAGCGCACCGATCACGATCGTCACAAAAATATCGATCCCTTGAAACAGCAGGCCGACGACAATCCCGACCGCTGCCCCTACCAGCGTCAGAACAGCGATCCAGTATTCCGGTTTCAGTTTCATAACTCCTTCTTTCTCACTTGAGTACTGCGAACTGTGGCGAGACTTAAGCCCTAAAACCCACAGCCTCCGCACAGGTTACACGGCAGCGCTTAATCACTGTCTCCGGAGCGCTTGCGGCGAAATATTGCATGAACTATGCTATATTCGATAACAGCACATGAGTACCGTTAGCCAATCAACACTGTATGCCAGTGACACTGTGAGGAACATACATGGCCTCAGACCCTAAAGCGATGGTCAAGGAAGGGATTCGGCTTTACAAGGCGAATCAGAAGGCAGAAGCACGCGCAATCTGGGAGCAGGTGACCGAACTTGACCCGTATAACGAGCAGGCGTGGCTGTGGCTGAGCGCTGTGGTTGAAAGCAGCGACGATCAGCGCGTCTGCCTCGAAAATGTGCTTTTTATCAACCCTGATAACCCGAATGCCAAAAAGGGCATCGCGGCACTGGATGCGAAAAAGGCGTCCGGCACATCGAGTTCAGGCGCATCCACAGCGGCACCGTCAGCCCCAAAGCCCGCCGCGCCTTCGCGACCGGCTTCACCGTCGATCCCGACCAGCAGCGCCAGCTCGACTTTCGTCCCCGACAGCACACCGCCAGAAGTCTACGATGACTGGATTGGCAGCCTCAATCTGCCGAACAGTGGCAAACAGTCCAGCAAGACTGAAGAGCCAGCGGCGGATGCGTGGAGCGTCCCGGATGATCTGCCCGCATCATCGCCTTTTACTACCACTGACTTCGAGCCTTTGGACGACGGAAACGCTTTCAGTCCTTTCACCGCTTCCGACAGCGCTGATACCAGCCCCTTCGGTGATTTCAGCGACGAGGGTGACTCATACGAGGTCTTCACCCCTTCAAATAAGGCATCTGCTGCGCCTTCTATTCCCGCTTTCATCCCCAGTGACGACCTGGGTTCCGATGATCTGCGGGCATTAATGGCCTCGGATGATGACGATGACGACGATCTGTACTCGTCTTCCCCGTCGAACTCGTCAGCATCATCGTCCGCATTCCGCAACTTCTCGCTGGACGAGGACGAGATGGAAGATGACGATGACGTTTTTGGCGATGATTTCGCTTTCACCAGCCCGTCAGCTTCGTCCGCCTCATCGGCTTCCAGCCGTTCCGGTGGAGCCAGCCAGCGCGATGAGTATGATCTGGGGGATGACCCTTTCAGCCCCAATCCCTTCCCGGACTCGACCCTGCCGAAGACCAACCCGTTTACATCGGCTGATCTCGATTTCGATGCGCCCATTGGGGGATCAGGCGGCACAGGCTATGGCGTCGCCACACTGGGTGAAGATGCCGACCCTGCCGAATATTTTGCCATGATCCCCGAATCGATCAGGCCGAGACAGCTTCCCGGCACCAGCGAGAAATACCCGTTCATCTTACGGCTGATGTTTATCCTGCTGGTGCTGCTCAATATCGGCGCTGTCGTTCTGCTGGTGATCCAGCTCGTGAGTTAGACATATAATGTGCGATTGTGGGATAGACAAAATCAGTGCTTGTTGCTATGATGCTAACCTACACCGACCATGAATACTGAGAGAAACAGGAACACCCTGCAATGGCGAATCATAAGTCTGCGCTGAAGCGCATCCGGCAGAATGAGAAGCGTCGCCTGTACAACCGCGACTTTCGCAATCGTGCCCGTACCCTGATCAAGAAGGCTCGTACTTCAATCAATGCTGCCAATCCCGACGCCGACGCCGTTGAGACGGCCACCCGCGCCGCGATTCGCGATCTGGACAAGGCGGCCAGCCGTGGTGTCCTGCACCCGCGCAACGCTGCCCGTCGCAAGAGCCGCCTGATGAAGCAGCTTGCCGCACTGAAGTCTGCTGAATAACATCGGCTGACAGGCTGAATACGCAGCATTCGAACCGACCGCAAGGTCGGCTTTTTTTTATTCCCTGCCTGTTACTTAGGCTTAACGCCATCCGGCATGACTTCGGGGATCTCAAGCTGATAGCCGACGCCGCGCACGGTTTTCAGCCGACGCGGGAATTTACCATCCCCTTCCAGCGCACGGCGTATCCAGCGGATATGCACATCCAGCGTGCGTGTATCGCCCAGATAATCAGTTTGCCAGACGGTCTCCATCAGGCTTTTGCGGTCCAGCACTTCATTGGGGTGCCGCAGGAAGAACTCCATCAGATCAGCCAGTTTCGGAGTCAGTTCAGTTTCCTGACCGAAGGCTGTGAGGATGCGGCGGTCGAGGTTCATCGTGAACGGCCCACAGTCCAGCAGTTCATCTTTCGTCGTCCCCAGCAGGCGCTCGATATTGTTGATCAGTTTGCGCGGGGTGACCGGGGCTGTCATCACGATGTCGGCCAGTGCCGCCAGTGAGTCATCTGTGGGTTTGCCGGGGTACAGGTGAATCAGCGGCACTTTGGGATAGCGGGTTTTAAGCTGACGGCACATACGCTCACCCGGTGTCCGCATCGAGATCGCATCCAGCACCGTGAGCGCTATTCCCCCCTGTTCCAGAATGGCCTGTGCGTTTTTTGCACTGGAGGCGACCCGGACATTATAGCGTTTTTGCAGAGCACCGAAGTACGAATCGGCCCTGGTGACGGTACGCCCAATGAACAAGATCGTTGCTGCCGGCATGGAATGACCGCTTCCCCTTCGTCGTTGCACCATCCCCCTCCGGACACACACAAGTAACACCAAGTGCGTCTGCCCGTCCATACAGGCCGCCATCGACGGATCTGCAAGCGGGAACGGATGGCTTGCTGGTATAATCACAGTTGTTTTGCGCACCTGGTGTCACGCTGCGATATGGACACCCCATGCGCCGTATTTACGCACGGCCACGGTGATGCTGTCACCGTGACGCCAGACAGGTCAGCCTGTGCCGCCTGATTTCATTTCAGATGACCGAACAGCACGCCATTTAAGACTGTGACATGCAGTTCAGGCAATTGCATTGTTCGTTTATGTATGTAATGTCGGTCGAAGTCCTGTCCACTCCAGCCAATTGCGTGAGTGGCCGTGATCAGTCGGCGGCGGTTCAGCGATGCAACCGCAGCATCACGCAAACCATCCCTTAACTTCAGGGTTTGCCGGGCAGAAGAGGATTATAGCACACAAGGACGAACCGGATGAAAATACTGATCGAGAATGCCTATCGAATGCTGGACCGCAGTCTGCTGCCAGCGATGACCCAGTGGGTGACAGAACAGGCGCTTGCAATCCAGCAGATCCCCGCGCCAACGTTCTGCGAGCAGAAGCGTGCGGCGTATGTCGCGGAGCAGATGCAGACTCTCGGCCTGCACGATGTCGAAACCGACGACAAATATAATGTGTACGGTCGGCTTGCCGGTGAAAACAGTGACCTGCCAGCGGTGATGATCATCGCCCATACGGATACCGTCTTCCCGATGGAAACCGACCTGACGACGCGCCGCGAAAAGAATGTGATCTACGGCCCCGGCTTAGGTGATAACAGCATCGGTGTCGCCGGAATGCTGGGCGTGATTGAGTGGCTGCGGCTTCAGAATATCCGCCTGCCATGTGATATCTGGTTCGTCGCGACATCGGGCGAAGAAGGCCTCGGTGATCTCGGCGGCATCCGTGCTGCATTTGCGCGTCTGAAATCAAAGGTGAAGTGCGTGATCAATCTCGAAGGGCTGGCCTTCGGGCATCTGTACTACGCCGGGATTGCCGTTCGCCGCCTGCACATCACCGCCCATGCGGAAGGCGGACATAGTTGGCTGCATTTTGGCAATCAGAGCGCCATCCACGGCCTGATCGAACTGGGATCACGCATCCTGGCGATCACACCGCCTGCCTCTCCGCGCACCACCTACAACATCGGCATGATTGACGGGGGGCAGTCGGTCAACTCGATTGCGGCGCAGGCCTCCATGTGGCTGGATATGCGTTCACAGACACAGATGCAGCTCAACACACTCGAACAGCAGGTGCGCGCCACCATGCAGACCAGCACCCGCCCCGGACTTCGTTTTGAAACCCGTGTCGTCGGGGACCGGCCCGCAGGTGCGATCCCGGTAGAACACGCACTGATTCAAGGCGCAATGCATGCATTGAAAATGGTCAGCGTGCGCGGCATTCTGGAAGTTGGCAGCACCGATGGCAACATCCCACTGGCCGCTGGCTGCCCGACCGTCACCCTCGGTGTGACACGCGGTGGCAATGCCCACCGGCTGGATGAGTTTGTCGAACTCGAACCCATCGGCGACGGCATGACGCAGATCATGACGCTGGTCATCGCCGCCGCACAGAAACGCTTTAACAGCTAGAAAGTTATTTTCCGCATGCAGCAGACCTCAACACAGCACATACTGATCACCGGTGCCAATCGCGGCATTGGCTTTGAACTCACCAGACAGTACGCCCTGCGCGAAAACCTGCGCATCTTCGCGGCCTGCCGCCATCCGGACGCCGCCAGTGAACTTCAGCGCCTTGCACAGCAGCATTCCGGCATTATCCCGCTTCCACTGGATGTCACCGACCACGAGTCGATCCGACAGGCGGCGCAGATCGTCAGCCAGCAGACCGACACGCTCGACCTTCTGATCAATAACGCAGGGATTGATCTACCGGAAACCGAGCAGGCGCTGGAGAACATCACACCGGAAGCGATGCAGCACGTTTACGCGGTCAACACCATCGCCCCGCTGATAATGGCGCAGGCCTTTGCCGTTTTTCTCAGCAGAAGCCGCCGCCCATGCTTAATTAATATCACATCCGAGATGGCGTCGATCAGCGATCGTGATTACGGTGGGGCTTATGCCTACTGTGCCAGCAAAGCCGCACTCAATATGACGACACGCGGTCTGGCGGTCGATCTCGGTCGGCAGGGGATCATCTGCATCGCGCTCGATCCCGGCTGGGTGCAGACCGATATGGGCGGCACCCGCGCCCCGCTGACACCGGCAGAATCCGTCAGCGGTATGGTCAGCGTGATCGACCAACTGTCACCGGAGCATAACGGTTCCTACCTGCGCTGGGATGGCAGCACGCTCTCGTGGTGACACAGCCCTGATAACGCTGCCGTGATAACCTCATGGCTGACTCGCATCGGTTCGACGCTAAAATCAGAAGATGCACTTTATCCGTCATCATAATCGAAAGACTGTGCACTTATGGCAAAAATTGACCTTCTTATTACGATTAAAGCCGCAGACCTTGAGCGTTACCGCCCACTTCTTGCGGAGCGTGACCAGTTTCAGACCCACTGGGCCACCTCTGCCGCCGACGCGCTGAATATTCTGGCCGACCGTACCCATCATACCGACGTGCTGGTGCTGGATAACAATATCGAAAGCGATGTACATGTCATCGTCAGCGACCTGCGCCAGCGCTATCCCCGTCTGATGATCGTGCTGATCGACGAAGAAGCCGATTTCGCGATGCCCGGTCAGGCCGATGACATCAGCGTGGAGCCATTCAAGAACGACGACCTGATCCGGCGCATCAACCGCCTGATCTCCGAACGTCGCACCGAGACGCTGCGCTCCGACAGCCTGCCCGCCATCCGTGATTTCGTCAAACGTCTGCGGGATGCGACCGGCATGATGGGCAAGCAGGAAGCGGCAGTGCTGACCTGCAAGGATCTGAATTACGATTATGTCGCCTATTATCAGCGTGAAACCGGAGAACCGCTGCGCCTCACCCTGCGCTCACAGGCCGGACCCGCGCCGATTCAGGCCAGCGCTCCAAAAGAAGCCAGTGCCGAGGATCTGATGGGATGGGTGCTGATCAACGCGCAGAGCCGCATCGCCGCCCCGGATGACCGTCCGAATCATCCATTGGTAGCCCGTGGGCGTCTGGGCGCCGTGGCCTGCGTGCCAGTCACATTCAACATGATCAGTCGCGGGGTGATCGTCGCCTGCCGCGAACGCCCCGGCACCATCACACAGGAAAATGTCCTGATTCTGGAACTGATCGGCGCACAGCTCGCGGCATCACTGGCGAAGGAACGCGCTGGTTAGCTTTTCTGCGTCGGAGAAAAACACCGGACAGCGGCGTATAGGTTAATATGTCGCTGTCTCTGAAAATACGAGGAATGCAGAGATGCGCCGCTGCGCGTCCGCCACGTGTTATACGGAACTCTCACCCACCAGCACCGATTGCACTGCGGTTCAGTTCCGGACAGATGCGGCCATTCCATCCCGTGACCAGCAGCGCGTACAGCACCACATCCGGCGACCGCGCTGCCAATGCCCCGGCTGGAATGGTCACCCCGGCGATGGTATTACCGACGGGTTCGATCAGGTCGATGCGTGCCGTCTCAGTCGGATAAACGCTGCCCGTCTGCGGATGTACCAGCCAGCCCCGTGAACGAAACTGCTGCTCGAAGTGCGCACGCACCTCATCCGGTTCGGCGCGTGCCGCCCATACATCGAAGACCAGCGCGGTATCACAGCGAGCGGCGCTGTTCTGTCCACTGAAAAGCAGCCGTCCTCCTGGATACACCGTGATCTGTCGCAGCACCTCACGCAGCAGCGTAGACTGTGCGCCGGTCTGAAAGCGGTCCGCCGTCGTAAAGGTCAGCAGCACCGCAATCACAATCAGCGCCAGTGCCACAATCGCCAGAATCACCAGCGCAGCCGCTGAAAACGGCGGAGTCGGGGACCAGCCACTCTGGTTCGTGTGTCGGGACGGTCGCACAGGGGGACGTGTCATGATGGATGCAGCCGGCGCTAGAGCTTCCGCAGGACATCGAGCATGACATCGATTTCGGACTTCAGGTTATAGTGCGCCAGCCCGATCCGCACCATCCCGTGCTCGTGATAGCCCAGACGCTGCATGATCTCCACCGCGTAATAATCCCCATCCCATGCGTAGATGTCATGCGCGGCCAGATGCTCGGCAATCTGACGGGAATGGATGCCCTCTTTTGTGAAGACCACCGTTGGCACGCGCAGCGCGAAATGGTCAGGATCGGTGATGCCATAAAGCTGCACCTGATCCAGTGATTGCAGCCCCGCCACGAGATCCTTTACCAGTTCACGCTCATACTCAACGAATGCGCCAACACCGCCAATCGACTCCAGATAATCCAGCGCCGCCCCCACACCGGCAATCGTCTCGAAACTCGGCGTGCCGTTTTCCCAGCGATACGGCGGCACATCCTTCGACGGGCGCACCTTATAGGCCGGAAGCTCCGCCAGAAGATCATAGCGCCCCCACATCACACCGATATGCGGGCCAAAGAACTTATACGCGGAACACAGCAGGAAATCGCAGCCAATCGCCTGCACATCAATCGGGACGTGCGGCGCACTCTGTACCGCATCCACCACATGCAGCGCACCAGCGGCGTGGGCCATCTCCGCGATCTGACCCACCGGATTGATCGTCCCGACCGCGTTTGAAGCATGCACCGTCGCGACGATGCGGCTGCGTTCGCTCAGGGCTTCTTCCAGTGAATGCATATCCAGCGTGCAGTTCACCGGGTCGATGTCCACCCAGCGCACCGTCAGTTGATGATCTTCCGCCAGACGCAGCCACGGTGCGACGTTCGCATCATGATCCATCCGTGTCAGCACCAGTTCATCGCCCGGTTTCAGGTGTCTGGCAAGCGCACGGCTGAGCGCGAAATTGAGCGTGGTCATATTCGGCCCGAAGACGATCTCATCCGACCGCGCCGCATTCAGGAAGCGGGCAGCTTTCTGTCGGACTTCGCTGACCATCGCATCCGTGCGTACACTGGTCGCAAACGCGCCGCCGCTGTTGGCGTTCATGGTTCGGTAGTAATGGGAGACCGCGTCAATCACACGCTGCGGGACCTGTGTTCCCGCCGGGTTATCGAAGAAGATCGGCGCTTTGCCGCTGTCGGTCAGTTGATGAAGTGCGGGAAACTGCGCACGCGCAGCCTGAACGTCAAATGCCATTTTGGGGCGTATCCTTCTCAGCAGTGCGGTTGATGGTTAAAACGCCCCTATCATAACGCCGCAGCGGTTGGACGGCTATTCCACCCGCAGACGCGCCGATGTTACGCCTCGCTGAGTTTCTGACGCACAAGCCGTGCCGTTTCGATAAAGTCCGGTGTGTAAATATCAGACATCTGGCGTGGGCGCGGCAGTGGGACAGCAATATCAGCGATGATACGTCCGGGGCGCTGGCTCATCACCAGCACCCGATCGGACAGCAGCACCGCTTCGTGTATATCGTGGGTCACCATCAGCAGGGTATGCTTTGCCTGCCGCCAGACGTTCAGCAGGTCAAAGCTGAGTTGTTCACGTGTAAAGGCATCCAGCGCTCCAAACGGTTCGTCCAGCAGCATGACATCCGGTTGAGACGCCAGAATCCGCCCCAGCGCGACTCGCTGCGCCATCCCGCCGGACAGCGATCCCGGATACGCGCCGCCAAATTCGCTGAGGCCGAGCATCGCCAGCAGCACCGCAGCGGATTTTTCACGCTCCTCTCGCGGGACTCCAGCCAGTTCCAGCGGCAGCGCGATATTGTCGATCACGGTCCGCCACGGCATCAGGTTCGCATCCTGAAACATCAGGCCAACGCGCCGACTAGGCTCCTGAATCTTCTGTTCCTCAAGATACACCTCGCCCTGTGTCGGCTGCTGAAGCCCCGCGATCAGGCGGATCAGCGTGCTTTTACCGCACCCGCTGGGGCCGATCAGCGAGACAAACTGATGGCTCTCGATCTCAAATGAGACTGGCCCCAGCGCGGGAAGCGGCGCACCGCCCCCCGACGCTGGAAAAACCACGGAGACATTACGGATACTCAGGTGCATTACTGATCGGCACCTCCATCGATACCTTCGACTTCAGGCTGTGGCACATAATCGTTAGTATACGCCATCCCCAGGTCAATGGATTCTTTCAGCCCGCCAATCTGCACCAGGATGTCCTGAGTCGCTTCCCATGCCGCATCATCACTGATGCCGAGTGCGTCACTGTCCCACAGCAGGACCGTCTCCATCATCACCTCAAACTGCACGATATCATCCGCCGGGATCGCCTCGCGGACGGTTTCCAGCAGTGCCTCTCGGCTGGCCGCAATTGCCTCGCGATCCGGCAGGGTTTCGAGGAAAGCGGCCTGTTCCTCGGCCAGATCCGCCAGCAGTTCCGCCAGCGCATCCGAAAGCGGCAGGCCGTCGACATAGTCCACGCTCAGCAGATAGGCTTCCGCCGGATTATTGATGGTATCCTGCAAACCGGCATCGAAGGCACGCACCACCGCGTCCACCAGTTCAGGCCGTTCCGCAAGGATCTGCTCGTTGGTCACAATCCCATTCGAGACCAGATTGACATCGTCCGAGACCGGAAGCACGGTAATCCCGGTCACATCGCCGCAGTCACCCGCATCGATCCGCTTCTGGATCTGAAGTGGTTCATTATTGAGATAGACCACCGCCGCATCCACCGCACCGATGCACAGCACATCCGGCGCATTATAGCCGATGCTCTCGATCTGAATGTCACTCTCGGTCAGATCACTGGCATTGAGCAGCGCCGTCAGCCCGGTGTAATTCGCCCCGAAAAAGCCCGGAATCCCGACCCGATACCCCTCCAGCTCCGCAAACGTGGTGGCGGGCACCGTCGAACTGATGACCGCTGCCACCGGATACTGATTAAACCACTCATAGACGTATACCACCGGGCGCTCATTCGCCCGTGCCAGAATCACCTGCTCGCCGCTGATGATGCCGAACGGCACAGTGCCAACCGCGATCTGTTCCACGCCGACATTTTCATCACCGTGTTCGATCACGACATTCAGGCCGCGCTCCGCGAAATAGCCCTTTGCGGCGGTCACATACAGCGGAGAAAACTGGATATTCGGGATATAGGACAGGAAGAAACGCAGCTCCTCCAGTTCCCCCGATGCCTCATCCGGTGTCGCATCCTGTGCGGAAACCGGCAGTCCAGACAGAGCCGGACCAAAGATCATCAGCGCCATACCAAATACAGCAGCAAGACGAAGCAGAAAAGAGTAAATACGCGTAAACATGAGGGTTACAGGCTCCATTGTGCGTAATGACAATAAACGAAGGGTTCGACAGCTCATCGGCTGTAACGCTTCCAGTCCAGCAGACGGCGCTCCAGAAAGGACACGCCGCTGTAAAGCAGACGCGCCAGCAGTGCCAGCACGATCACGGTCACGAAGACCAGCGGTGTATCGTACTGCGTGCGTCCTCGGATAATGAGATACCCCAGACCGTACTGCGCATTCACGAATTCGCCGACAATCGCACCGATGACGGCCAGTGTCGCCGCCGTCTTGAGGCCTGTCAGCAGGATCGGCATCGCGGCGGGAATCTCCAGTTTGGTCAGCACCTGCCACCGGCTGGCCTGAGACAGCGCCATCAGATCGCGCAGGCTTCGGGGGACATCGCGCACGCCAGCGACGGTATTCATCAGCATTGGGAAGGAGACGATCAGCGCACAGATCACGATCTTGCTGGTCGTACCGCTCCCGAACCAGATCACCAGCAGCGGCGCATACGCGACGACCGGCGTGGATTGCAGCGTGATAATCAGCGGCGAGATCGTTTCTTCCAGCAGCGGCTGACGTGCAATCAGATAGCCGAGGATCACACCAGCCCCAGCGCCGAACAGCAGGCCCAGCCCGATTTCCTGAAGCGTGACACCGAGATGGAAAAGCAGGTTATCTTCGCGGATGGCTTCAGGGAATTTAGCCAGCACATCCAGCGGCGCAGGCAGCAGAAACGTCGGCATCAACTGTACGCTGACCGCAAGCTGCCACAGCGCGACCACCAGCACCAGCATCAGCGGTGGGGCAGCGCGGCGCACCCGCGAACGTTCGCGAGGCCGTGCCACACGCCCACTGCGTCGTGTACCTTCGGCTAACCGGCTTTGCTGATCGCTTTGCCGCCGCTGAACATTGGAGGAATTCGTGAGAAGCTGCATGAAAAAAACCCCGTGATTCGAAGTCACTTTTGACAGGTGTCTTCGAGGCCAGCGGGGTTTTCGGTATCAGGATTATATGTGAGGCTGTAGCACACTTCACCAACCAGCCGACCAGCAGGTACACGAACAGATGAGGACGGCCATCCGATTGAACGCCATCCACACCGTATGCGACACTGACAGTCAGCAGTCGATCAGCCAATACAGCGGATGCAGAATACATCGCACAGGCTGAGGTATGCCAACAACCCGAAATGAACGAGTATCCAACACCCTATAAACCAGCAGATCGTCGATCTGCCAGCCAACAGTGCCAGAAAACACGGTTCATTCCGCGTATCACCTTCTCCCATCCGGACTATGACCGTCGGCTCTGGACTCTCACCAGATCCACCGGCATGACACTAATTCCCTGTCATGGCTCGCCGCTCCGAAGAGCGACAAAACGGGTTGCGGGCTTGACAGTCTGGAGAAGCAGGTTCTCCGCTGCCTTACCGCCGGTGGGGAATTTCACCCCGCCCCGAAGGTCTCGTATACAGTTGTTATTTCAGGATAGCAGCAAAAGAAGGTGATTGCAATTGGATTGCGAATTGGTCTTAAACATTCTGCTGACCGCAATCTCCACCCAGGCACAATCCAGGACAATCACGGTCTGTAGGAGCGGGATTGAATCCGGCCCGCCCATATTTGCAGACAGCCTTTGGCGATTCATACGGTTACGAGCACCTCACACACCACCGATCAGGTACAATGGTCACGACGGCGAAATCCTATATTCCCTGCACACCGTGCGGGTATATACTGAAAGCATTCTAAGCATTCTCAGAAACACACTTTATATTCCAGCAGCAGGCCTTATTGAAACGTATCGATGGGAACAGAATTTATGAACCGTGCTGTCAGGTTTAGTGCGCTGATCGTGTTGGGAATCGCGATGCTGCTGGCATCTGCCTGTCAGCCGACTCCCACAGGTGACCCATCCCAGAACACGCAAACCGGTGATAATCCCGGTGCCAGTGCCGAACCGACGATTGATTTCGAGACACTGGATGAACAGTCCGGCCCGACAGCCATCCCACTGCCCGCCACCATCGAGTGGAACCGTGACCCGTCCGCTATCATCTTCCGCGCTGAGATCAGCGGCGGTACTGACGATACGCCCGAAAATGCCTACATCCGCAACGAAGTGCCGCCCTGCACCGTCTATGGCGATAACCGTGTCGTCTGGACGATCACCAACCAGAACACCGATGACAGTGTGGTCTTCGATGTTGTGCCGGACGAAGCCGTCCGCGATTTCATTATCCGGCTGATCGCGGTGCATAACTTCTATGGCTATCGCAACAGCCTCGCGACACCCGAGGCCCAAACCGTAGACACCGCCGAGACCACCACCGATGAGGTTTTCATCGAAACGCCAGTCGTCGAACGGCTGACATTAACGATCAACAATGAGACGTATGTCACCGACTCGTTCAGCGGGTGGGATTACACCTACTTCCGTGAGGTGATGGAAGCCTGCCGCCGCATCAGTACCACCCCCATCGCCTTTCAGCCGCAGGGGGCATGGGTGACGGTCCGCGATATGGGCTACAACCCAAACCGCCCCAGTCTCTTCTGGGATAGTGATCTCACCGGCCTGCGCCTTGCGGAAATGGCAGGCGGTGAGCCGCGCTGGATGACCGGCGAACTCGTACTCACACTCTGGGAAGCCATCCGCAGCAGTGGTATCGATATCCTGTTTCAGGACGGCAGCAGCGAGTATCTGGTCATGGTCGAGGTGCCGAATATCACCCGGAGTTCTCCACCTCCGCCGAGTTCATAAGGTAAATTCCCTGAGAGCGATCTGCTTCCCCCGTGTATAAAGGCTGGATTTACAAACAGAAGGAAGAACTCGGATGAAAGTACTGGTCACTGGTGGTGCAGGTTATATCGGCAGCCATACCGTCGCACTGCTGATCGAAAAGGGTTATGAAGTCGTCGTCTTTGATAATCTGAGCGCAGGACATCGTGCGGCAGTCCATCCCAATGCGGCCTTCGTCGAGGGGGATCTGCTCAACCCGTCGCAGATCGAGGCGCTCTTTACATCGAATGCACGCGGGGATCAGCCGCCCTTCGATGGCATTCTGCATTTCGCCTCCCATATTCAGGTTGGCGAGAGCATGCGCGATCCCTTCAAGTATTTCAACGACAATTTTGTCGGCATGCTCAATCTGCTGAAGGTGGCAACCGCGCAGGGTGTGGACCGCTTTATTCTGTCTTCAACCGCCAACCTGTTCGACGCGCCCAACCGTATCCCGATTGACGAGACCGAACCGCTGATCCCCGGCAGCGTCTACGGCGAGACCAAATACCTCGGCGAACGTCTGCTGATGTGGATGGAACGCATTTATAACCTGAAATTCTGCTGCCTGCGCTATTTCAATGCGGCGGGTGCGCACAGCTCCGGTGACATCGGTGAGGCGCATGACCCCGAAACGCACCTGATCCCGATTATGCTTCAGGTGGCACTCGGCCAGCGTGAAGGCCTCACCATCTTCGGGAATGACTATGACACCCCTGATGGCACCTGCATCCGTGATTATATCCACGTGACTGATCTCGCCGATGCGCACATCCTCGCGCTGGAAGCACTGGCCGACGGTCAGAGCCGCGTCTACAACCTCGGCAGCGGACAGGGCTACTCGGTACTTGAGGTGCTGGAAACCGTCCGCGAGATCACCGGCCACCCCATCCCGGCAGACTATGCCCCACGCCGCGCCGGAGACCTCCCCAAACTGGTCGCGGACAGCACACGGATCAAGCAGGAATTAGGCTGGAAGCCGCAGTACGACGACCTGCGCAAAATCGTTGAGAGCGCATGGCGCTGGCACAGCACCCATCCCAACGGCTACAACAACTAA
>JAEZAF010000061.1 GCA_023430545.1 Chloroflexota bacterium
AAGCCGCCGTTGATCAGCAGTTCAACTGCGGGCTGCGGTGTATCGGTAATCACAGGGGTGGGTGTGATGGTTGGCGTGTATGTAGGTGTCACGAGCAGCGCTGGATCGCTGTAGACATATATCCGCCCTTTATCACTGTCAGCACTCGGCGCGCCGCTCACCATCACGCCAGCCTGAAGATCAACTGAATATCCGAACTGTCCTCCCACCCCCACGATCTTGCTCTGCTGCACCCAGGCGCTGCCATTCCAACCGAAGCGATAGACCGCGCCGGTGCTGCTGCTGGTGCGATCACCGCTGATCACCAGTGTTCCGCCATCGACCGCAAGATCCCAGCCAAAGTCATCGTAAGGATCATTCGCATCGGGATCGTCAGGCGTCAGCTTCTGTGTCTGAATCCATGTCCCGCCGTTTTCTGAATACACATACACGGCCCCGGTATACTGATCCGTCGCGTTGCCCAGTCGGGCGCGGACAAAGGCCTGACCGTCCTTTAAGGCAAGTCTGCTGCCAAACATATCATTCGCCTGACCGTCGTTCGCAGTCAGTCGCTGCACCGGCGTCCAGCTCCCCGCGTTTAACTGATAGAGATAGGCAGCGCCTTTAAACGCGTCTTCATACAGGGCACCCAACAGCACCGTATCCCCCTCGATTTTGACAACGGAAATGTTGGAGCCGATCACCAGCGTGTCTTCAAGCTGCCATACCTGGTCGTCTCCCCGCTTGAAGATATGTGCTTTTCCAGTCGTTTTGTCGGCGCTTACCAGCCGGTCGCCATCGATATCCACAGCGATGCCAAAGCCTGAGTAGTCTGCTGCGCCTGTAATCGTTAGCTTCTGCCACTGGAACCAGATCCCGGAAGTATCCCGTATAAAAATATAGACTGCCCCGTCTCCCGTATTTGTTGCGGTGTGAGAGGGTGCACCAACGACCGCCGTTGTGCCATCAAGCGCAATACTGAGGCCAAATTCGTCTCCGGAGGTGGTATCGCTTCCAACCAATCGGGTAACTTCAGCAAACAGCCCCCACCCTCGCTCGAAAATATAGGCTGCGCCCCCGGGTGCTGCATGTTCACTTCCTGTCAGCAGGACGTTGCCATCAACGGAAACGCGCCGCCCAAAGTAATCGCCGCTTGCACCGTCGGAGGCCGTTAGCTGCTGAACTTCCGTAAAAGCGCGGCCTGAACTTTCCATGCTTCCCGGCAGCGGCACGAGACCGTCCTGCGCAAGGGTTGACCAGACCGCGCCGAACACTAAAACAATCAGGGTAAAAAATAACAGCGGGACATGATTGAAGCGAGTTCTCAATGACATGCTGTTTTCACCTTCTATTTTGCGGTCCCTATACATTATGACAATTTGCATTCAGTCGGCTGCAAAAAATCTGTAAAAAAAGTTCCCCTTTCTGGACAAAATGCCGTCCAAATTGCCGGACAAAATGCCGTCCATCCGGCCAGCATTTTTAGAACACATGAGCTATACTGTCTATTGTAGTGCCTGAACATGTGGCTGCGGGCTGCCAAACCCTGTCGGAGAAATCCTCGCAGCGCCGCCATCAGCCGGATGGCAAGTGTCACCTGTCTGGCCTCGTCTGTACCGATGAACTGCCCATACTCACCGCATGAAAGCTGACGCGGTGCTGTGTGGGCATTTCGCTTTTCTGTCGCCCGTTCCGAATCGTCATGTTTTAAGTCACACAAGGGAGAAGTCTTGATGAAGCCATCCGCCGCTGTCCCGCCCACGGTGGCCGCCGACACCGCACCGGATCATACCGGCATCAATCACCGGCTGCACGCCAGCACTGTCGATGTGATCGAACGACTGCTGGCCGCCATCGATGAAGAGAGCATCGCCAAAGCGACACTCGCGCAGCGTGTCACCGCCCTCGGCGTGCTGTCCCGCATTCTGAAGCAGTTCGAAGCCGCTTCAGCCCGTCCTCATTCGACTGATCAGGAGGTTATCCGCATTGAATATCAGGACGCACACGGTCGGATTGGTCGAACCCCATCCTGGGCAGGCGCAGATTCTGAAGAAACTGATCCGCTTCCGCGTCGTGGCCTGTGGTCGGCGCTTTGGCAAGACGGAGATGGGGAAGATTCAGCTCGCTGAAATCGCCACACGCGGCGGACGCTGCTGGTGGCTGGCTCCCACTTACGGCATCGCCTCACAGGTCTGGCGGGAACTGAAGCAGGTCTTCATCGCCACCAAAGGCGTCGAGATCAACAGCGCCGAACGCCGGATCGACCTGCACAACGGCGGGATGATCGCCATCCGCAGCACCCATCAGCCGGACCTGCTGCGCGGGATGGGGCTGGATTTCGCCGTGCTGGATGAAGCTGCTTTCATGCCGCCGGAGATCTGGCCGCAGATCGTCCGCCCCATGCTGCTCGAAAGGCATGGCGGGGCGCTGTTCCTCAGCACCCCACGCGGACTCAACTGGTTCTGGGATCTGTACCGCATCGGGCTGGACCCGGAAGAAACGGACTGGATGTCGTTTCACTTCACATCCTACGATAACCCGCTGATCCCGCCGTCGGAGATCGACTCGATCCGCCGCATCACACCGGAGCACGTCTTCAAAGAGGAATATCTGGCGCAGTTCCTCAGCGACGGCGGACAGGTCTTTCGTGGTGTGCGCGAAGCCGTGGACACCTCGCCGCTTCCCGGACGCCAGCGCAGTCATCGGTACGTCGCCGGTGTGGACTGGGGCCGCGAGAATGATTACACCTGCATCGCCATCATCGACGCGGACGAAGGGCGGCTGGTGGCCCTCGACCGCTTCCGCCAGATCGGGTGGGAACTCCAGCGGGCGCGGCTGAAGACCCTGTACAATCAGTGGCAGCCAACCGTCATCTGGGCGGAAACCAACAGCATCGGCAGTGTGAATATCGAAGCGCTTCAGGCCGACGGTCTGCCGGTGCGCCCCTTCCAGACGACACACAGCAGCAAAGCCCCGCTGATCGAAGGGCTGGCGCTGGCAGTCGAACGGCGCGAACTGCGTCTGCTGCCCGATGACGTGCTGCTGAATGAGCTTTCCACGTATGGCATGACGCGTCTGCCCGGCGGTGGGTATCGCTACAGTGCGCCATCCGGCGGACACGACGACAGTGTGATCGCACTGGCACTGGCATGGCACGGCGTCCGCGCTGGATCACTGAGCATCGACTTCGCGTAAGGTAGCATACACTCATCCCGTTGAAGCTTATCAACGGGATGAGTCAACTGATACCACCATTACACAATATTGCGCAATTATAATAATTCAGTGGAAGAAGCTAACCTGAGTGAATTTTTACATTAAAATAAGTTCATCGTTAAAGTGTGAGAGAACTCTGATGACGATGCAAAAACGCCTCAGGTCGCAGCCACTCTTTAGATTTATTTTCACCGTAGGCATCCTTCTCACTTTTATGGTGGCACATGGGATGCCAGTCTCTTCAGACCCAGCAGAACCCCTGCCTCTGGATGAATATACTGTCCTCTATCTTGTGGATGAAGGTCAAATCCCCGCCGACAGCTATCGTCACCCTGATGTACTGCTTCAGCATCTGAGCGATAACATCAATGTGGTCAGTAACAGTGAGGATGCGGCGGATGCCCTTGCATCTGCAAATCTCGACAGTCTTGATCTGCTGATCGTTGATCATTCCGCGCTGGAATTCGTTGAACCCGATGATATTGCAGCCGCCTTTGATGCAAGTGTCGTGGTCGTCGGCCTCAATATCCCGGTGAAGCAGCTCAGCAGCCTGATCGATGACTCGCGCATTATTCAGGACGGCTTCGCGACAGACCCCTATCCGGGTGATTTCTTCATTTACGCATTTCAATCGGTCACGGGTGAGAAACCCAGTGAGGTCGCACGCGTCAGACAGGCGGCGCGGCTTGGCAGTGATAAACCTTTACCCCGAATTACGGGGAAAATCTCAAGTTCATTTTCCGCTGGACAAAATACGCTGGACACACCGACCGATCTTGAAATCTTTATAGCCGTGATTGGTAGTCGTGTAAAAGGCGAGCGCTAATCCCCGACCGATGCATATCGGCTTTAAATTGCCATAAGAGATGCCTCACGTAAGACTCCTCACCACGGCTTCATCTGTCTTTTATGCAGCAGATCATCCGGCTGGTGGGAAAGTTATAACCAAACTGCCAGCTTGCGCAACGTAAAAATTGCGTATAATGAGGATGGGATGAGCAGCGCGATCTGCTGTCAATAAGTGTTAAAGAGTGAAACAGGGGCATCTCTCATGTCGAGATGTAATGATCAGAATCGTAACCAACTCGTCCAGTTCATGACTGACGCGCCCTTCGATGATGTCATCATCGCCATGGACTGCAAGGACGGCTGCGAACAGCTTGCCCGCCTTGCTGAACTGGTGGCGGCAGGTGGCAATCTCAGTGAGCTGCTGCCGGAATTCGAAGAGCACATCGGTTACTGGAAGGACTGCCGCGAAGAGTTCGAAGCGCTCGTCGCAATTATCAAGGCCGAGCGTCAGGGCGAACTGGCATCCCGACCGGAGACACCCGCTTCGGCGGACACATCATCTACGCCCCCCTCAGGACAATCGAAGTAAGTTCAACCTGATTCCAGCGTCTGAATATTAGCGAACACCAGCGCAGCATCAGCAGGCATAACGCCTGCAATCGCTGGCTGATACTCGCCTGCCACTGCCTGTCGGCTGGCCGACAGTGCGATAGAATTGTCATCTGACCGGGGCTGTACTCACAGCCCTGTACCTGAAACCTGAAAATCCGTGTTGGAGATTATCTGATGAGAAAGACCCGTGTCGTTATTATCGGTTCTGGCCCGGCTGGTTTTGCTGCCGCGCTTTATACCTCGCGTGCCCAGCTTGAGACGATCCTGATCGCCGGCGACAAGCTCGGCGGGCAGATGTCGGTCACCTCCGAGATCGAGAATTACCTCGGTATCTACGAAGACATGACCGGCCCCGATCTGGCCGACCGTTTTATGAAGCACGCCCAGCACTTCGGCACCGAAGTCGTGTACGACATGGTCACAGAGGTCGATTTCTCCACCGGCTCACCGTTTACCGTGAAGACCATCGGCGAGACTTATGTGGCCGACGCTGTGATCGTCGCCATCGGCGCGAACCCGCGTGAGCTGAACATCCCCGGCGAGAAGGAATACACCGGGCGCGGTGTGAGCTACTGCGGCACCTGCGACGGCTTCTTCTTCCGTGGGAAGGACATCGTCGTGGTCGGCGGTGGCGACTCTGCTCTCGAAGAAGCAGTCTTCCTGACGAAGTTCGCCAATTCAGTCAACATCATCCACCGCCGCGACTCACTGCGGGCCGGTGTCCAGCTACAGGAACGCGCCTTCAACAACCCGAAGATCAGCTTCACATGGGATACCGTGATCGACGAGATCTTCGCCAATGAAAATGGCATGGTGACCGAAGTTCAGCTTCACAATCTGAAGACCGACGAAGTCTACCGTCACAAGACCGACGGCGTGTTCATCTTCATCGGCCATGATCCCAACAGCGCCGTCTTTAACGATCAGCTTGCCACCGATGACTCCGGTTACGTCGTCACCGACCAGCTTTATCGCACCAGCATCGAGGGTGTGTTCGCCGCCGGTGAGATTCAGGACCGGCTGTGGCGTCAGGTCGCAACCTCGGTTGGACAGGGCACAGCCGCCGCGATGAGCACCATCCACTGGCTTCAGGCCCGTGAAGGCCAGCTTCAGTCGCTGGATGAAGTCACGAGCGACGTGCCTGTAGAAACACCTGTCGAGGCTCCCGCAGTGCCAGCCGCGGCGCCCAAGCTCTCTCTGATGGGGAAAATCCCCGGCACGAACTAGCAGCCTGCCGCAGAGTCCGGATTCTTCCGGCCCATGTATTCACCAGATAAAACGGCGCGAGAGTGGCTCTCGCGCCGTTCCTGATTCAACAACCTACCGCGCCACCACTTCGACATCTTCAAGCGCAGCGATCACCGATTTCGCCCAGCGCCGCACATTGGTGACGTACTGATCCTTCCCGGCGGCGACCACATCCATCGCCCGCATTGTCCATGTAACCGGCGTGGCGTACCCGCCATGATTACCACGATGCCCGGTGATCCTGTGCGTTCGCCGGTCGGAACGTGCGACTTCCCCGGTACGGCGGCGAATATCGTCAATATTCCGCCTGCCCTTGAGAAACTCCGCGACATTACGGCGGATCTCGATCAGCGTCTCTGACGAGTACAGATGCGGATGCTGCATGTGATAGCTGGTGACCATCAGAAAATGCACATCCATCAGGTTCATGCCTTCCGCCATCAGCTCATGTTCCCAGTAAAGCATCTGGTAGAAATCATCCTGACAGGTCATCGCATCGATATGCACCGCCCCACACGAGGTGCAGATCGTCTTTGCCTGGTTGGTCGTTTCGTTGTTTGTCATTCTCTCGCCCCACTGGACTTGAACTGCATTTTCGGTCAGGACTCACCGAGTCCCGTTTACTTCGGATGTCCGCCGCGTCAGCAGCCAGCCCCCAACCAGCATCACCGCGCCCCACACCAGAAATCCAACATCGTATAACATCTCGTCCGGCCCGGAGCGCACATGGTGAATCTGAAGGAGGTGATGGCTGATCAGCCCTTCCACCAGATTGAAGATTCCCCAGCCCATCAGCATCGCCCCAATCAGCCCCCGCATCGGGCGCACCTCACCGCTGCGATTCAGCGTGTGCCACAGGTAAAACAGCCCGACCACCGTGAAAATATAGGTCACCACATGAAACAGGCCGTCCCACAGGGTGTTGATCTGGAGATTCTGTACACTGTCCGGCGGATAGCCCGCGCTCGTCAGCAGGTGATGCCATTGCAGGATCTGATGCAGGACAATCCCGTCAAAGAACCCACCCAATCCGATCCCGATCAGAATCCCCGGCCAGACGACTGATCCTGTCGTTTTATCCTGTACGTTCATCTCGCGCCTCTCTCCGGCTGCCCTTTCCGGTCGATTCCCAGATTATAGAAGCCCGTCGCAGAGTCGCGACCTTATGCCACCTATTTATAACAAAAACTCATGTAAAGGCGGCAAAAAAGAGAGAGTCCAATTGACTCTCTCTTCGTATTTCAGATCATCGCACCGTACAGGGCGGGATTATTGCCGCCCACCGATCACGAATTTTCAGATGCGCGCCAACCGTTCCCTTATCACCTATGGCAGCAGACTCAGGCTGACGCTGTCGATCCGGACCTTACCGGAGGCGCTCTTGTTCTTGAAGATCACCTTGATCTGATCGATATTGGCACTAGTGATCACCAGATTATGCGTGGCTGGCTGATAGACCCCGTTGGTGTTCACAATATCGAGCGCGGCCTTGCTCTTCGGGAGACTGGGATCGGTATACCGCACCACCGCCTTGGCCTTCGTCGTGACACTGCCCTTGCCGTTGTAGTAGAAGCTGAAGTGCAGGATATCACCAGCCTGTAAGGACACCGTGGCCGGATTGACCTTCTGCATCAGCTTGGCGGCTTCCGGCAGGCCAGAAGCACCACCACCCTTGAACTGGAACGCGCATTCTCCGTTCTGGGCGATCAGCTTATTAGGCTTATTGCACTTGATCTTGTCTTTCGAGTCCTTCTTCAGAATCCATGGGGACAGATCACGGCCTTCCAGCCCGACCATATCAAACCCGCCGTTGATCAGCAGTTCCACCGCACCCGGGATATCAGTCGAAGCCGGGACGGTCGAGGTCGGTGCGACTGGCGTATTCGTTGCCGTCTGCCCCGGCGCTGACGTACTGGTCGGCTGGACTGGCGTGTTCGTCGGCGGGACCGAGGTCTGAGTCGCAGGAATCGCCGTGTTCGTTGGCGGTGCCGGTGTCTCGGTCGGCGGGATGATGTTCAGCACACCTTTATACAGATTGCGCTTGTCGTCCTGATTATGTCCCTTGAAGCCCGTGCCGTAATACAGCACACCGTTGATATATGCACCAATGGCAGAATGCTGACGGCAGTCCACCGGGGGCGGCGTTGTCCCTCTGGACAAACAGTAATCCAGTGCGCCGAGTGTTTCCCATGTATTGGTGGCTGGCGTATAGGCGAAAACGGAATCAGTCGCCTTATCCCCATAGCCGTGTGTCTGGCCGCCGAGGACGACAATCCGGTCGCCGATCAGGAAGGTCGAAAAGCCATGATGATTGCGTCCGAGCGCATCTGGCATATCGGCCATCTGTTCCCACTGGTTGGTTGCGGGATTATAGCGGTGGACATCGTTCTGTGGCGTAAGGCTCCCATCATGGCCATGCTGTCCGCCGATGTAATAGATATAACCGCCCCACACCTTGATCGCGCCGTGATGACGCGGATTCGGCAGCGGGGCCAGCGTCCCCCATCCAGCGGCGGTATTGCTCAGGTCCAGCACATAATGATCGCCGACATCGACGGTCCGGGCCTTGTTGGTCCCGCCCATGTAGTACAGTTTGCCATTCAGGTACGCAAGCTGACCAGCAGCCCGATCTTCCGGCAGTCCGGGCAGCGCGGTATAGGTATTGGATGCAACGTTGTAGCGGTAGACTTCCTTGCTGCCGAACACCTGACCGGACTGAGTCGCATTCTCGATATAACCGCCAGCATAGTAGATATCCGTGCCATCGGTGGCGAAACCGCCGTGGGTCAGACCCTTCGGCATATCCTTCAGCGGGGTGAAGGTATTGGTGGCCGGATCGTACACATTCAGCTTACGGGTCGGCACATAGCTGTCACCGGGGAAGCCGCCGAAGACATACATCCTGCCGTTGACAGTGACCGACTGCCCCTCACTGATCGCAACCGGATATTTAACCTTAAGATCAGTCCAGGTGATCGTCGTGAAGTTCGGGTCCGCCGCATCAACAGCCTGTGGACGGAAAACGACAACACCCACCAGCAGCGTGAACACAGCGGTCAGGAATACAGCGAAAAAACGTCTTTTCAGAAAAGGTTGTGGCATTCGCATAAGTTAACACTACCTGTAATATGGAGGGGTGTTTCAGGACGAATCAACCTAATGGTATGAAATTGGGCGGAGCCTTGTCAACGAACCCAGGCTTCCCTCGCGTGGGAATTTACAGGTTTCAGAGTTGTTACAAAGTCTTCAGAACCGGCAAACGGCTGATGCAGGCTGCATACACCACGTGCCAGCACCTTCTGTGCGCTCTGCAAAATCTGCGTTAAACTGCACACAGTTGAATTCACTGAAATGCTGAAATTTGTTCAAACAGCGTCAGATAAAGGACACACTTCATGCAGAAATATAACGAATTACGGGAACATCTCGCCCAGGTCCATCACCTCGGCACCACACTCGGGCTGCTGGAATGGGATATGCAGGTCAACCTGCCCCCGTCAGGTTACAGCTATCGCGGGGAGCAGGTCGGCACCCTGACCAAAATGCGTCATGAGCTGTTCACCAGTGGCAAAACCGCCGAACTGCTGGACGCCGCCGCGCAGGAAATCAGTGACCTGCCCTACGACAGCGACGAAGCCAGCCTGATCCGCGTCGTGCGTCAGGACTACGAACAGCAGACCCGCTTCCCCAGCCAGTTCGTCGCCGACTGGGCACGGCTGACGACCGAGGCGCATGAAGTCTGGGCGCATGCCCGTTCAGAGAGCAATTTCCGCCACTTCCAGCCCACCCTTCAGCAGGTGATGGAAATGGCGCGCCAGCGGGCGGAGTATCTCGGCTTCTCAGCCCATCCCTATGACGCACTGCTGGACGAATATGAGCGCGGTATGACCACGGCAGAGGTCAAGCGCATTTTCGACGGCCACAAGCCCCAGTTGGTCGAACTGATCGCGGCTATCCGTGAAAACGAAGGCCGGGTCGATGACTCTGTTCTGCATCAGCCGCTGGACATTGCGAAGCAGCGCGAGTTCGCGCTGTGGGCCGCCCGCAACATTGGCTTCGACTTCCAGCGCGGTCGTCAGGACGAGGCGGTGCATCCGTTCGCGATGGGGCTCAACCGCACCGATGTCCGCATCACCACCCGCTACTATCCGAGTTTCTTCAACCCGGCGCTGTTCGGGACACTGCATGAAGCCGGTCACGGGATGTACGAGCAGGGCAGCCCTGCCCATCTGGCCGGGACTCCGCTGGAAGGCGGCACATCGCTTGGCGTCCACGAGTCACAGTCGCGTATGTGGGAGAATATGGTCGGGCGCAGCAAGCCGTTCTGGACATGGGCGCTGCCGAAACTCCGCGACACCTTCCCCGGCCAGTTTGACAGCATCGACCTCGACAGCTTCTACGGCGCGATCAACAAGGTCAAGCCGAGCTATATCCGTGTCGAGGCGGATGAAGCGACCTACAACCTGCATATCATGCTGCGCTTTGAGATCGAAACCGGCCTGCTGAACGGTGACATCGAAGTGGCACATCTGCCGGAAGAATGGAATGACCGCTTCGAGTCCTTCCTCGGCATCACCCCGCGCAATGATGCCGAAGGCGTGCTTCAGGATGTCCACTGGTCGGCGGGTCTCGTGGGCTACTTCCCAACCTATGCACTCGGAAATCTGCTGGCAGCGCAGTATTACGCCAAAGCACTCGAAGCGCATCCTGACATCCCGCAGCAGGCCGCCGAGGGCAGATTCGACACCCTGCTGACATGGCTGAACGAGAACATCCACGTGCATGCCCGTAAATTCACCATGCCGGAACTCACCGAGCGCGTGACCGGCGGCCAGATCGACGCTGGACCGTACATCGCCTACCTGAAGGAAAAGTACGGCGAAATCTACGGCATTTAACCTCACTGAGACCTCACCCCTGAGAAACTGCGTTTCTCCGTCCCCTCTCCCCGCACAACAAGTTGCGCCGAGAGGGGACTTTCGCCCATCTCCAAGCAAACTTGTTTGCTGGAGAAGGGATGGGGGATGAGGTTTAGTCGCTCTCCGCCTCAGCATCGCCGTGATCTGCCTGTGACCGCCGCGCTTCAGCATGGCCGTCAGCCGCATCCATCTCGCGGATAAAGGCCAGGGCTTCCTCATAGGATTCAAAAATCGGGATCGGGGATGCAGTGTTACTGTGCATGTACATATCACGGGTGATGCGCAGCATGGTGTGCGTGCCGACGAAGATCGTGCGAGAGAGAGGGTCCCCGATTGCGCCACGGCGCGGATCACGCTCCGATGTAATCTTCATGACATCGCCCAGGGCCATGGTCGCCTTGCGCGCATCGACAATCGTGTAATTAAAGGTCGTCATCAGATCATGTTCCTGCAGCACACGCTCAACGCTATCAACGATCAGGTCTATTTCGGCAGGCGTAGAGGTTCCTTCGACCACGATCAGTACAACCGGCGGATCTTTCAGCATGAGTGAGACCTGAAACGCCATCGGAGTCTCCTGAAAACCAGACCTGCGCTCGAATAATTTTAATTTTGTCTGTTTACGCCCTGCCTGTTTGTCCCGATGACGTGGTGAGTACAGATAGTAGGCAGCGTTCACTGCATCGGTGTGATTTCCACCAGCA
>JAEZAF010000098.1 GCA_023430545.1 Chloroflexota bacterium
TGCGCATCCGCATTCGTGAAGGTTTTACCCTAGTACTTCTTGACAATCGACCGGTAGACGGCGGGCTGACGGTTCTGGATGAACTGGTATTCCTCGCGGTGACGGCGCACTTCATCGAGGTCGATACGGGCGACGGTAAAGCCTTCCATCGGCGCACCGGACTCGGGATCGGTTTCATCGGCCAGCGACGCATAGATCTGGCCGCGCGGCCCGACGATCATGCTTTCCCCGCCGAAGTTCAGCGTCACATCTTCGCCGACACGGTTGGCCGCCGCGATAAACACCGAGTTCTCATAGGCCCGTGCGCGGACATACGTCTTCCATTCGTCGATATTGGCCGCTTCCCAGTTGGAAAGGCACAGCAGCAGTTCGGCACCATCCAGCGCCAGACTGCGCGCCACTTCCGGGAACGCCAGATCGTAGCCGATCATCAGGCCGATGCTGCCGATTTCCGTATCTGCCACTGGCAGACGGAAACCCTCTCGGAAAGCCATGCGCTCTTCACCGCGCAGATGCACCTTGTTATAGACTTCGACAAGGTCACCTTCCGGCCCAAGCAGAATGCCGGAGTTGTACAGCACGCTTTCGACCTTTTCCTTCGTCACCATGCCGAAGGCGATGAAAATGCCGTATTCGTTGGCACGCTGTGCCAGCAGGTTGATGGTGGGACCGGGGACACGCTGCGCCAGTTCCGTAAAGCGCAGGCCGAGTTCGTTGCCACTCGTAATCAGTTCGGGAAAGACAATCAGATCGACGCGCTGCTGTGATGCAATCGTCGAGATCATCTCCGACATCTTGATCAGATTCTCTTCCGCCTCGCCCAGTTTGGGTTTCATCTGAACGATGGCGATGGTTATTTCACGCATACAGTCTTCCTTTGGCTGGCGGGTGAGATTATGCTATGCTCGACGGGATTGGGTGTTGAAAGTGCCTGCTTTGTAACTCAAACATGACCCGAAAATACAGCCCTTATTTTACCTTTTTTTAAGCATTCCCGATACCCATGATCGCCCCGGAGACCGGCCAGACGCTGCGCCCTGTTCACCCTTTTCCGATGGCGCGAAGGAGAAACGACCCATGACCGGCACTGACTATCAGGCCCTGTCGCAGCAGCGCTTCAGCGATTACGCCGAGCGCTATGTACAAAGCGCCACCCATGCCCAGGCCCCTGAATTACAGCGCCTGCTGACACTGGCCGTCCCTCAACCGACCGATCTCGTGCTCGACATCGCGACCGGCGGCGGCCATACCGCGCTGACCTTCGCGCCGCATGTGCAGGCTGTGATCGCGGCAGACCTCGCACCGAAGATGCTGACGGCGGCACGGTCGCATCTGACCGCACAGCACGCGGACAACGTACACTACACCGCGTCGGATGCCGCGAAGCTGCCGTTCGCAGCACAGACCTTCGACATCGTCACCTGCCGGATTGCGCCGCATCACTTCCCGGATATTTACCGCTTTGGTCTGGAAGCGGCACGGGTACTCAAACCCGGCGGACGGCTGGTGATTCAGGATCATGTCCTGCCGGAGAACGAACGCGCCGCCCGTTATATCGATGCTTTTGAGCGCCTGCGCGATCCGAGCCACGCCCGCGCCTATTCCGAGAGCGAATGGCGCAGCACCTTCCTCGACTGTGATCTGATCGTCGATCACACCGAGCTGGCGTGGAACAGCGCGAGACTCGTCGAGTGGGCCAGACGCCAGGACTGCGACGATGTGACCATCGAGCGCCTGCAAATCCTGCTGGCACAGGCCCCGGATGCCGTCCGGGACTGGCTGCATCCGCGCTGCCTCGGCACATCGGATGCCGAATTCGACCACGCCTATCTGATGATTCTGGGGCACAAGCCCACACCCGAAAGATGATGGATCCCGATGTCACAGTCTGTCCCTGACAAGACCTTCTGGCAGCAGATCGCCGCCAATGAGTTCACCGTCCCCGAAGGATATACCGTCCAGCAGCTTACACCGGCCCTGATCGACCTGCTCGGTGATGAAGACCCTGACCTGCGCGACGATGTGGGCTATATGGGACTGTACCACTGGATCGCGGACCACAAGCGTTACAGCCCGGACGAACTCCGCGACCTGACCAACACGCTGCGCAGCGGCCTGCACGATCACCTGATCGAGAATCCACCCAATTCGGCACTGCGCCGGTCTTTTTCCGCGCTCGGCCTGAGCGTGCTGGCCTATCATGATCTGACCGCATCCTTCTGGACAGCAGACGAGGTTCACGCGCTGGTCGAGGCCGCCTGTGACTATCTGCTGGCGGAACAGGATGTGCGCGGTTATCAGAACGGCATCGGCTGGATTCACGCCGTCGCCCACACCGCCGACCTGCTGAAGTTCCTCGCCCGTAATTCGAAGAGTGACAGCGGCGATCATCTGCGCATGCTCAACGCCATCGCCGACCGCCTGATGAAGCCGGTCGCCTACATCTACATCCATGATGAGGACGAACGGCTGACACAGGCCGTCACCGACATCCTCAAACGCCGCACCCTGAGCGAAACTGTCATCATCGGCTGGCTGGAGCGTATCCGCAACTGGAAGCAGGAGCACGGCAGCGGCAGCGGCTTCGATCCACTGATCCACGCGCCGTATATGAACCTCAAGAATTTTGCGCGCAGCGTGTATCTGATGCTTCAGATGCTGGCACAGCAGGATGAGCAGTTCGCCCCTATCGAACAGGAGGCACAGAAGGTCGTCCGCTTCTACGGTATGGGGACGATTTATACAGTGTAGGACATCTCAGGCAGGAATACTGGACCCGACCCGAATTGCTATTGATCCCGTCTGACAGCCGATACAACAATCATCGCAGCAGGCATATAAAACACCTCATACCGCTCTCCAGCGATGATTGACCAGTACACACCGGGTTCGATCAGGAATTCAACCGTGTCGATTTTCAGGTAAAAGCATCGTCTCCCACCAGGGCCGCGTTTTTCACGCAGTTCAGCCACACCGACCGCACTCGATACGCTACCTGCTCTCAGATCAGCGTATAACGTGGCAAGGCCGGACCATACCAGTATTCCGAAAATCAATGCCATGAGCATGAGGCACGCCAGAAACAGGAAATTCCCCGGTTCAGGTGGGCGCTGTAAAATGATAACAGTCACTGCTATCAGAAAAAAGAATGGGATGCCCACTCCTATGATCATCGGCAGGATATTCATAAGGATAATGCGCGTCCGCTGCTGTTTAGTCAGCCTGCCGCGCTGATTAGCTGCGAGATCCTCTGGGGTAAAATCTAACGCTTTGTCAAGTGCTTTAGGAAGCAGCGGCATTCTCGTCCTCTTGGCTCGTCATACAGTTCAGCTTATCAAAGTGTATCGCCATTCCGCGCTCTACAGCGTAAATACAGCAACCGAGTACAAACGGCCTGTAAACAGTTTGCAAACAGGTTTTGGCCGCCACCGGTAAACACGACACCTTACATGCCTGATCGTAGGGTAAGCGCTGGTCAGGATATCTGGAAAAAATGGCTTTGCGTTCGTATCCTAAAGTTAAACGAAATCCCGTAAACACCCATAAGGAGTATCATCGGTGTTTCAACGCAGGTTCCATTCAATCATTCGATCAACCTTTCCGCTGCTGATGGTGCTGACGATCCTCGCCGTGAGCAGCAGTGGCTTCGCACAGGAGTCTGGCTGGCGGGCATGGCTCTACAGTTCGCTGGATGGCAGCATCCGCACCGCCGACCACAACGGCGCAGTCATCGACGCCTACACCCTGCCGCTTTCACAGGCCTTCAACGCCTATGGCGAGTCGGTCAGTGTCTCCGCCACCGGACGCTATGTCGCCTACATCGCCTATGACAGCACCAGCGACTCCGGCAGCCAACAGCTTTTCGTCTACGATCACAACCTTCAGAGCATCCGCTTCGCGCAGGACATCAGCGGCGCGGACGCGCTGAGCTTCGATTATCTGCCCACAGCACAGGCATTTGACGAACCCGGCGAACGTTTCGCCTTCGCATGGCTGGACGAAGCCCAGAGCTGGCGCATCATCGTCGCTGATCTCACCACCGGCACGGCGCAGGCCGTCGGAGAGGCCGCCAGCATCCCCGAACTGGTGGACTACGCCGTGAACTACATCCCGGTGATTCAGCAGCTTGGCGGCACGCGCGTCACCTTCACCCTGCTGCCCTATGGCACCGAGTTCATGCCGGAGTATCCCGCCTTCACATGGGATTTCCTCGCCTCGACCGTCACACCGGAGCCGGATTACAACTCACTGGTGACCGACGCCAATGCCAGCGGACAGCGCGTCATCGCCCGCTTTGATGACTCCCTGCCCGCAGCAGAACTGACCGACGACATCCCCCGGCTGGAACTCAATATGTTTGAGGTGGTCGATCAGCGCGGGGAACGTCAGTGGCAGTACAACGAGACCGAAGGCACCATCGAGCAGGTCTATCTGATCGAGGGAGGCCAGCGCGTGCTGGCACAGGTCTACGAATATGCGGGTGACGAGCGCGTGCTGAAGGTCATCAACGCGGATGGCGCAATCGACGCCGAACTGCTCGGCACACTTGGCGATATTCAAGGCACACCGGACGGCTTCGTCGGCCTGTTCGATAACGGCGGCGTCCCGGCGATGGCCTACGTCAATACCGCAGAGGATACCCCTGCGCCTGCCGTCATCTGGAGCGCCGACAGCGCCATCCCGCTTCAGCTTGTGCGGGTGGGTGGTTAGGCAAAAACTCTGCCCCCATCCTTTCAGGGGTAGATATTTAATTTTCGGTTCAGATTTTTACAGCGGACACGGCAGTGCCGTGTCCCTACCTCCCCGCGTATTTTGTAGGGACAATGCCTGAACAAGCTTGCTTGTCGTTGTCCGCCGCATCCGAATACCTCCGAAAACGTTTGTAGGGGATGGCCTGTGTGCCATCCCGCCACAGTAGGGACGCCCGACGGGGCTTGTCCGTAGTTTCTGGAAGGATCTTTGTGGTTCTTTAGAGATCTTCCTATGATAATTTGGAGCAATTCTTCTCACGACGATCTCAAAACACCGTCTGATTTGTCCTTATCCGACCTGAAAAGCGTCCAAGAGATGGTTTTCAGGTCTTGCAAGCGAGAGTACGACTACGGACAAGCCTGACGGCGCGTCCACCCTTCTGGTCCCTGTGAAACACCTGCCTCATGTTGAGCCAGTTCCCGCCCTGCCAACGGGGAGGGCCAGGGAGGGGTCTTCTTACTCCTTCTTGTACGGAGTCCCACTCGCACGCGGGGCCACCGCCCGGCCTACCAGACCCGCCAGCACCACCATCGTCACGATGTACGGCGTCATCTGGATGAACTGCGGCGGAATCGGCACTTCCGAGATCTGGAAGCGCGAGTTCAGCGCCTGCGCAAACCCGAACAGCAGCGCACCCGCCGCCGCGCCGAACGGCGTCCATTTGCCGAAGATCAGCGCTGCCAGCGCGATAAAGCCCAGACCGCCGGTCATGTTATCGTCGAACTGCCCGACCGTCTCCAGCGAGAACCATGCGCCAGCCAGTCCGGCGATCATCCCGCCGATCACGACGTTCAGGTAGCGGTTCCAGCCGACATGGATGCCAAGCGTATCCGCCGCCTTGGGATTTTCACCCACCGCCCGTGTCCGCAGCCCCCACCGTGTGAAATACAACACGATGTGAGAGCCAATCACCAGCACGAACATCAGCAAAAAGATCGGCTTGCCCGTAAACAGCACCTGACCGATCACCGGAATATCCGACAGAATCGGGACTTCGACAATCCGCAGCGTTTCGCGTGCCGCTTCAGATGAAAGCAGCACCTCGCGCCGCAGGAAGCTCGTCAGCCCCAGCGCGAGGATATTGATCACCGTACCGCTCACCACCTGATCGGTCATGAACGTAATCGAAAGCCACGCATGCAGCAGCGCCATCAGCCCGCCGGCGATAATCGCCGCGACCACGCCACCCCACAGCGCACCCTGCGTCGTCATGTACGGCAGAAGCACGCCCACCATCACGAAGCCGATGCACGCGCCGGTCAGCATCATGCCTTCAATCGCGACGTTCACCACGCCGGAACGTTCGCACCACAGCCCCGCCAGCGCACCGATCACAATCGGTGTCGCCAGCCGGAAGCTGGTCGAAAGCGTCGTCGTCATATTGATACTGCCCCCGACTGCCGTCACAATCAGCAGGGTCGGGACGATCAGCAGACCGGCCAGGCTCAGCAGCGCCGTCTTGATCCAGTGGACGCGGCCCATGCTTTCCGGGAACGGGATCAATCCCACAATCCCGGCCAGCGTATAGATCAGCCCGGTCAGTGTCATATACGCCTGCACCGGGATCACAAGGTCCGGTGCTTCACCGCCAAAGGTCCACGTCGTCGTCGCGGATGCGTCATAGTTGTTGACCGCACCCAGCAGGATATACAGCCCCACCAGCAGGAACACGACCGAGAATACCCCGGTCCGTGTAATGCGGAAGGACTCCGGCAGGCGCAGGCCGCCTGTGCGCGTTTGCGTCTGGGCAATCGTCGTCATTTACTTAGCTCCCCCAGCCCGATGAGAACGTCGCCATCTTGTCTTCCGGCTTCGCTTCCGGGATGCGCCACAGATAGCGGATGATCGCGTCCGCAGCGATAAACATGATAATCAGGGCCTGAATAATCTTCACAAGGTCAATCGCGAGGTCGGCACGGACCTGCATCAGCGGGGCACCCACCAGCAGTGCCGCCCACAGCATCCCCGCCGGGATGATACTCTTCGGGTTGTTCCTCGCCAGCAGTGCAACCGCGATCGCGTCGAAGCCCAGCCCGGAGAAGAACGCGGGCTGCATGCTGAACTGCACGCTGGAGATCTCAATCGCGCCGGTTAGCCCAGCCAGCAGACCGGACAGCGTCATCGCGAGGATGATATTCCACTTCACATTCATACCGGCGTAACGGGCCGCGTTCGGGTTCTGCCCCACAGTGCGCAGTTCGAAACCCGGTGTCGTCCGGTTCAGGAACCAGTCTACCAGCAGGACGGTCAATACCATGATGACCAGACCGATATGGAGGGCATCCATCACGGTCAGCCACGAGAGGAAGAAGCCCGCCACCGTCACCAGCAGACCATACACCACCGGGCGGATCGCATAGCGCAGATCCTGCCGGATCACTTCACGGCGCTGCCAGAGCATAAACGCCAGCGTCGCGATACCGGCAATCACAAACCAGATCGGAGTCAGGTCATCGAAGCGCGGCAGGCGTGCCGTCTCCGCCACCAGCGGTGTGCGCGGCAGGCTGGCGGTCGGGTCACGCAGAATCAGCGGGTTATCCGAGCGGATAATCCAGTCCACAAACCGCGTGGCGATGAAGTTCAGCATGATGGTGTTGATGACCTCATGCGCGCCGGTAAAGGCTTTCAGCGCACCGGGGATGAACCCCCACAGGCCGCCGCCAATGATCCCTCCGATCAGCACCAGTGGAATGCGGAGAAACGCGGGCAGGCCGTCGAAGATCGGCGAAAACCCGATCCACACGGCCAGCAGACCGCCGATATACAACTGGCCTTCCGCGCCGATGTTGAACAGACCGGCCTTGAAGCCCAGCGCCACCGCCAGCCCCGCGATGATAAACGGAATCGCGCGGGTCAGCGTGCGCTCAAGGTTCGCAGGCAGGAACATCAGCGCACGGTCCCCAAGCCGGGCATAGACCACCTCTGGCTTGTCATCGGCGGGATTATCCGGCGTATTGGGATCGCGATAGATGATATTGGTAGCATCCGTCCGACCGGTATCGATCAGCAGAGGCTGATTCCCCGGACGATAGATCACCGTATTCTGTGTCAGGTATTCCGGTAGTTCCGTCCGCAGCGCCGCCGAAACGTCCGTGTTGGTCAGCACATTATTGGAGTACATGCCGTTGACCAGATTGAGCTGACGCGCCAGCAGATCCTCATCGGTGATCCCGGCGGATTCCAGGCGGCGCTGGACTTCGGCCAGCTCCAGAATCACATCCGAGCCAGTGCGGGACTGAGTGCGTGCCAGAAAGATCCCTTCGAAGTTCGCAGCATCGGCATCACCGACCGTCAGACCGAGTGAATCCAGCACGGCCAACTGCTCCAGATAGCGCTGAATCGTCACGACACCGTTCTGTGAGCCAATCGCGCCAAAGTAGGCGATCAGGTCACCATCGCTGAACTCCGCCGCGATGGGTACCAGTCCTTCGATTTCCGCACGCTGTTCCTCGGTCAGGCCGCTTTCCTGTGCATAGGTGCGAGCCATCCCCAGCGCCTGCGAGCTTGAAAGCAGCTCGGCCATCTGATTGACCAGCGGGGCCATCCCCCGCAGGCTGTCTGCCCCCAGTTCGCGGATCTTCGGAATGCGCTCACCCAATGCATCAAGCTGCGCGCCGTCGAGCTGGCCTTCATATTTACGGATCGTCTCTTCATAAGCCAGCACATTCTCCGGCCCGATGGCCGAGAGCGTGTTAACGCGGGTGGCAAGCTGGCGCAGGGTGGTATTGTTCAGGTCTTCGTTGTCGGCAAGCTGGGCGGCAATCGAGATGTGATGCGGAGCCAGCAGTTCATTGATGACAAGGCCGGTCGAGCCTTCAATGAAAGCCGAGTACGCGGTAAACGCCAGATTCAATCCTCGGTTGAAGTCACCACGAGCGCCGGTGATCACCATGAACGGGATCGTGGCGATCAGTGCGGTCAGCACGGCGAGAATCGGGACAAGTGAAGGCGAAATCCGTCGCCATGTGCGGCTGATCGGATTAGGCTGGGCAGGGGGTGTAGACGGCGTCTGATCGGCGGTCACGGTCGCATTAGCCATGATCGCCCCCTCCTAACTGTCCGGATTGTCCGGTACGGGCCGCCTTTTTCGCCTGTGCAGAATCGTCGGCCATGTCTGCGATCATGGGCGGAGGCGCATCCGGCGCATGAGATCCATCCGCCTTCACACCCGCCATCAGCAGGCCTATTCCTTCGCGTGTCGCGCTTTCAGCGTCGATAATGTCGATAATTCTTCCGGCATACATGACCGCAATCCGATCTGACAGGGACAGAATTTCGTCCAGCTCGGTTGAGACCAGCAGTACCGCCGTTCCTTCGTCGCGCTGACGCACAATCTGCTTATGGATAAATTCAATCGAGCCGACATCCAGACCGCGTGTCGGCTGCGCGGCGATCAGCAGACGGTTCTCGCGAGAGAACTCACGGGCAACCACCGCCTTCTGCTGATTTCCGCCGGAGAGCGCCCCGATGTTGGTGAAGATGCTCGGCGTGCGCACATCATACTGCCGGACCAGTTCTTCGCTGATCTGGTTGATTTCACGTTCGTTCGCCACGACCCCATTGGAGAAGGGCTGCTTGTAATAGGTTTGCAGGCGCATGTTATCGCGGATAGAAAAACTGGCGACCATCCCGTTCTTCTGACGGTCTTCCGGGACATGCGCAACACCCGCCGCCGTCACATGCCGGGGATCGCTGTGGGTCACATCCAGCCCTTCCAGCAGGATATGACCACTCACCACCGACCGCAGATTGGTAATGGCCTCGATCAGTTCGGTCTGGCCGTTGCCCTGCACGCCAGCAATACCCAGGATTTCACCTGCGTAGACTTCAAGCGACAGGTCAGTCAGCGCTGGCAGATCACGGTCATCCAGCACATTGAGGTCCTGAATACTCAGCACCACCTGACCTGGCTCGGCAGGTTCCTTATCCACCCGCAGCAGGACTTCACGTCCCACCATCATCGACGCCAGCGACTGCTGTGTTGCCTGTTTGGGATCGGTCTCGCCGACCATCTTGCCTAATCGCAGTACCTGTACACGGTCGCAGATGCGCAGGACTTCCTTTAACTTGTGCGAGATAAAGATGATACTGACACCGCGCTCGGTCAGGGTCTGCATGATCGAGAACAGCCCCTCGGTTTCCTGTGGAGTCAGTACAGCGCTCGGCTCGTCCAGAATCAGGATTTCCGCCTTGCGATACAGTGCCTTGATGATCTCCACACGCTGCTGTACCCCCACCGGCAGGTCCTGTATCAGCGCATCAGGGTTGACCTGTAAGCCGTACTGTTCCGCGATCTCCAGAATGCGCCGCCGGGCGGAGCGCCGGTCAAGGAAACCCGCCACCCCTGGTTCATCACCGAGCATGACATTTTCGGTGACTGACAGCACCGGCACCAGTTGAAAGTGCTGGTGGACCATCCCGATCCCACGCCGGATGGCATCATTCGGGTCGGTGATCACGACGGGTTCACCGTTGATCAGGATTTCGCCCTCATCCGGTTTATACAGGCCGTAGATCAGGTTCATCAGCGTGGATTTCCCCGCACCGTTTTCCCCTAAAAGGCCAAGCACTTCCCCCTTATGCAGTTTCAGATCAATGTGGTCATTGGCGAGGACGCCGGGAAAGCGTTTGGTCAGGCCGCGCACTTCCAGCACCGGGACATCACTCGGAGCATCGCGCATCATCAAAAGTCCTTGCGATATTTTTCACTTACACGAAATTCGCGTTAGTATACCCTTAGAGCAAAACTTCTGAAAGTTACGAAAATCGCAGGCTTATTGTACATCCAGCATTCTGTTGATTAGGCAGGAAAAAAGACAGCAGACATCTGTCGCAAGTTGCCAGCAGATTGCCAGCAGTCAACTGAATGGCTGACAGATCCATAAAACGGCCTCTCCTGTAGAATGATCGGGTGCGATGGCTCTGTGTACCGGATCACCATGCAGCCTTCTCCTACAGGAGAGTCAATCCCTCAAAGACGGGTTTTAATGTTGGCTACTCAATCGTGAGCCACTGTTGGGCGTCGTCCCCCGGCCCCGGCTCATCCACCGGATTAAACAGATATTCACTGCCTTCATTCTCTGGAATCCAGCCTTCAATGCCGTCTTCCGTGACCACCGGCCACCACCGGACAGGGCCGGAGTCCCCCTCGATGCACTGGCTCTCACCGGTGATGGTGAACAGCGGTCCATCATAATGACCTTCACCGATGTCAATCAGGTTCTGCGTGTTGGGCTGCTCATAGAATTCCGGTATAGAATAGTAATCTGCATCTATCACCTGCATCCCTTTGCTGATGCGTGACACGACGCCGCAGACATCCTCGCGCAGTGCAAGCCGTGGATCATCGCTGCCTTCCGGGACAAGTACAAACTGTTGACGTCCGCTGCTTTCAAAAAGGTGTGCGCTGGTCTCACCTATATAGAGGTCAGGATCATCTGCACCTTCGGGAGCAGCCAACTCGATTGCATAATGAGTTCCTCCCTCTGGCGATGGGGAGATCGATACGCTGAACAGGAAAGTCCCTGCAAGTTCCCTTAAAAAATAGGCATCGACGGCATGGACACCAAAATAAATATCCCGCTGCGGCGTGGTCGCGAGCAGCAGATCCAGCGCAAACGCTCCATCTGCGGCCTCATCGAAGCGAATTCGGACGGGAACACCCTCATGATCGGTCAGATCTGTATAGAATGTCCCCGCCGTACCAGAGCCTTGCTGCAGCATTGGGTAGGCGATCCATGTCTCAAACTGCTCCATGTCCAGCGGATAGGCTTCAACCAGCGGCGCGACTATCTCACTAAGCTGCGGATCATCAGCCGTAAATTCATGCAGCCAGTAGGCCTCAAAGGCCGCCCGTGTCTCCTGACCGAGCCGTGCAAAAAGATGTGCGCGGGTATACCGCACCAGCCCGTCAGCAGGCCGGATGTTCAGCACTTCCTCATACGATGCAAGGGCGGCTTCGTGATCGCCGATCTGCTCATAAATCAGGGCGCGAGCGAACGGGAACGCGGCATTGTAATACAGGTCGCTGCTGACGTTAAAGTAAGCCTGCGCCAGTGTGAATTTGCCATCGACAAACGCCTGTGTTCCGCCGCGAAGCCTTTCCAGCACAGCCTCCCGGGGGATCTGCTCGCCGAATACAAATCCATCCCTGTGAATCGCACCGAGCAGGTTGGTAAACAACAGCGCCTGCCGCATACAGTCGAGATCATCCGGCGGACAGCTTTGCAGCAGTTCATGTGCAGCCGTCAGCTCGCAGCCTAAGGTCGCTTGCTCGTCAGCATTACACTCCAGATAAACTTCGCAGGCACTGCCATAATCAAATACATCGGAAATCGGCTCGAAAAGCTCAATGCCCCACGGTTCGCACCCGTGTCGCCAGTCCCTCCACGGTGGTATGGGTTGAAGCAGACCGAAGACAGTGGAGACGGTGAAGAACAGCATGAGCAGCGTGGACAGCACAGATATCTTAACAGTGGTACGCATATCGGACTCCTTTTTTCAGCGATGCTTTTCGAGCGATCCTGATCGGGTGGTCTCACCATTGTCTGTCAATCGGCTGTCTGAAACCGGTCGCAACCGTTACGCTTTTCCTACGGTCCGGTGATGATCATCTGCCCGATAGGCAAACAAAAAGCCTGACTGTATAGTGCGGTCAGGCCTGATATTCAGTTTTATGCGGCGGTTTATCGTGTCGGAAACCGACCTTATTCCGCTTCAGTCGAGATCTGTGGGGCGGCGGGCATCGTCAGTGGTTTAACCATCCCCTTGAGCATCCGTTCCATCGCCATCGTATTACTGCATACACCATGAGTCATAAAGTAGGGGTTGTCGCAGTCCCACACGCCGTTCTTATAGCTGATCGTGAAGTCGTTATGTCCGCCACGGAAACCGGCTTCGAAGCTCTTGAACGTCATCAGATCACCCAGACGTTCCGCGTAATTCTTGGCTTTTTCCACATCACTGACCACGTTCTGGCCGGGGGCATAGGGCAGCGGCTGGCGCTTCAGCATCGGGCCGAGGCCGCGTTCAACCGCCATCACATGCGGGCAGATGCCGTACTTCTGGAAACCGGGGCAGGAGCAGTGCCATCCATCTGGCCCAAGCGTGAGTTGATACGTATTGTTACTGCCTACAAATTCTGCCGCGAAGTTGTGAAGGGTGACGCGCGAAGGGTCTTCTGCATATTCCTTGGCTTTCTGAATCTTACCAATCATGCTGTAGTCCATAAGATAAAACACTCCTTTATTCTAACGAGGTCTGGAAAAAAACACGCGATTTAATCGAGTCGAATAAATCGCGTGGGGTTGGCATCTCGGATGTTTAATGGCAAGGGCAGCTTCATATCGAAACCCTCCTTTTCCTGATTACTTTCAGTTTAAGCTACCTTTAAAAGCATGTCAAATGAAGGTTATCGTTTGTAAACAGAACATTTGTCATTGCATGGCACGCTGGTATTGACTATCAGATCAAAGCAGCATTTCAAGTTCAAGTTCATCCGTCAGGGGGATGTTATGCTCGCCGATGATCGGGATCTGCGGCTTGAGCTTGCGCGACTCCGAGATGGCGTTGGGATACAGTGCCGCGAGGCGGAATCCGCGCTTCTGGTAAAAGCGCAGGGCGTTGAGGTTATCATTGGTGGTGATCACCCAGATGCGTTTGATGCCATTCTCGATGGCAACCGTCCGCAGGGTTTCGATCAGCGCTGTCCCGACGCCTTTATTACATTCCTGGCTGTTGATCGTAATCACCTCGACCTGGGGCCGGTCTTCTTCCAGCCGGTAGGTGAGCAGGCCAATCGCTTTGGCATTCGGGTCGGCTTCTTCTTCACTGTTACCGGGGAAGGCGGCAAAACCGGGTAGCAGATGGCCGTAATGGATCTGCCCGCGTGACACAATTTTGGTTGACATCCAGTGACTGTCGAGGAAGTCCGCGACCCAGTTGCGATCTTCGGGCTTTAGCGCACGGATATAAAACTCTCGAACGGGGATCGTTTCATTTCCAGATTTTTCAGCCATAACAGGGTCAACCCTCTTCCGCGACTCTTTCACGACATTACACGGCCAAATTGGTGTCTATTATAGAGATATTCGCACGGACAACCAAACAACGGATTCCCTACGCGTATCTATAGACGTTTATACACGCGATTGAGTTGCAGAACGTGGCGTTTCCCCAGCAGTCTCCGCATCATTCACTTTTGGTATGCAGCTAATCTCAGAAGTTATTGGGTCATTTTTCGGGGTGATATTTTGCCTGACTTTGCATTCATCTTATTGATAGAAAACACATAACTTGTCCTGATATCAAATTTGCTTGTTTGAACAATAAATGACAGGGACACCGATGACTACACCGTCGCCTCAGGAAAAGCTCACCCAAAACATCATAGACCAGATGCACAAACAGGTTCAGCTCATCACAGAACAGCTTGGTAGATGGGTCACAACACTCATGGCACTGATCGGTGTATTTACGAGCTTGCTTGCCCTAGTTTTTCCGAATAATCCACAGATTAACCAAATAGGGGCACTTTTAGGCATTTTAGTGCTGGGACTCCTTATCGTGAAAATCACTTTTGATACGAGAAAAGCCGCAAGAGAGAAAAATACACTCCCGCCAGAACGAGCCGTGGTTCCCAAAAAGCTGAGATTTATGCAGATGCTTACCTTCATTTTGATACTGATTTTTGGCTTTCTATTAGGAATAGCAACCTTAAATTTTTTGGATACACCCGGTTATTGGACAGTACTGGACTTGTCAACCTGTTTTAGCACAAGCGCTCCATCAATAGATTCCTTATTTGTAACAGATGATGCCTCGGCCAGTATTTATATAAGCGCTGAAAATGGCAGGATATGCCGTAGTTCAGATAATGGGCAGCAGTGGCGATCTATCCCGATCTCACTGAATACCTCCGGAATTGTGTGGGCTTTCGGAAATACTTCGGATAGCGTACTTGCTGCAACCTCTGAGGGTGAAATCTACCAACTTGATCCAGTTCCATCACTACTGGGGTCGTGGAAGGAGAACGCCGAGGTCGCTATTCCCAAAACCCTGATGGTTGATGCTAATGATCCTAACAGGTTTTATCTGCTGGACGTGGGTGACGGTCAAATTTACCAGAGTGCAGATCATGGCAAGCAGTGGGAAATAGTGCCAATCGGGAGAGCTTCCGGGTCTGTTTCCAGTTTCACGATGATTTCGTCAATTATTTTTGCAGGAACCGAAGATGGCGAATTGTGGATAGGAACTCATGACGGTGATACATGGGATTGGGCGTCGGCACCGATTAAGAACATGCCAGAAGTGCGCATCAATGAGCTGGTTGTAGACCCAGTACGAAATGATCGCTTCTATGCGGCTACGATCGAGGGTATTTATCAGCTTCAGTTCTCAAGATTCACCCCTTCGGCTGTGAGCATTGAGTCTACACCTCTGGTGGGGCTTGAAACTGTAGCAGCTTCTATGGCTTCCTTAGACTTCACACGTCCAGAGATTTTATACAGCACCCTGCTGAATGGTCAGGTCTACATCACACTGCCTGAAGCAGACCATACAGTAAAAATTGGTGAGATCAGTTCTGTAGATATGCTGATCTCGGCATTTGGTGCTGTAAATCGTCCCTTCCTTTCCCGTTATATGCTTCTTGTGGCTTCACCTCAAGGTCTGCTTGCATGGCAACCAACCTTGATTACACAACTTCAACTTAGATAAAGGGGTCTACCATGTCGTTCTTTCTGTTTTCCATTCAGCAAACGATCCAAACATCAGAATTTGAGGAGCTTGAGGAACCCATCTCAAATCTGTATCCAAGTTATCTGAGGAAGCAATATATCATTCATAATATCTTTCCGCCCGACGCTGTAGAGATTGATATTTACAGTCCAGACACACTGCTGCTGGTATATTCCCAAGCAAGCGAGGAGTTCTGGCTGGCGCTTCCAGAAACACTGGTTGACAGCGAATTCAATCAGCAATCGTCCTTTCGTATAAACTATACGCAGGTCGATGAGGAAGATCCTGAGACCATCAGTTTTGAGTGGTTTGCAAGGGTCCAACCTCATGAGGAAGTGCTTGGGATTCTGGAAAGCAATCAGGAAAATGTTGTGCTGGCCGTATCGGTATCACCGAGTACCGGAAATATGGCCGGCATGAGTGCCTCAGTCAGATACTGCATCTATCTGGGGTGCTCACGGTGCTTGACTCTTTCAGCTGCTAAACAAAAGTGGTGCAGGTATTGGAACTGCTGTCGATAAACTTCGCGATATAGGTTCTGATGCACCTGCTCTAACTGTTTAGCAATACAGTGTGAGCCGGTCCAGTGATAAGAGGCGATCTGCAAATCGATCATATTCGAATCCTTGGGCGGCTCACCGGTTTATATTGTGAAAATTGCGCATAATACGAATATTCATATAAGCAATCTGAATGTCACGCAGGTGTGCACCTTTGACCGCCGCGATTTCAGTATCTTTCGTCCTAAGCATGTCGAATATCTGGAGCTGCTCCCGTAATCAAACCCCCTCTCCATAAGTGATTGCCGCCACTCCTACCCATATTGAGGAGTTGTCGTGTGCCTTCAATCTGCGATATAGTGTAAAGGTCAGGATAGCTATTCCCCGCGCTGCCGCCCCGTGACACCCACCGTCCGAACTCACCGTCTGAGTTTTTGCAGTGACCGAGGTTAAACCTTATGGACAAACGAATGGTCGATTTCATCCGGGCTTTACGCGCCGCTGGCGTGCGTATCTCGCTGGCTGAAAGTCAGGATGCCATGTTCGGCACCGATCACATTGGTGTCGGTAACCAGACCTATTTCCGCTCCACTTTAAAAAGTACACTGGTCAAGGAACGCCGCGACCACAATATGTTCGAATATTTTTACCCGCTGTTTTTCGGCTCCAACACGCCACCGATGGAGAATATCCCGGACAACCTGACGCAGGACGAGCGCGATATGCTCGAACAGGCGCTGCGCTCGCTGGCCGGGCAGATGCAGGCGCTCCGCGATCTGATGGACCAGATGTTACAGGGCCGCCCCTTCAGTCAGGATCAGCTCAACGAAATGGGTGAGAACTCCGGGCTGGAGCAGGCCAGCGGGGATATGTACCAGCGCCAGTGGTTCGAGCGCCGGATGAACTCTGAGGCCGGACTGCGCCAGCTTCAGCAGATGATTGAAGACCTGATCGAGATGCTCAAGTCGATGGGGATGAGCGACGAAAAGGCCGAAGAACTGCGCGAGATGATGCAGATGAATATGGACGGCCTGAGCGAGCAGATCTCCAATCACGTGGGGCTGTCGCTGGCGGAGCGCATGGCCGAGCGCGAACCGGAACCGAAGCCCGATCTGATGGATGTGCCCCTGCGCCGTCTGGAATACGCGGACATGGAACAGATCCGCGACGAAGTGCGCCGTCTGGCCGCCCGACTGCGGAGCCGCGCCGCGTTACGCCAGCGCCGCGCGAAGGATGGCACACCCGATCTGCGGCGCACGATGCGCAGTAACATGAAATATCTCGGGGTGCCGCTGGAACTGAAGCACAAACGCCGCCATGTCAAACCGGCGCTGGTGCTGATCTGCGATATGAGCACGTCCATGCGCTACTGCGTCGAGTTCCTGCTGACACTGGTCTACGAACTTCAGGATGTTGTTTCCAAGACCAACAGTTTCGTGTTCATCAGTGATCTGGTGGACATCAGCATGGAGTTCAACGAGCATGACCCGCAGGA
>JAEZAF010000135.1 GCA_023430545.1 Chloroflexota bacterium
CTTGAGTAGTGCCGCGTTTTGTGTCATAGTGGATATACAATGACCTCCGGTTCGCTTTTGTGTGGTAACTCAAGCTTGCACCGAAGGTCATTCTTTTTGCAAATACTGCCAAACTCCAGGGGCGGGATTCTTCCCGCCCATGTGCACCAACTATTGAGTCTTATTCCCCCTGACAACACACCCATCACCCCTGCAAGCCACGCAGGAGGTAGGGGCAGGGCCGCATTGCTTGCAATGGCGCCCTGTCCGCTGTAACCATCGTCGGATGGGGGCGCAGCCCTACCGTGCAGCCATCTCTTCCTGTGTAAGGACATTGAAGGTGCAGGAATTCTTCTCGTAATCTGCCCCGATGATCACTTCATATTCAGCCGTGCGGTTCGGGTCCGGCTGGACGATCACATTCTCCGGCTTGATATTCAGCGTCTTGACGATCATCGGCAGACGGCTTCCCTTGCTCTCACCGGAATAATCAATCACCATCGTCTCGGTATAGTCGGCACGGTCCGCCGCACCATATGGGATGGCGTTCAGGCTGTCCCATGCCAGACGGTCCGCCGCAACCCGATCCCAATCGGCGTTGCTGGTGCCATTGACGACACGGATCAGCTTTTCGTTATCAGCAAGCTGATTCTGGGTGGGCGGGGTATAAAAGTCCGTCATTAACTGCGCCACCCGTTCCGGATGCGGCACCTGAACATTATCGCCATCCGGTGTCGTCCACGGGATCGTCTCATACGTGCGCACCAGTTTATAATTTTCGATCGTGTTCGGGTTCAGGTTGATGGCATAAGGCAGCAGACTCAGCGCGACATCAAACGGGATGTTCGTCTCGATAATCTCGGTCGCAGTCTGCCAGAGAGTTGGAAGCTGTGTCACCAGGCCGTTGTCACGGGCGCGACGCCATGCCGCCCGCAGCAGAAGCTGCTGACGCCGACCACGGTCAAAATCATCACTGTTGCGGCGCGAACGCGCATACCACAGCGCTTCCTTACCGGTCAGTTCATAATAGCCAATTGGCAGGATGTATTCGCCGTCCTCATTGATCCTGGTCGCGCCTTTCGGGACTTCCGCCCCGACAAGCTGATAGTCGATAATCGGGCAGTCTACCCCCACCTCGACCGTGCCGAGCAGGTCAATTGCTTCGGTAAACCCGCTCAGATCGACCAGCGCGTAATAGTGCACGTTGATACCGAGGTTATACAGCAGCACCTGACGCACGTAGAAGAATGCCCCCCCATCCCAGTCCATCGCATTGCCCCACGCGAAAACGGTATTCACGCGGTCCATGCGGCCATTCAGCAGATAGACATAGAGGTCACGTGGCAGGCTCAGCATCGCAACCGTGCCCGTCGTCCGGTTGATCGACACGATAATCATGGTATCGGTCCGCGCCAGTGATTCACCGGTGATCTCGTTGTCCTGCCCCAGCAGCAGGATATTCACCAGATCATTCCCCTGTCGGTCAATCGGCGCGACCGTGGTCGGGACTGCCGTGCCGTTGAACGCCATGCCATCAGCGGCGCTCTCAGCAAAGAAGATCGTCGGCAGCGCCCCCGGCTCATTGAGAGGCGGCAGCGTCGCGGTAGGTCCGGCCTGTGTATCGCCACTAGAAGCATCAGGCGCAGCCGGAGTTACAGTAACGGCATCACCAGCACCGCCGTCAGACGTCGCTTCGGTTTCGACTTCCGGGCGAGGTGTATTCGTGACAAATGCCTGTTCGACCGACGGCTTCTGATAGCCTGCAAGCAGAATACCGGTACCCTGTTCGGCTGAAGCAGACGGCACCAGTGCGGTCGCCGTCAGCGCATACTCACCGGAGCGCTGCGCATACAGGGACTGCTCCGACAGCACGCGCCCCACCGACTGCACAATCTGATAACCAAAATAAGCCAGTGCTGCAAGCAGAAAAAGCGGCAGCAGGCGGAACGCTAAAAAGCTGAAGAAACGTTTCATCGAGGAAATTCCCGCAAGAATGCAAACGCAGATAGTGTATAGAAGGCAGGTTATTCTGTCGATGCTGCGTCATACACCGTTGAGAAAACGGTGGTTTTGCATCAGGGCCTGTCAGCCTCTGCTGAGGAACCAGGGAATGTCACCGGCACCACGCACACACCCGTCAGCGGGATCTGTGAGCGCAGATTGTACACCACCAGCCTCAGCCAGTAGTCACCGGCCTCGAAATCACTCGTATCAATCTCCGCCAGCGCCGCCTGCTCCAGAGGCTGACGGATTCGCGTCAAAAACTGATACTGGTTGGACTCAGCACTGCGGATTTCGATCTTTGCATACCAGAAATTCACCGCATCCGCACTGCCTTCTAACGAAACGACGCCTTCCAGCACATCACCCGGTTCCAGACCGTCAAAGAACGCGGCATTCGGGTTCACACATCCGATCAGCGCTTCACGCTCCGGCGGACGGGTGCTTCGCGGCATTTCCGGCAGATAAACGCCGTCCCCTGCCAGCAGATCTGCTGTGCTTTCTGTCCGGCAGTTAGCGTTCAGCAGTGCCTCGACTGGTGTATCCACCGCTGTGCCCAGCAGCTCGAAACTTTCCCCGAAGCGTGCCGTATACAGCACCCATCCCTCTGGAAGCGCACACGGCCTGACCGCTTCCATCGTTGGCAGCGGTGGCACAGTCGCATCATCTGTCGGTACGGTCGTCGGAGCATCGGTCAGCGTTGGACTCCGGGTGGCCGAAGGCGACGCTGTATCGGTTGGAGATACGGTATCAGTTGCTGTGGCGGTATAGGTCGCTGTCGCAGATGGTGTATCGGTCGCGGTCTCTGTGGGAGTGTCGGTCTCCGTCGGGATATCGGTTGATGTTAAGGTCGGCCTCGGTGTCCGGCTTAAGGTCGCCGTAGCCGTCTCTGTTGGGATTTCAGGTGTATCGGTCAGGGTATCCGACGGTGACGGAGTCGGCGTTACACTAGGCTGGACCGGTCGCGGTGTTGGTGATTTTGTCCTCGTTGCAGGGACATTCGTCGCCGTCGCGGTCACCGTCGCCATCGAACGCGGTGTCCGGGCAGTTGAATCAGCGTCACCATTACCGCTTTCAGTTTCTGTGACGTCAGGCAGGTTGGCGATCACCTCAGTGATTTCATGTGTGACTGTGAACGTCGGTGACGGCCTTTGCGCCTGCGTCTCAGTTGCCGCCTCAGTCGGCGGCTCAGTCTCCGGCTGCGTGACCGAGATCGTCTCCTGAAGCTGAATCACCGCTGTCGTCGCGCTCGCGGCGGTACTCGTGTTATCACCGCGTGACCACAGGGACAGCAGAATACCGAAGACCGCAGCAAAGACCAGCACGGCCAGCGCGACAAGCGCCACGACGAACTCGCCGCCAAAATCTCGCTGCTGAGGACGCTGGGACATAGACTAGGAAGCCACCCGGTTCGATGCGTTAACGCCGTTAAACGGCAGTGCAAAGTGGAAGATCGTACCACGATTGGGATACGTTTCCATCCACATCGCCCCGCCGTGCGCCTCGACCAGCGCCTTCGCCACCGCCATTCCGACGCCAGTATCGCCCAGCCCCTGAATCAGCGGATTCGAGGCCTTATATTTACGGGCAAAAACGCGTTCTTCATCCTGCGGCAGGATTCCTCCACCCCGGTCGGCAATCGAGACCACAAGGCTGTTGACCGCCGTACCATTCGAAGTCGGAAGCTGAATCTGATCCTGAAGGGCGCGAATCGTGATCTGGGTATCCGGAGGTGAGACGTTATAGGCATTGGTCAGCAGTTGACCGATGATCTGATTGAACGAGTCACGGTCGGCATACAGCATCGGCATACTGGCATCCAGTTCGAGGTTCACCGTCAGCCCTTTGGCGCGGAACTGCGTCGATGTGTTGGTGATAACATCCTCAATCGCGCTGACAACATCGACCGGCACCGATAACAGCGTAAACTGCCCGGTATCCAGCGCCGTAATGCGGATCAGGTCTTCGAGCATCACCGTCAGGCGATTGACATTGGACGCCACACGTTGCAGGAACTGACGCTGCATCTCACCGAGGATACCCGCCGACTCCTGAAGCAGCAGTTCGACATATCCCGAAATCGAGGTCATCGGCGTGCGCAGTTCCTGCACCAGGCTCATCACCACTTCGGCATTTTCCGGTGAATAGCTGTCAGCCGCGCTTCCCACCGACGCCGGTGACGGGATCTGGACCGGTGTCGCCTGTGCCTGTGAAAGCTGCTGACGAAGTTCGGCAAGCTGTGCCTGTGCTTCGTTCAATGCACGTTCAAGCTGTCCGCGCTGTTCCGTCAGATCCGCAACCGAGGCCCGCAGCGCATTGCTTCCCTGATCGCTGGCCTGCTGTGCGCGGGTCGCATCACCTTCGATATACGCCAGCAGCCGCTCGCGGTCACTGTTCGCCCAATGCAGATCCGCCACCGCCTGATCGCGTTCATTCATCAGTTCGCTGACATGGTCGGAGAGGCGCTGGATCTGGCGGTGCAGCTTCGCTTCCTGCTGACCACGCTCATTCAGCTCTTCCTGAAGTTCGGCTTCCTTCGCAACCAGTCGTGCGCGGTGCTGCCGGGTGATATCCAGCTTCGCCGCCATCTCATGATTTTCACTGCGCAGTTGATCCCGCTGGATAATCGCTGCATCACGGTCCGCCGCGAGGTTCTTGATCTGTTCCTGCAAGGTGCGGATCAGCTTCTCGCGCTCTTTTTCCTGTGTGATGCGTTCCTCAAGCTGCTGACGTTCACTCAACAGCATATTACGTTCAGCGAGCAGCGCCTCGTTGCGTGTGCGCAGCAGTGACCGGTCCTCATACAGCTTACCGATCAGATACGACAGGCTCGATGCATTGGCATCAATCCCCAACTGCCCCATCTGGATCTGAAGGTCATCGAGGCGGGAGCTAAGCTGGTCGCGCTCATACTGGAGACGCGCCTTTTCATCGCTCATGCGCTCGACCACTTCCTGAAGCGATTCCGGCAGGAGTGTGCCTTCACTGCGCCGCAGATCATCAAGCTGCGACTGCAAATGCTCACGCTCCGCCATCAGATCATCACGTTCACGGCGCAGCGCTTCGATCACACCACTGATAGCGGCGTTATCATCACTGGCGACAGCATCCATCAGTGCGGCTTCAGCTTCCTGAAGGCGGTTCGCCAACTGGTCACGCTCACTCCGCAGATGTTCCTGATCCACGCTGATGGCCGTAATCTGCTGCGAGAAGCTCAGACCGTCTTCGGTGTCCCCAAGCGCGGCGGCGATCTTGTTACGCTGCTGCTCCAACTGCGTCTTGAGATCGTTGACCTGCTGGCTCAGCTCCATGATCTGGTCACGCGCCGCCTGAAGGTTCTCCTGAAGCACGCTCTGCTGTCCGGTGCCCACCAGATCAGCCATCGGCGTCGATGATGCGCGTTCGACCACCGCCTGAATCGCGTGTTCTTCCGCCAGCCGCACCGAATCATCAGCCTTAAAGCTAAGGGACAGCAGCCCGGCGCAAATCAGCGCAACCCCCTTGAGGATCTCCTGTTCCTGATGGCTCAGTGTCCGTTGGCTGTACGGCAGCGCAATCAGCAGCACTCCCATCAGTGCCTGATCGTGCACCATCGGCTGATAGTACACCGGCCCGATCTGGTTAATGCCGAGTCGCGCATAAAGATCGCTCAGTTCCTCGATATGATCCGACGGACGCAGTTCAGCCTGCGCCCGGTGATCAATCGCCTCAACCAGCGTCGGCTGAAGGTCAAAATTGATGGAAATGGCTTCGTTGGTGCGCCGCATCGAACGGTCATAGACCGTCATCACGTCGGCATAATTGGCATCACTCACCTTGATCACCGCGCCGACTTCCGCCCGCAGCACATCCAGCGTGACTTTCACAATCTGCAGCGGGATGGCTTTAGGCGCAGCATCTTCCAGAATCAGGCCAAGCACCCGCAGAAGCTGTACGGATTCGCGTTCTATAGGCATTGCACCACCATGAGCATGGGACGAGGATTCAATGTGTTCTCCTGCATGAAACGAGGTCACGGGGACTCGTTCTTCGTGTGTGTGTCCATTTGAAGGACCGACACCCTTACCGCCGTTAGCGAGTCCGGCTGCTGCCGCCATCACCGTAGGCGTGGGCGGCTTGTGCACCGCGACCGGAAAACTGTAGGCAACATCGCGGGTAGCCACCGGCACAGGGGCAGGCTGACGTCGATTCGCCCGATGCACGATCAGGATGTTGAGGATCAGCGCCGCGATCATGCTCAGCCGGAAGATTGGCGGATAATCACCACCCGCCGCTTCAGGTGAAGGCGCGAAAAGGGTCAAGCCGCTGCCCACCGTCAGCACAAGAAAGCAGATCGCCTTCAGCGGCGCATCCACCACCGAACGCAGGAACGCCATCGCCATCACCGCCGCCAGCAGTGTCAGGGAAAAGAAGGCCGCCATGTAGGCACGTTCAAACGGGCTGGCATTAAAACTCTGTTCGACAGCCACGCCAGACCAGCGCACCGCCGTGTAGATGTAAGTGATATTGGCCGTAATCATCGCCAGCGCCAGCAGCGTGGACGGCAGATTCCCCCACCGCTCCGATCCCGGCGTGATCAGCGCCCAGATCAGGATGACGACGATTAGCAGGCTGACAGCCCGTTCCAGCGGCGGCAGGATCATCCGCGCTTCCAGCGACAGCACCAGCGCGATCAGCATTCCACCCAGCACCATCCCCCAGATCACGACAATGCCCAGCATCGCCGTGCTCAGACGTCGCACATCCGGCGCGTTATCGTTAAGGTTGAGTGTGATGCGCTGTCGCCAACTGATCACCAGTGCGATCAGGCTCAGACCGGTCACAAGGAAGTAGTAAAGCAGATCACCCGGTGGACGTGAAAAGAAGGTCAAAAAGTCCATAGCTGGCAGGCCTGTGCACCATTTCCCGAAGCAGCCGGGGGATTTTCCCCCTTACGTCAGGATGAACTGAACGATCCGTTATATATAACATACAACCCACCCGGCTGGATCTCGCGAGTGGTTTAACTTCCGTATGGAAGACGTTTATGTCACCTTCCAGTATAACACGCTCCAGCCTCATAATGATTTCATTCGCGTTTACCCTGCATTAGAGAAAGGTTTTGATCAGCAGCCTGATGTATCACCAGCCTGCACGCCGTCACCACACAAACACATCACATCCAGCGCATACCCACACCGCACCATACCATCACCGTAGAGTCGTGCTTGTACACGTCCAGGATAACCACTTTCCCATATCTGACACATTCGCAGGGACAGGCACACTGTCCCACCCACCTGACATGATCTTGCTTTTCTCCCCTTCTCCACCTTGTAGAAGGGGCTGGGGGATGGGGTTTCTATATCGAGGATAGAGGGACGCAGCGTGCCATCCCGCCTATGCTCGACGCTGCATCCCCTGCACACCTGTGCATCTTTCACTCCGTTAATGGGTTGACGACGCGCGATCAACGCTTTAGACTCATCGATTGGCTCAGCACTAGCAAAAGGGGATGCGGTTGCCTCGATACGCACGCGCATTTGCAAAGACGCTTCAGCGCTTTCCGTGGATCATCACGGTTGCAAATGTTGGTTATCGCTTCCTGCGCCCCAAAGTCACCTTGGGGGTCGCAGCGGTCATTTTCAATGAACACGGGCAGGTTCTGCTGGTGGAGCACATCTTCCATCCGATGTATCCCTGGGGGCTTCCCGGCGGATGGGTGGATGCACGCGAACATCCCGAAACCGCCATCCTGCGCGAGTTGAAGGAAGAAATCTACGCCACCGCCACCATCGATCAGCTTCTGTTATGCGAACTCGTTACACCATCGCATCTCGATTTTGCATATCTCTGCACCATCAATGAACAGGTTGAGCGTGTGAGCAATGAACTGCTTGATTTCGGGTGGTTTTCCCCCCAGCAGCTTCCCCCACTTGTGAGGTTTCAGGCATCCGCGATTCAAAAAGCACTTCAGATAAAATAGATCGAACCGGATTATCACTATGGCAACCTTAGCCTCTTCTCGCGGCACCAGCCGCAACCGAAAACGGCGTTTACCGTTTCTCTCGATCCTTTCGACCGCGATGGTCTTCGCCGCCGCCGGGATCTTCCTGATCGAACTGATCGCCTTCAGCCAGCAGGACGAGCTGATGGCAGCGGGTATCCGCGTCGGCGGCGTCGATGTCAGCGGCGAGACCCAGAACAGCGCGATTATCAAATGGCAGCAGGTCTACGAGCAGCCCCTGACCCTTTATTATCAGGACAGCCCTATTCTGCTTCAGCCCAGCGCCATCGGCTTCCGCCTGAATAACGAGACCATGCTGGCGCAGGCGCTGAACGCACGCGAAACTGCCTCAAATTTCTGGCTGCGTTTCTTCAACTATCTGACCGGCCAGCAGCTTGCCGAGGGAGGCGATATCGAGCTAAGCGCGGAATATCAGCAGGGCCTGCTCGCCAACTACCTTGAGGATCTTGCCCGCCGCTATGACCGTCCACCCGGCCGCCCCGGATACGATGTCGCGACTCTCACCGTTTATGAGGGAGCGCGGGGTTCTACACTGGACATCCCCGCCGCCACCCGCATGATCGAAGCGGCCCTGTTTGAGCCAGTCAACCGTGAGGTACAGCTCCCCACTGGGGACTCCGCCGCCAGCCGCCCTAACCTGAACACCCTTCAGCAGATGATCGTCGATTATCTGGATTCGAAAGGCTTCATCTACGACTCACAGGGTTCGGTCGCGTCCGTCTTCATCATGGACCTGCAAACCGGCGAAGAGATCAACCTGCTGGGCGATGTTGCCTTTACCGCCGCCAGTACCAACAAGGTCCCGATTCTGATCGACTTCTATCGGTTCAAGGATTTTCCACCCGATCAGGACGAAGCCTATATCATGGCGAATTCACTGCTGTGCAGCCGCAACTCGTCGTCAAATCTGCTGCTGCGTCTGATCGGTGGCGGGATCGAAGGCAGCGAGTTCGCCGGTCTGACCAGCGTCTCTCAGACCGCAAAGGATGTCGGTGCGCGTAATACTTTCATCGCCGCGCCCTTTGTCGATGGCACAGCCGGTCAGCAGTTCGGGTCAATCGCAATCCCGGACACAGAGCCGAATGCCAGCTTCAATACCGGGCCGGACCCGTACAACCAGACCACCGCCGAGGATATTGGCACACTGTTCGCACAGATCTACGACTGCGCTAATTACAGCTCTGGGCTGATGACCGCCTTCCCCGACGATTTCACTCAGCAGGAATGCCGTCAGATGCTGGAGCTGATGAGTGCCAACGATTTACAGCGTCTGCTCCAGGGGGGCATCCCGCCCGGTACGCGCATCTCGCACAAGAACGGCTGGCTTGGGGATATGGTCGGCGATGCCGGTATCGTCTACTCACCCAATGGACGCAACTACGTGATCGCCGTTTATCTGTGGGAGGAAACAGAGGCCAACTTCCAGAATTACGAGCAGTTATGGCCGCTGGTCGAGGATATTTCGCGTGCAGCATGGAACTACTTCAACCCCGATAACACGCTCCTCACCCCGCGCAATGATCTTCCACGCACGGCCCAGGACTGCGAAGGCAATTATCTGCCACCGGCAGGCCGCGTCAATCTGGATGACATCTGGTCATGGCGGGAAACCCCTTAATCCCGAGTCTGAACAGCATCCGTCAATAAAAAACGCCTGCTGGAACTACTCCGGCAGGCGTTTAGCAATCATCAGATGGTTTCGGCCATCATGGTGATGATACTCGACCACATCCATAAACTTTTTGACAAAGTAGATTCCCCATCCCCCGCCCTGACGTTCCCACAGCGGAACCGAAGGATCAGGGTCCGGCAGGCTCAGAGGATCAAAAGCGGGTGCATCATCGATCAGGGTAATCATGAAGTATTGATCACTGGCACGGCAGATCACCTCGATCAGACCCGGCGGAACGGTGGCATAACCATGCTCCACGATATTGGTAAAGATCTCCTCAACGGAAAGCCGACAGTGATAAACAGCCTCATCGTCGAGACCCGCATGCTGCGCATGAGCGACAACGAACTCACCCACAACCTGAATACCAGCAAGCTCAGCGGGAATCGAGAGGCGGGGTTCATTTGTGATCATCGTGGTCGCTCCACTCTGAAGGTCACGGATTTTACGGGAAGTTTGCAGCGTGCCGAGCCAGCCTAAAAGCTCGCCACCGCATCAGTCTGGCTGTCGAAGATCAGAAAGATGGTATCCAGTCCAGCCATTTCCAGCACTTCACGTACACGCGGTGCCGGGTTCGAAAGGCGCATATCCCCGTTACTGCGTTTTACTTTCTTCAGCGCGGTCACAAGTTCGCGAAGCCCGGCACTGCTCATGAAATCAACGGCCTCAAGGTCAAGGACCAGATTCACTTTTCCCTGATCGATCTGTTCAGAAAGGGCGGTCGCCAGATCGGTCGCGTTGCTGCTGTTGATGCGCCCATTAACCTCTACCAGTGTCACCTGATCATGATTGGAAACAGAAATCTCTGCCATCTATAAAGCTCCTTTTCGGCGCGAGAAAGGGACACGCGTATGATCCCTGTATTGTAGCAGAACATGCAAGCTGTGGTCTGCCGTCCTTTAAAAAAACACTTCACCAGATATGCACATCAGATACGCAGTAAACCCGTTACAGGTCGCAGGGTTCATCTCTGATCACACACTTCCGGTTCTGTTACAGGAATTCTCACACAGTATAATAGGTGAAATTCGATTGAAATTATAAAGGAACATGCATGCAAACGGAGTACGTTATTCTGCTGACACTGTTTATCAGCGGTATGATGCTGGTCGTACAGCGCTCGGAGCGCAAATACCGACGGGTGGTCTTCCTGCTGTTTCTGTTCACCGCCGGGATTCTGCTGCGAAATTTTGTCGTCTATCGTGAAATCGAACGTGAGGGCTACACCGCTCTGGTGCTGTCACTGGTCATTAACTTCCTGTTCTGGCTTCTGATCGGGCGCTATAACCCGGTCGGCAGCAGTGACAGCAATATCCAGGTGCTGGGGATGGATGACTAACGGCTGTTTGTATATTGATATAGGTGTAAGACAAATCCCCTCCCGGCTGCGCAACCTGTTGCATCGAGAGGGGATTTAGCGTGAGATTTAGACCACGCACTGACGGCGTGTGTATTGTAACGGTCTGTGCTGTTATCCGATGATATTCAGCGGGACAACATTCGGGCTTTGCAGCATCAGCACGCTGATACGGGCGGCCACCGCCTGCGCCAGGTCGATAAACGCCTGCCCCGCAGGGGACTCCGGCATGGAGACGACAATCGGACGGCCATAGTCACCGCCCTTGCGCACTTCGGCATCCAGCGGGACGCGGCCAAGGAACGGGACGCCGCGATTTTCCGCCAGACGCTCACCGCC